>CAZLDK010000009.1:0-26975 GCA_964558285.1 uncultured Spirochaetaceae bacterium | reverse complement strand
AGCTTCTTCCGCACCTGGACCGACCGAGCCGGGGACGATCTATCGTTCTTTCGACAGACGATCCTCGACGTCGAGGAGACCCAGACTCCCTTGCGGGCGATCGAGCTCGGGCGAGGCGGTTTCGTCGTTCGAGGGATCGCTCCCGTCATCGCCGACGGAACCTTTCAGGGGACCCTGGAGAATTACTACGACAGCACGGACGTCGCCCCCTTTCTGGACACCGGCGAGGAGTCGACGGGTATCGTGGTATTGGTCAACGCCGAGAAGGCGCGCTCCCTCTTCTTCGAAGAAGATCTAGAAACACTCTTCGGCGGCAGTGTCGGGAACAGCTTGATTTCCGAGATTACCGCCGAATGGATCGACGTCGACACCCTCCTTCGGGGTGAGCTGGTCGACCGAGCAACCGAGACCCGCGAGTTGGTCGTCGACGTAATCGACGGCTACTCGATCGCCTACGTTCCCATCGAAGACTTCTCCGGCACCGTCGACGGCCATTTTGCCATCGTGAGTGACCACACCCAGCTTCTCGCCCGGGATCGGCGGTATCAATGGTTGATATACCTGATACTCGGTGGCGCGGCGGTCGTGGCACTCGCTGCCATCGTCGGCTTCTCCCGGCGGGCCGTAAGCACCCCGATTAATCGCCTCTCTTCGATGGTCGCCGAGATCGCCGAAGGGGGAGGCGACCTTACCCGACGGCTGAATATCCGAAGCAGCGACGAGGTCGGCCGTCTTGGGGATAACTTCGATCGTTTTGTCGCCACACTGCAGGACCTGGTTGGTGGAATCAAAGAATCGACCGGCCGCCTCGGGACGACGGGCCACCAGCTCGAGGCCGAGATGACGACAACCGCCGAGGCGGTTCGATCGATCGTGGACCAGGTCGACGGTCTGTTTCATCGGATGGACACCCACGCGGAAAACGTCCAAGACTCGGTAACCGCCGTCGAGGAGATTACGCGAAACATTCAGTCCCTCGACTCGGTCATCTCGACCCAGGCGGCCAACGTCGAGGAATCCTCAGCGTCCATAGAGGAGATGGTAGCAAATATTAGCGCCATCCGGCGTAACCTCGACAAGGTGGACGAGAGCGTCCAAGAGCTCGTCGGTGCGAGCGAAGACGGTTCGGAGAAACTCGAATCGATGGATACGCAATCCCAAGTCGTCTCAGAGCAGAGCGGCCAGCTGGAGAACGCAAACACCCTTATTGCCAACATCGCAGCCCAAACGAGCCTTCTCGCGATGAACGCCGCAATCGAAGCGGCCCACGCAGGCGACGCAGGGCGAGGCTTTGCCGTAGTCGCCGACGAGATCCGTAAGCTCGCCGAGGACTCCTCTACCCAGTCGAGGGTCATCAAGAGTCAGCTGAAGGAGACGACCTCGACCATAAACGGGATGGTTTCGGCGGCGTCGATCGCCCGGGAGTCCTTCAACCGGATCAAAGGGCTCGTCGACAACGTTAACGACCTTGAGGCCGAGGTTCAGGCTGCCCTCTCGGAGCAGGATTCCGGGGGCCAGCAGGTGCTTCAGGGACTGTCGCAGATCCGCGACGTAACGGTCCAGGTTCGGGATGGCGCCCGGGAAATGAAAGACGCCATCGAGTCGATTCTCGGGCATTTCACCGAGCTGCGCTCCCTCAGCGACGGCATCAAGAGCGACCTCGAAGCGGTACTGAACAGTACGAAGGAAATTTCGGCCCGGTCCGAGAACGTCTCGAAAATCTCAGAACGGACGACGACGGAAATTCGTCAGGTAGAGGACGCCACCGGGCGTTTCATCACGTGAAGCCGCGTCGCCTCAACGGCCGGCCAACACCGCCCCGGTAATGTACGCCCCGAGACCGCCGACAACCAGAGTGCCACCACCGATCATCATAGCTACTCCCGGAGACACGGCGGGTTCGTAACTCGCCGGTACGTCAACGAGATCCAAGGCGTAGTACATCGCAACCCCGGTCAGAGCGACGACGCTACCGATTATCGCGACGCCGGTCCCGGCACGCTTCCACCCCTCTCCGGTCGGCCCGTCTTCGTCGGAGGGCTCTTCGGCTTCGGTTTCCGCCGCTTCCTGTGCCGTGACCTCTTCGACCGGGGTATCGATAATCTCTACTACCGCCATCGGCGGAGCGGCGAAGACGAAGGGTGGAAGCGGCTCGAGCGGCTCGATCCGGAGCGTATCCGTATCGGGGGCAGGCGGCGTCGCGACCCCAAGGGGCAACTCGGCAGCCTTTTGAATGTCTCCAGGTGCCGACCGAAACGGATGAGCGTCCCAAAAGTCTCGCACCTCGGTTGTGATAGTCGACGGCGGCTGCGCGAGCGCCTCTCGAAGATTACCGGCGACGACCGTCGAGAGAGGCAAGACGATCATCTGGCCGGATTGAATTGTCGTTTGAGCGGAGGACGCGGAGATGAGAGAAGCACCCGAAGCCGCCGAAGGACTCGCCTCGGCAACAACCACGCTTCCTTCGAAGGTGTAGATCTGCAGAACCGGTTCTCCGGTGCCCCCGGGAATAATGATAAGGTCGTATCCGAAGTCGGTTCCCCGGACTCCCGCAACGACGCTCAGGCCCCTCATCTCTAAAAAGGTACCGGCGGCGACGGCATCAACCTTGGCCCGAACCCGGCCGTAGGCGAGGTCTAATCGAGAGCTCCCGTCGTCGCCGGAGTGGTCGATCCGAAAGCTCGTATTCTCGGCTACCTTAAAGATTGCGCCGCTATCCGTCGTCTGGATCTCGAGAAAGGTACCGTCGCCGGTCTGGAGCAGATCCCCGATCTCTAGGGGCAGCCCAAGAACAGTGTCCAGGCCCACATTGAAGTACTGTTCTTCCTGTTGCCGTATTACGCTGAAATCTCCGCCTTCCGCGTAGACGATGCCGGCGTTCTGGGCGTCCAGGGGCGCTCCCCAGAGGAGGCCAAGACCCCAAAGTGAGCCCAACAAGACAAAACGACGGAGACTTTCAAACATAGCTCTAAATCTACCTCAGGTTGGCTGGGATAACAACAAAGGCTCTCTGTGTGAATGGGCGGGACGTATCAACGTCCCTGTTGATACATCAGCCTTAGATCCCGGCAGGCGAAGCCGGGAATCCGTACCGTAGTGCCCCATTGCTTCTTCTTCCACCGGACCGGGGGTGTGTCCAAGAGTCCGAGCCAGACCTGGCGAATCGACTCGGTCTGGTCACCCATCGTCTTTCCACAGCTGCGACAGCGGTAGCGACGCACTATTCCGTCTTATTACTGCGCAAGTTTTTCCCGCGCTTCAATCAACAGGGTTGTTGATACGTCATTAACGCCCCGTAAAGATTCGCAAGCTGCCCGAAGCCGTCCGCGCGAGAATAAGAATAAGCCCCTGAGGATCGGTTATCGGGCCGTCGAGATTCACGCCATCGATGTGCAGCTCTCCGGTTCCTGAATCGAAGTTCCCCCGGACCTCGGAGCGGGGGTTACTCAGCCGCAGCTCGATGCTTCCGGCGCTCGATACGAAGCTACTGTTTTCCTCGACCCGGGTACCCCGGAGACGGATGTCGCCCGAGGCCGTTTCGACGACGAAGCGCCCGGATCGGTTGCTCACTCGAACATCGCCGGAGGAGGATCTGATGAAGGTCCTTCCGAAGCCCCCGCTAAGATCGACGCTCCCCGAGGCGGTAGAGATGTTCATGAGCCCCCGGCTTCTTGAAGCCTCGATATTCCCGGCGGAGGTACTCAAGACGGTCGTCCCGACCACGCCGTCGAGCCGAATATCCCCCGTAAGGGTCCTCACTTCGACGAAGACCTCCGGGGGAACCGTGATGAGAAGACGTCGAGGCAAGAAGCGCCAGAGACTTCTCCGTCGTTGCTGTTGGATGCGGAGAGTGCCATCCTGCTCTTCGTAGACAATCTCCTCTGCACGGCGACGGCTGGAAACCACCTCGAGGCGAATGGCGTCGGCATCCCGTCCTCGAATCTCGACGTCAAAATCGACAAGAGAGTCTACAACGAGCCGCCTGGCGTTTGGCACAACGACCGGCTCGAAAGCTGGGAGGAGATGGGTTGAGCCGAGGAGCAGAGCCACTGCGAAAAGCATGGAGCGAGTCACTGGTGCCATGCTACGTCCTTACCCACCAGAGGTCAATGGCGACGGCCTAAGCGTACCGATCGAGCGATTGAGCCCATTATCTCGTTTCGACTGCTTCCCTATTTGTGTAGGATCTCCCACCGCCAATCCGGTGGCGTCTCCTTGTGGAGAACCACATAGTGGGCGGCGATATCGTCGGGGTCGAAGTCGGTTCCCTCTCGAACCGGGCGGGTAATGGTGATGGTCCCGGCGTGGATTCCCTCAGGGGTCAACTCCTTGTGGAGCGCGAGAGCGTAGTTTCGAAGCGCGGCCTTCCCGAGGGAATGGCTGGTAAAGGTCGTCGAGGGATCGATGCCGAAGCCACCACCGGTGTAGAGAATAGTCCCCGAGCCGCGTTCTCGCATCTTGGGAAGAATAGCCTGAGTCAGTGACACGGCCCCCAAGAGATTCGCGTCCAATGTCTCGAGGAGCCCCTCCGGAGTCAATTCACTCGGCTTCTCCTCAGCAAGGATCGCGACGTTGTAGACGACGACGTCAGGGACACCCCCGCGACCGATTACCCTATCGACGCAGGCGACAACGCTATCCGGGTCGGTTACGTCGATCTCTTCGGTCTCGACCGAAACCCCGTTCTTCTGGGCCTCTTCGGCGTAAGGCTCAAGATTTCGAGGGTTTCGGGAGGCCAAGACCATATCGAAGCCTTCCTGAGCAAAGGCACGGGATATCGCCTGACCCATCTTCTGTCCGACGCCGACTATCATGCAACGCTGTTGTTCCATAGAGCTCTCCTTCGTACGTATCGGTAAGCTGCCATTACACCGTGGCTACGGCTCCCCCGTCAACTATCGTCGTGGTGCCTGGCGTTCGGGTGTCCTTGTGGATAGTCGGCTCCGGAAGGTAGTATGGACCTATGACAGAGGCAGAGTCCGTACGCCACATCGAAAACAGTGTTCTCGCCTGGGACCGGATTCTCCTCTATTTTACCCGGGCCGACTGTTCCCTCTGCCACCGACTCCGACCCCGAATTAGCCGCCTGGGGCAGCGATACCCCGACATGGAGGTACTCCACGTCGACCTCGACCGCATGCCCGGTGCAGCGGGTCGCTACCTCGTATTCGACGTCCCGGGGGTAGTCGTCTACATTTCCGGCAAGCCGATGGCTCGGTTCATAGGTGGAGTCGACTACCAGCAGTTGCGGCAGGTACTCGACCAGTCGGCGCCGGAGTAGCGGCTACCCTGCCGGAAGCAGGTCCGTTGTCCCCAGGGGTATCCACCCAAAATGCCCTCGGTAGGAGACCAAGCCGTAGCTGCCACGGTACGCCAAGACCGACACCGTTGTGTTTGCCTGAATGGTGCCCCGAAGATCGGAGGAACTTTCGGGAAGCATTCGCACCGCCGTCTCCTGGTCGAGAACGAGCTCCTCCACAGGAGCGGAGAGCGTAGCGACAGCCGACCCTGCGACGTAGCCGACCTCTCCCGGCGACACTTCCACCCGCACAAACGCCCCGTGGGTCCCCTGCACCCTCAGCCCCTCTCTAAACGACGGCGTACCCGCAACTCTGGGCCCCCGAGCGAGAATCCGCGGCGGCCGATACGAAGTGTCCACGGGGTTGCCCCGGGCGTCGAACCGTGCCGGCGAGGGAACGACGCCCCCTACGAAATCGGGATGCGCGTGTACCGCCGGCGACTCTTCGGCGACTCGGACCCAGCCACCGAGTTCCGACACGGCTACCTGCGGTAATCGCTCGACCCGCCGCACCGGGACAAAGAAATACCACGGATCGAGAGGCCGACGCCAATTTGCATCGTAGATGCCAAGGTGAAGGTGGGGAGGCGTCGTAAAGGCGTTTCCCGTATTCCCAACGGTGCCAATGAGATCCCCAGGACCGACGGTAATCCCCCCTTCGGTGCGGTGCTCGTCCAAGTGGGCGTAGTAGAGAAAGATGTCTCGGGCCTCGTCGTAAAGCGTAACGATCTTTCCACCGCGGTCTCGTGTCCCGGCGCGCCGAACCGTAGACGTCGAAGCGGCATAGATGTTGGTACCCAGAGGGGCAAAAATATCGATACCGTGATGGACCCTTCGGCCTCCGTCCCGAGAATCGCCGAAGACACTCCAGATATCCCCCGGGTCGGTCCCCTCCACCGGCCATTCCAAAAGCGGCTCGGTAGTCACACTCAACCGAAGCGCCGCCGCGTCTAGGGGCCTGGCCTGGACCAAGAGCACATAGCTACCGTGCTCCCGGGGCTCGTGGTAGAGCGCCCCCTGACCCGGCAGTCGCTCCGCAACGAGCGTCAGCCCGGATCTCCCCCCTGTTTCGTCTCCTGTCTCGGAGACCTGCCGACCACGGGTTTCGCCCTCGGACCTGCGGAAGAGCTCCAGCAGGACCCCGTCGTCTCCCCGGATGGTCAGTCCGTGCCCTCGAACCGCCTGAAACTCGAAGGCCATTGCCCGAGGAGCCGTCGGTTCGAAGGCAAGGTCCTCGAAAAAGGGAAGAACCGCCCTGGTGGGAACCGCGAGAGCCCTGTCGGCCGCGGCGGTCCATTCTTCTCCGATGTGACGACTCGAGACAGCGAGGGTTGCGACCCCTTCCCGAAAACGCGACACCGATTCCTGATAGTCGACCGAGACGATCGGTACTTCCGGCGAACACCCGGACAGGAGAAAAGCGACAACAAGAAGGATACCTAGGCCCATGGCTGCTCACCCCGGAGAGCCGGCGGCTTCGAGATAATCTCTGAGGTGACGATCGCCCGGCGGGCCGGCGAGAGCCGGTTTATCCGGTGCCACACCGTGGATCCGGAAGGTCGTCCGCGATCCGCTGGGGTCGACTTGGAGGCCGATGTAGCCGCCCGAGAGGCGGAGGCGGCCGCCGGGGCCGCCGCCCCTGCCCCGGTGGTGCTCCCCGCCGGGGATCCGCCGGGGACGCCTGACCCGCCGGAAGCCGCCTTTCCGGGGCCCGGGCCGGGAACAAAACCGCCGCCTGAGACCGGGTCTGGGCCTGCGCCACCAACGACGGCCCCAGCCGTCTCTGCCTCGCCACCTCCGCCGGACCCGGCGCCCCCTTCCTGTGGAAGCTTTTGCCGCTGGGCCGCCGCGCGACGGCGACGGAGCAGTAAGAAGAGAAGCGGCACGAGGGCGACGAAAGCGCCGGTAATAAGGTCTATCACCCCCTCCACTATTCCTCCCGGTCCTCACGACCACTTCCGCGGTCCGACTCGCCTCCGATGCTCTCCCGCATGCCGGTGTCCGCCTGTATATTGCGCAGTCGGTAGTAGTCCATAACGCCGAGATTGCCGCTCCGGAAAGCCTCCGCGATCGCCTTGGGAATCTCCGCCTCGGCAAGAACGACCTTTGCTCGGTTTTCCTGCACCTCGGCGACCATCTCCTGCTCCCGGGCCTGGGCCGCGGCGCGGCGCTTTTCCGCCTCCGCCTGGAAGCGTCGCTTGTCGGCCTCCGCCTGATCCGCCTGGAGCTTGGCGCCGATGTTCTCCCCGACGTCGATGTCGGCAATGTCGATCGAGAGGATCTCGAAGGCGGTCCCGGCGTCGAGCCCCTTTTCCAGTACCCGTTGGGAGATGGTATCCGGGTTCTCCAGAACGGCCTTGTAGGTTTCCGAGGAGCCGATCGTGGTTACGATACCCTCTCCGACCCGGGCGATTATTGTTTCTTCGATCGCTCCGCCGACGAGACGCTCGATGTTGGCCCGGACGGTGACCCGGGCCTTCACCTTAAGCTGGATACCGTCCTTCGCCACCGCTTCGATCGCCTGCTTTCCCTTCTCAGGGTCCGGGCAGTCGATAACCTTCGGGTTTACACTGGTCTTCACTGCCTCGAGAACGTCACGTCCGGCAAGATCGATCGCCGCCGCCCGTTGAAAGGGAAGCGGAATCGCGGCTTTGTTCGCCGCAACCAGGGCTTGGCTTACCCGGCGGACGTCCCCCCGGGCAAGGTAGTGAGTTTCCAGCATCTCCGAGTCCACGGGAATTCCCGCCTTCGCCAAGATAATGCGGGAATCGACGATGGTTCCGGGGTCGACCTTTCGGAGCCACATGCCAACCAAACGGAGAATTCCGACCGGTGCCCCGGAGAGCAGAGCCCGAAACCAGAGCCCGAAGAACTTCAAGAACAAGAAGAGAAGTCCCAGGGCGACAATTGCCACCAGGACGTAGAGAATCAATACTTCCACCGCTTACGCCTCCCGAACCAAAATTCGATTTCCTTCGACTCTAACCACTTCGATCGTTGTCCCCGCGCTCAGATACTCCCCCTGTGTCAGAACGCTGTACCGGCCCCCCCGAATGGTCGCAACACCGGTGGGCTTGAGCACCGTTTCCGCCCGGCCCAGGTCTCCGACCTGAACCCGCCCCTCTCCGGACGGGCCCTCTTCCCCCTCGTCGTCCCCCGATCCAAGGCTCGTCCCTAGGATAAACCGTTTTCCCAGCGGAGTCGCCGGGAACAGCTTAAAGGCGACGATGATAGTCACCGGGGTAAGAACCAGCGCCGCCGCGAGAACAATGATACCGGCGGAGGTTCCGCCTTGAGAATAGCTAAGGATGATCGCGGCGACGATGGCTCCACCGCCGGCAATGCCGATAAGCCCTCCGGCAGGGACAAAGATCTCGACAATTATCCCCAAGAGCCCGGCCCCCAAGAGAGCCAGTCCTTCCCAGACGCTCATGGTACCCCCGTAACGACCACTCTATTTCCGTCGACGGCAATAATGCGGATCGCCGCCCCGGCGGCAAGGTACTCCCCTTGACTCTCGACGACCATAACCTCGCCGTCGAAACGGCCCTTACCGACCGGGCGAAGGGTGGTCATGGCCGTTCCTTCCCGACCGATCAGGCGGGGCGCCGAAGAGACATCCTGGGCCACGAACCCCTCGGTGGCCTCCTGGGTCGAGAAGAGGGTAAGGTTTCGAAACAGCCGAGAGCGTCCGAGGGCGTTCGCCAGGGCAAAGAAACCGACCAGGGCGACGACGGCGTTTATCCCAACGAGGAGGAGATTCCGGTGGAACTGCTCCCATTCCCAGGGAACCGAAGGAACAACGAAGGTCTGGAGCGACAGGATTAAGGAGAGACCGATCGCGACGAATCCCGAGATTCCGGCTACGCCGAATCCGGGAATAACGAAGAGCTCCAAGACCAGGAGCACGACGCCGACGACAAAGAGAAGCAGCTCCACCGAGCCTACTCGGCCGAGAAGCGAGTTGGCGGTAAAGAGGGTCGCGAAGGCCACGACCGCCACCGCGCCGGGAATGCCGAAACCGGGGCTCGTCACCTCCAGAAACAGGGCGACCAACCCGACCAACACCAGAAGACTGGTGACCGCGCCGCCGGTAAGAAAGGCGACCAGCTGGTCCGCCGAGTCCGGCTCGAGACGGCTTACCTCCGCCGCGTTGATGCCGCGAAGCTCGTAGAGCTCGGAAAAGCTCGACACCGTCCCGGAAGAGACCCCATACCGTTCCATCTCCCCGGCGGTAAGCGACAAGAGTTTCCCTTCCGGAGAGACGACAGGCCCGATCTCGATTCCCTGGGCATCCCGCTCCTCCTCGGGGATCGCGTCGAGCTCGGTCCTGGTTATCGTGTCGATCTCGCCGTTTCGGCTGATTTCGACCAGCTCGACCGCAGTATCGACCATCGCCAGGGCTACCCCCTTGGGGTGGCCGTTCTTTTCCGCGAGGGCTGCCATCTGCGTCCGAACCGCGCTGACGGTCTTTTCGCTCGCCGCCTCTGGTTCGCTCCCCGGGGCGGCGATAACCGGGGCGGCGGCGCCCATAGACGTCCCCGGAGCCATGTAGATGGCGTCCGTCGCAAAGGAGATAAGGGCCCCGGCGGACCAGCTAACCCCAGACCCCTCGGGGCTCAGGGTAACGTAGGAGACGGTCTGGATATCGTTAAGGGATCCGATCAGCGTCGTAATCTGGAGCGCCGAATCCACCCGGCCGCCGAAGGTATCGACGTCAAAGATAATCGTCTCGACCCCCGCCGCCTTCGCCTCTTCCACGCTGCGACGCAGAAAAGCCACCAAAGGAGGTTCGATGTTCCCCTGGATCGGCACGATAAGGGTGGAAACCGTCTGGTCCGAGGCCTGGTCCGGAGCTTGGGCCGGGGCCTCCTGGGCAAGGGGTAAGGCCAAAAGCCCGAGTAATGCCAGGTAGAGAGTTCGCCGTATCGCCACGGCAAAAAGCTACGGGGCCTGTCGCCTTCGGTCAAGCAGGGACCAGTTGATGTTTCTCAAAAGAAGCGAAACACTACCCCACGTGAGAAACTGGTTCTTCCTTCTGGCGGCGTTAATCGCCCTCCTCCTTGTCGCGGCCCCCGAAACAAGCGAGGCACAGGTTGCCGTCGGGGTCGCCGCCGGGGACCCGACCGGTCTTTCGTTGGTCGTCGAAGACCGGCTTTCGCTCCTCATCGGCTGGTCCCTCGACCGTCACCTATCGATCTTTGTCGATGTTTGGCTCTGGCGACAGCTCCTCCCGTCGGATGTACGCTGGTACCTCGGAGCCGGTGGCGTGGCCGAGGTCTACAACGACGACAGCAACCGGGGCTACGAAATGGAACGAGACCAGACGGATCCCTCCGTAGGGCTCGGGATTCGGGTCCCCGTCGGTATTCGGTACTCCCTCCGAGATCGCCTCGAACTGATGAGCGAAGTCTCCGGTAACATTATCTTCTTTCCCCAGTTCACCCTCGACGGCCACGCCTACCTCGGACTGCGGCTTATACTCTAGGGTGATGGAAGCCGTTGCGCAGGAAGACGCCGATGGGTATGCTCCTGAGCGATGCCCCGAGGAAAGCGTTACGCATACATCGTAGACGGACTAACCGCCGAGAAGGGTCAGGTAATCGAGAAGGGCCTCAAGGCGATTCCCGATATCTTCGCGGTTGGAGTGTCACCCAGCCGCGGACTTATCGAGGTGCAGGCTCGGAAGGACGTAGAGGATCAGATCCGTATCGCCTGCGACATTGCGAAGGCTCGGTTCCGTACGAAGATGAGGTAGCTTCGGTCTTAGCCGCTTCGCGGGACGTAGTACGACCCGGCCCGGGTGAACTTGGGAAAGCTCAACAGTTCTTCTTGGCTGTAGAGCTCGCTCAAGGGTCGGGGCTCCGGAATGTAGTCCCGGGAGATGCCGGGACTCAGCTCTTTCCGCCAATCGGCCTTATCGTTGCGGTTTTCGTACTCGATTCTTCGTCGAATTTCGACGATAGTGTTCTTGCCCCTTCGTTCTTCGTAGACGACACCGAAGTTGCCGTCACCGATGTAGCAGAGCCGCTCGTTCTCCCCGAGCTCTTCGTTTCGGGCAATTCGTTCGATGGTTGGCTCCATAATTGCCGGACGCCCGGTCTCCGGGTCCTGCATCGCGGAGAGAACGTGCTCGATGGGCTCCCCGGAGAGGGGACACGGCCCGTATTCGCGTTCCGGCGGCTTGGGCGGCATGTAAGACCGCATCGGGTCGTTGGATTTGTTTCTCCGTTTTCTAGAAGAAGAACGTCGAGGTTTGTATGAACGTCTTGCCATGGGTACATTGTACGGTATAGAAAATGTCCAATAGAAGTAAAGCCCCCTCAAAGAAAAAGTCCCTCCAGGGAACGGTATCAATTACCAGTCGCGGATTCGGTTTTGTAACCCAGGACTCGGGTCCCGACATCTTCGTCAGCTACGACAACCTCGGCACCGCCATGGACGGTGACACGGCGGAGGTCGAGCTCCTCTCCTCCCGGGGAAAGGGCAAGCCGTCCGGCCGGGTGGTCTCCGTCGTGGCCCGGTCGGAGGAGCCGATCGTCGGCGTCTTTAAGAAGACCCGGGCCGGTGGCGTCGTCTACCCCGAGAACGAGCGCCTTCTCTCGGAGCTCTTTGTCCCGAAGTCCTCTCTCAAAGAGACCGGTTTCCACCGGAAGATCAAGAACGGACACGTCGTCGTCTCTCAACTCGTCGAGTGGGAGAGCCGAGATAGCACCCCCCAGGGAAGAGTCGTCGAGATCCTCGGAAGCCAAGACGAGAGCGACATCGACGCGAAGGCGGTCGCCGCCTCCTACGGCCTCTCTCAGAGCTTTCCCCAGGATGTACTCAAAGAAGCCTCGGATGCGGCCAAGCAGAAGATTGCCGACCAGCTTCCCCGGCGTCGGGATCTCCGGGACCTCACGGTCTTTACCATCGACCCCGAGAGTGCCCGGGACTACGACGACGCCCTCTCGATCGAGGTCCTCGAAGAGGGGGGCTTTCGCGTCGGGGTCCATATCGCCGACGTCAGTCACTTTGTCCCCGAGGGCTCCGCCCTCGATGCCGAGGCGGAGGAGCGAGGGACCTCGGTCTACCTTATCGACAGCGTCGTCCCTATGCTCCCGGAGGAGCTCTCCAACGGAATCTGCAGTCTTGTCCCCAACGAGGATCGCCTGGCCTATACCGTCTTTATGAACGTGACGGGCCTCGGCCAGGTTCGCTCTTCGGAAATCGTAGAGAGTGTTATCCGAAGCAAGGCCCGGATGACCTACCAGGAAGCGGCGGACGTGCTCTCGGGCAAGAAGACCGGGCGGCATCAACAGGAGCTCCATCTTCTTGCGGCCCTCAGCCAGGTCCTCATGAAGCTTCGCCAAGAAGAGGGCAGCATCGACTTCGATATCGCTCAGAAGCAGATCGTCCTCGACGAAGAAGGTGTTCCCCGCCGCATAAAGCCGGAGGTTCGCCTACCGTCGATGCGCCTGGTGGAAGAGTTCATGCTCCTTGCCAACCGGGTGGTCGCCCGGCGCATCTCTCAGCTCAAGCAGTCCTGGAAGATGGACCTACCATTCGTCTACCGGGTTCACGACCGGCCCAAGGAGGACGAGTTCAGCTCCCTGCTCTCGATCCTCGAAACCCTCGGTATTCCGTTCCGGGTCTCGGACCCGGTAGTCCCCGACGACTACCGCCGCCTCTTGTCCTTCGTCAGCGGCGGGGAGTACGGCCCCTTTCTCGAGCGGGTCGCCCTCTACACGATGACGAAGGCGCAGTACGACACCGATAATCGGGGCCATTTCGGCCTGGCCTTCGACGAGTACACCCACTTTACCTCGCCGATCCGCCGGTATCCCGACTTGGTGGTCCACCGGCTCCTCAAGCGCTACCAGGCCCACGGGAAGCCCAAACAGACCGACAGCCTCTCGAAGACCCTCGACCAAATATGCGCCCACTCGACTGAGGCGGAGATCTCGGCGACCAAGGCAGAGCGGGAGTACGCGAAGCTCAAGTCCCTCGAGTTCCTCGCTCAGAAGATCGGCCAGACCTACGCCGGAATTGTCTCCGGGGTCACCTCCTTCGGCCTTTTCGTCGAGGTCACCCGGTACGGTATTGAGGGACTGGTACCCTTGGAAAACCTTCCGCAGAAAGAGTTGACCTACAACAAGCAGCAGCACGACCTGAGCGACAAAAGCGGCAAGACCGTCTACCGCCTCGGGGACCGACTCCGAGTACGGGTCGACGCCGTGGAGCCCTCCGAACGGCGAGCCACCTTCTCGCCTGCATGAGCCTGGCCGGGGGATACTGGGAAGGCTACTACCGCCGGGGCAACGTTCCCTGGGATCCCGGCCCCTACGACCGAAACCTGCCGGAGGTCCTAAACCAACATGCGGTACGGCGAGGGACGGCACTGGACGTCGGGTGCGGAACCGGTGGAACCCTCGTCTACCTTGCGACCCGCGGTTTCTTGCACATGTTTACTTTCCGAGAAGAGCAGCAGGCCGTCCTTCGACGCATCCGGCAGCTTCTCGAACCCGACGGTCTCTTCTACGGACTCTTTGCCAAACGGGAAGGTGCCCGCAGCTTCGGCGGACCGCCGAAGTGGTCTGCGGCAGAGATAGAAGAGGCAGTCTTGCCCCATTTCTCCTCGGTGGAGCTGACCCCCGGCGTTTTTACCCCCGGGGAGCCGGGTTCGATGCCCGCCTGGATTCTAGTGGCCCGGCGGCGCTGACTTCGGTACATTCGTGACCGGATGATTAAGGATTACTCTGCCTTTCACGAGAAGGTTGCCCTCAAATACCAGCTCTACAACGCCCTCTTTCTGAGCCTCCCCTTCGAACGGGTCCGGAACGCCGGCATTCTTCTCCCCCTCTTCTCCGACTTCGTTACCGCTGGTCTCGAAGGGGGTCGCTCCCCCCGGGAGCTGGTGGAAGAGTTCTTTCTCGAAGGAGCCCACCTTCCGGATGGAGCGACGACGACCGACCTGCTCTTCCGCTTCCTTCAACTGGCGGAGCGACAGGTCGTCCTCTTTGACGCCGTCGAGGATGCCGCCTTCCCGTCGATCCAGGACGTCGACGGTGCCGGCTCCCTCAAGGACACCATCAACCAGGTTATTCGGGGGGACAAGGTCGCCGAGTACCGGCAGATGCTTGGAGACTACCGCGTCCGCGTCGTCCTGACGGCCCACCCGACGCAATTCTACCCCGACGACGTTCTCGGAATAATTTCCAACCTCGCCGGCGCTCTAGAGCACGACGATCTGCAGTCGATCTACGAGCTCCTCCTCCAGATGGGAAAGACGCGCTTCAAGAACAGGGAGAAGCCGACCCCTCTCGACGAGGCTCGAAGCCTTCTCTGGTTTATCGAGCACGTCTTCTACGAAACCATCCCCCGTATTCAGCGCAAAGCCCTCGCTCCCTTTCTCCAGGATCCCCGGGAGCGGGTTCACCATCCCCCTATCGTCGAGCTCGGTTTCTGGCCCGGGGGGGACCGAGACGGCAACCCCTTCGTGACCGCCGACCTCACCCTCGAGATTGGTCACCTCCTCCGGGCCACCGTCTTGCGCCTCTACGAAAAGGATCTCCGAGACCTTCGCCGCCGTCTGACGTTTCCCGGCGTCTTGGAATCCTTGGACCGTGTTGTCTTCCGGCTTGCGGATTCTACAGCGCCCTACGCCTCGCCGGAGGAGCTTATCGACGACCTCTCCTCGATTCAACAACGGCTCCACAAGGACCACCTTGCTCTCTACGCCGATCGCCTCGAGGAAATCATTCTCAAGGTGCGTCTCTTTGGCTTCCACTTCGCGACGATGGACCTCCGGCAAGACAGCCGGGTTCACACCCAGGTGGTGTCCCAATTGCTCACGGCGGCGGGGCTGAGAACAGAGGGGGAGTACGAGGGAATGGACGCCGCCGGCAGGCTTGCTGCGGTAACCGAGGCACTCGGGAGCAGGGAGTCCTTGGCCGAGGCGGAAAAGCGGTTACCGACCGGGATTGCCTGGGACACCCTGGAGTCGCTCCGGTCCGCGGAGACACTCCAGCGGAAGAACGGCCCCCGGGGGGTTCACCGCTACATCATCAGCAACACCCGGTCCGCCGCAAACGTCCTCGAGGTTCTGCTCCTTTCCCGGGTTGCAACCGAGGGGAGGTTGATCCTCGACGTCGTTCCGCTCTTCGAGACGATTAGCGACCTCGCCGAGGCGGAGCAGATCGTGACGACACTCTTCGACCACCCGATCTACGGCGAGCACCTCGCGTCCCGGGGTATGGTCCAGACCATCATGCTCGGCTTTTCCGACGGCACCAAGGACGGCGGCTACGTCACCGCCAACTGGGAGATATTCCTGGCAAAGCGTCGGCTTACCACCCTCTGCCGAAGCCGGGGTGTTCGGCCCGTCTTCTTCGACGGTCGTGGCGGGCCCCCGGCACGGGGAGGGGGGAATACCCACCTCTTCTATCGCAGCCTCGGGCGAGAGATCGAGAGCACCGAAATCCATCTGACGGTCCAGGGGCAGACGGTCAGCTCGAAGTACGGAACCCGGGAGCTTGCCCGCTACAACCTCGAGCAGCTCGTCAGCGCGGGAATCGCCAATCGCCTGCTGTCGGGGAACGACAATCGCCTGACCGAAAGCGACATCGAAACCCTCTCGCGTCTCTCCAAGGCGGGCCGAAACCGCTACCAAGAGCTCCGGGAGCACCCGCGCTTTCTCGACTATCTCGAAGAGATGACTCCCCTGACCTACTACGGGGAGACCAACATCGCCAGCAGACCGACCAGCCGCAGTAGCTCCGGAGGCCTTACCCTGGATAACCTCCGGGCAATCCCCTTCGTCGGAGCCTGGAGCCAGATGAAGCAGAACGTTCCGGGCTACTTCGGCCTTGGAACGGGCCTCGAAGCCATTTGGGATGGCGGAGAGAAGGAGCACCTTCGGGAGCTCTATCGTCGATCGCTCTTCTTCCGGACGCTGGTCAATAACGCCATGCAGAGCCTCAGGAAGACCTACTTTCCCCTTACCGCCTTCCTCCGAAAGGACCGAGACTATGGTGAGTTCTGGAAGATCCTGACCGACGAGGCCACAAAGACCGAAACGATGCTCCGGAGCGTCTCCGGCATGGACGAGCTTCTCGCCGAGGACCCGACGGGCCGCGACTCGATCGCGATGCGGGAGGAGATGATACGCCCGGTTCTGGTTATCCAACAGTACGCCCTCGCCGTCTTGCGGAGCCTGAAAGATGTCGACGGGCCGGAAGCGGAGAAACAGCGGGAAGTCTGCCGGAAGATCGTGATAAAGTCCCTCGCGTCGTCGGTAAACGCCAGCCGAAACGCGGTGTGAGGGCCTACCCCTCTTCCGGCGAGTCCCTCGGGGGCTCGACCGTCTCGAGGTGATCCTTTTCCGTGTCGGCGAAGTCCTCGGCTAAAACGCGGCCGGATTCCCGATCCAACCGAAACCGGGTCGGGCCTCGGCGCTCTTCTACCCGGAAGGAGCTCCGGCATATTTCGACGACGGTTCCAGGGTAGACCGCTTTCCGGGCGATAACCGGGGCTTCTTCGTTTCGGTCGAGCTTGGACACCAAGGTGCTCATCAGCACCGAGTATTTGTAGACCGCGTCGGAGAGCAACGCCCGGCGCTTCTGCAGCTTAGCCGAGGGAGTCTGGGCAAGGGTCTTGTCGAGGTTCTGAAGCTCCAAGGTGAGCTGCTGAAACCTCTCCTTGGCGGCGGCAAGCTTGCGCTCGACGATAAAATCGATTCCCGTTATCACTTCGGTTGCCACACCGGCCTCGTTGCCGATCTCGTCGGTTACCACACCGTGGGCGCAGCGCACCTGCCCTCCGATCAGCTTTCCCTTCTCCGCCATGACAAGGCGGTCGAGGGTAAAGATGTGGGAGTTGAATACCGTCGCCTGGACGTAGACACTCGACTTCGACTCCACGGTGCAGTTCTCGACGTACTTCGCCCGGACACGACCGGCCACTCGAACGAGGGCACGCTGCCTACCGATGATGCCGTCTTTGGCCATAAGGTCCTTCCGGCAAAACACCTCGTGGGCGTCGATGACTCCTTTGGCCACGATGGAGCCCCCGATCCAGAGTCGAAACCCGTCGTGGATGGTGCCGGCGAGGGTGAGGTTTCCCGGGAAGGTGATGCTCCCGGTGTGATAGTCGACATCACCCTCGATCTGGAGGTTCTCTTCGACCCGAAACTCTTCGCCTTTTAGGATCACCATTCCGCTCTTGGTCGCGACGACCTTGTCGTCCTTCCGGGCGGTATTCTCCCCGGGCTTCAGCAACATAATCTCCCGCCGCCCGTGGGGGATCGGCGATCCGTCGATGGCAATCCCGTCGATCCCCGGCATCTCCGGCTCTTCCCGGGCTATCGTCTCCCCGGCCATCACGATCGGCAGTCTCCGCGGAGCGCGGTGGTCAATCCGCCCGCCCTTCTCCACCGGTACGTCGGGGTTATCTCGGGGCGCAAACTTCGGCTGGAGAACCAAGTGCCGGGGGTTCAGTCGAACCGGGGGACGGCCCCGGGCAACGATAACGCCCAGACGAGCCTGGCCGCTGCGGTTGCACTCTTCGATGGCGTCTTCGACAACCTGCCAGTCGACGCCGGAGAGAACGCCGTTCGAGGAGAGGATCTTTTCGATGTACTCCCGAGCCAGTGGCTCCCCGTCACCCCGAGCCGGCAGAAAATCGGCCATGGCGCTGAGGTTATCCTCGGCGACGGTAACGCGAAAACGGGAGTCGCGCCCCATTGCGGTCGCATGCTCCGGGGCGAATTCCGAAGTCATACCCCTACTATACAACGATATTAGAGAAATTCACAATACTATCGTGATGATTCAGAATGCGGGGCGGAAGATGCGACGTCCCTCGAAGGTATCCAGGAGCTGGAAGAGCTTACGCAGCTTCGGTGTGGCAAAATGCATCGACGTGTCGGTGGCAAGCATACTTCCCGGCAGCGCGTATCGATCCCCAATGTGAAAAATAATGTTTACCGCGTCGGATACCACGTTTTCCGTCCGTCCCCGGGGACGGTACTCCGTCGAACCGATGTGGTGGACCAATCGGAAGGAGACCTCGTTACTCGTCCCGAACTCCTCGACCGATATCAGCCGCCGGTTCAGGTGCATCCGAAGCGCCGGGACAATCCCGGCGGAGGTCGATCCATCGAAGGGAAAGAGCACCAAGCCACCGGAGTCCCGCCAAATCCAGATTTTGCCTCCGAAGGGCTCCACGTGCTGTTGGAGAAGCTCGCGAAAACGTCGGATGGTTTTCTCCAGCCGCTGGGAGCTCAGCGTCTCCCGCCGGATCGTCGATTCGTCGAGGTGGGCGTAGAGCATCCCGAAGGTGTATTCGGAACCTGCCGAGACGTCCGCCCAGCCGCTCGGCTTGTAGAGCGTAAGCCCCGGGGCGTCTTCGGGGCGAGGCGCCTTGGCCTCGATCGGGTCGAGAAGGTCCGCGAACCGCTTCGTCGGGAGCTTCTTATCGACGATCTCCGGACCCAGGTAGTCCTTCGCGCCCCTAGCCAAGAAGACCACCGGGTCCTCGATTCTGCGTTCTGGGTCGATCACGCCGAAGCGACCGCCGAGCGTCTTGCACAGCGTATCCAGAAGCCCCTTCTCGTCGGCGGGCTCGACCCCTTGGAGAGAAACGTAGACGTAGGCGTCTTGGGGTATCGTATGCCAATCGGCCGTCGAAAGGTCCTCGGCTACCAAGTGGAAGGTGCGGCTCCGTTGAACTGCTTCCAGTGCCGGCGGCACGACGGCACCCCGGGAGAAAAGATAAAGGTTCACCGTTTAGGCCATTCCGACGGCGTATTGATAGACGTCCTTCGAAGCCGCCGGGGGAAGGAACATACTCGAAATAAGCGGATCGAGGGCGGTGTACGCCGCAGGGGTTATGGTAACCGAATCCGGTGCCGCATACTTCGCGTCCACTTCCCGGAGCCGCTTAACGACCTGACTGTCCATTTTCCGAAAGCTCTTTCGGTACTCGCACTGCCCGGTGTGACAGGTAATCCTGAGTCGGACCGGTTTCTGTAGATCCGAGGCGATTGCGTTGTAGAGCAGAAGCTCGTGAAGAATCTCTATCCCCGAATAGACCGCCGCGCCCACACTGTCCTCTTGGTAAAAGGCGGCAACTCCGCCGTCGCCCTCCCAGGACCAAAGGCGCCCGTTCCGGGCCAGAACGCTGTCGTCCACGAAATAGCGAATATCATCGTAGATTCGTGCCATCTGCTCCTCCGAGTGGGAACGGACCATATCCGAGTTCCCCACCACGTCGATGGAGAGAAAGGTAAAGACATGGTATTCCCCGTCCCGAAGAACCCCCCAGTTTCGGGTGGTCCGCTGCCCTTGGTTCTCGACGAAGGTTCCCGATTGCTTGTCGAAGGCGTATCCCATCTCTTCGACACCCCGGACAATCTCCCCGAGCCCCGGGAAGCTGTACTTGCGCCCGATGAACCCCTTTTGCTCGACCTCCACCAAGAGGGCCACGAAGGTCAAGAAAAGCTCGGCTTCGACCGTATCGCTGACGATCTGAATCGCAGCCTCTTGATTGGGAATGGGTACGCTCTGCGGAAACCCACTTCTGTCGTGGACGTCGTAGTTTGGAAGCAGACGACGAACAAGAGAGACCATCCCCTTGACGGACATCGACTGGGCCAGCGCCCGGGCGCACTGGTTTCGGAGCTTCGTCTTGATTCTCACCGGGGGAAGGTTATCAGCACTACGGGTAAAAGAAAAGACGAGCTCCGCCGTAGTTCTCTGCTACAACGGAGCTCCAACAAAAAATGGTAGGGTCGCCAGGAGGCGCTAGTTTAGTAGAGGATCGACGGACATGTCCGCCGTGGACCGCTCCTCAAAACGGGCGGTGACGGATTCGATCGGATCGAACCGATAGGCGCTGCTCTGTTGCCCCTCTCGGACGCTATGTGCCTGCCCGATCAGGTTGGTAAGCGCGACGTCACCCTCATCTACGTAGAGGTTCGTACCATCGTACTCGAACTCGGTACCGCGCACGGATGCCGTGGAAGCGGTGCTTCGCAGCCGAAAACTGTTCTTTAGGCCGTCGGCGGAATTGACTTCCGCTCGGACCCGTCCGAGATGCAGAAAGAGTTGGGTCGAGACGGTACCGTTGACTTGAGTCAGCTCTTCGACCGTAAGACGGGATACCGGGCTGACGATTAACGTCGAGTCCCCCATCTCGATAGACGCCGTAGAGCCAAAGCCTGTCGAGATGACAGAGCCCGCATCAAGAAGCATTCCTTCGGTGGCCTGTTCCCAGCTACCGTCCTCTATCATCACCGAAACAACTCCGTTAACCGATCGAACCCGGGCCTCGACGGCAACGGAAACCGTAGTAATCGTAAATACTAAAGTCAGAACAAGTAACAGGCGCCTCATAGTCAAGTCCTCCACTCGGAAATATACCGCGCCCTGCCGAGATATCAAGGAAAATGTCTCATTTATAGTGATAGGGCGGCGAAAAACTTCGCCACCGCCTGCCATTCGGGGGCCTCGGAAATCCAGGCGTCGTTCTCCGCCCGGCGGAAATAGCCCCCGGACAGAGAGAGCGCTAGGTCCGAGAAGGGTCGGAAGCGAAGTGCAAGGTCCGCTTCCCAGCCGAGAAAGGAGTCCGAGCCCCCGGGGCTCGTTCCGGCCACGGCCACGGGGCCCGAAGTCGGTCGAAAGAAGGCCCAACCGGTTGCCGCCACCTGTAGCTCCGACCAGGCGCCGCCACTCTCAGAGAGGGGCTTGAAGGAGTAGGAGAAGGAGCCCCCGGCGAGGTTCGAAAGCCGGGGAGAGACAACTTCCCCCAGACTCGGGCTCGACAACGCCGGGAAACCGGTTCCAAGACCCGAGGTGTTGCCTCCGACGGGAGACTGATAGTCGGCATCCCCCGAGGCGTAGACGAACCGGGATTGGATCCGGGAGAAGAGCGCCTCTTCGGCGAAGAACAGAATGCCACCGCCGGTGTACCACGCGGCGAGGAGATCCCGCCCCCCGGCGTCGTCTTCGACGAATCCGGTGGCGAAGTAGCCGAAAAGGTCGTAGAAGAGAAACCGAGAGAGGGGGCCGGCGAGTCCGGCGCCGAGATAACCGGTGTTGATCGGAGTCGCCCCGTCGCCGCGAAAGTCGTGTTGATAGAGAGCGCCGAGGGTCAGGTTCTGCCGCCCCAACTGCTCAGGAAAACCCACTTCGACCCCCAGGAATCCCCGGGGCGGGGCAAAGAAGACCTCCTCGGCGACATCCTCAAGATCCGCCGTCGAAAGAACGATGTCGGTGCTCTCGTTGCGCCGGAGACCGAGGTAGGCGGCTTCCGCGGTTACCGTGATGTTCGGCCGGAGGATACCCCAGCGAATCAGGTCCGCCTGCTCCGACAGAAGGGCACCGGAGAAGTCGCGGATGGTGGTTCGGCCGAGGGCCAGATCGACGGCGGAGCCACCCTCCCTTGCCGGCGCCACCCCCTGAATCGCCGCGGTATCGACGTCCCAAAAGAGTGGGTCTTCGTCGGTGTATCGATACCGCAGGCGCAGGAGCGCTTCGATGTCTTCGGTGAGGCTCTGTTGAACGAAGAGCCGGACGTCGTTTTGCTGGTCGATCTCCGGGTCTTCTTCGGCGACGAAGGTACCCGAGGTTTCGTTCTCGACGATGATTCCGAAGTCTATGGAAAAGGCAGGAGGCGTAAGCAGCAGAATCAGAATGAATGCCGCGAGAAAACCGCGGCCGTGGGCAAGACGTGACATGGTGACAATTGTAGCGCTCTTTCCGACCAATGAACTATACTTACGAACCATGAACCGGAAAATCGTCATCGTACTGCTGATTCCCCTCATGGTAGCGGGGCTCTTCTCGTTGCTTAATCTCCTCGAGGACTACGAGACCTTCGAGGCACAGCTATACGACGCCCTCTTGAGGGTTAAACCCGCCGTGCCGGAACACGAGGATATCCTGTTGCTGAACATCGACGAAGACGCCATCGTAAACGTCGGAGTCTGGCCCTGGAGCCGGGATATCGTGGCCAACGGCCTGATTATTCTCCGGGAGTTCGACGTCGGGTTCGTCAGCTTGGACATCGAGTACGTCGAGCAGAGTCCCCTCGGCGTGAACGCGGAGATGCTCGACGAGGAGATTCCCCAGGCCTTCGAACAGGAGTTTTCCTTTATCGCACAGAACGTGGAGGACCTCTTTACCGCCCTGGCTCAGGGCCAAATAGGCACCCAAGACGCCCTGGAGTTCGTCCAGGACCTGACCGGGTTAACCCGCCAATCCCAGGAGTACCTCCTCCAGGAAGTCCGGAACATCGCCCGGGACAACGACACCTACTTCGGCCGGACCGCCCGGTTGAACGGCAGGGCCTATTATACGGTCAACATGCTCAACGAAGACGACCCCCTTGTTCCGGAAGAGCTCAAGGAGTTCGCCAAGGAGAACTTTACCATCCCTGGGGTGGAGAAGCGAACCGAGGGGCCCGTCTACCGGAAGGCAGAGGGTATTCGGCCGGCGATCCTCACCGTCAGCCGGTACGCAGCCGGCGCGGGCTTTCCGAACGTCATTATCGACCCCGACGGGGTCCGCCGCCGTATCGAACTGATCGTCGAGCAGGATGACGAATACTTTCCCCAACTCGCCTTTGCCCCGGCGCTGGACCTCCTCGGGGAACCGCGAGTTATCGCGTATCCCCGCCGCCTGGTGCTCGAGGATGCGCTCTTTCCCGGCGAATCGGAGCCCCGAAACGTCACCATTCCCCTGACCGAAGACCAGCGGATGCTGATCAACTGGCCCCGGGCGACCTTCGACGAGAGCTTCGAGCATTTTTCCTTCTACGAGCTGGTGCTCAACCAGGAGCTCGAATTCAGGTTGATCGAAAACCTCGAGATAATGGAGCCCGCGGGCTACTTGAGCTACTACGCCCCCCCGAGCGCCGAGGACCCTGCGGACATCATGGGAGTCTATCGCTACGCCGAAGGAGTCAAGGCGGACATCCTCGAGGGAGACGACCCGTCGCGAATGGAGGAGTACATTCAGGCGCGACGGTACTTCTTCGAGGAGATTGGCATCTTTCTCAACGGGGACGCCGAGGAAGCCATCCTCGCGGATCTGGAGGCAATTCTCTCGCAACCGGAGCTACCGGAAGAGCTCACGGCGGAGTATCGGGCGATCCAGGCCGAGGTACCGAGGAACTTCGGCGCCACCCGGGAGGTCTACGACAGCCTGATGAGCTCCCGGGGACGGTTGGAGGAGACGATACCCGGCGCCTACGCCTTTGTCGGCTTTACAGGCACGGGAACCACCGATATCGGGGTAAACCCCTTCGAAGAGGAGTACATGAACGTCGGCACCCACGCCGCCATTCTGAACACCATCCTCCAAGACCGTTACCTGGACAAATTGCCCCTCTGGTACTCGATCCTGCTCGCCGTGCTTCTATCGATTCTGGTGGCTCTGATCATCCGGAACCTGCCACCGCTGGCAACGAGCCTCATCGGCTTCGCCCTGGTTGTCGTTTTCCTGGCGGCGGCGTCGGCATTTTTTGTCACCACCGGGCAGTTCTTACCGATGCTTACCCCGGCGGCGGCGATGTTCTTTACCGTCATCGCCATTACGACCGTCAAGTTTATCGAGACCGCCAGGGAGCGGGCGCACATCCGGAACGCCTTCTCCCACTACCTCTCGGCGGACGTTATGAACGAAGTGCTCTCGGACCCCTCAAAGCTGGCCTTGGGAGGCCAAAAGAAGCACCTAACGGCGATCTTTACCGACGTAAAGGGTTTCTCCACCATTTCCGAGCAGATGGAACCGGAGGATCTAGTCAAGCTTCTCAACGCGTATTTGACCGAGATGAGCAATATCATCCTCGATCAGCGGGGAACCATCGACAAGTACGAGGGAGACGCCATCATCTCGTTCTTCGGAGCTCCCGTAGACTTCATCGACCACGCCGCCCGGGCCTGCCGCGCCGCCGTCCGGATGAAGAAGATGGAACGCATTCTGAACGAGCACTTTCTCGATGAGAAGCTCAGCCCCGGCCCTCTCTTGACCAGAATCGGCATAAACACCGGAGAGATGGTCGTCGGCAACATGGGCACCGAGAAGAAAATGGACTACACGATGATGGGGAACTCGGTCAACCTGGCCGCCCGGCTCGAGGGCGTAAACAAACAGTACGGCACCTGGCTCCTCCTCAGCGAAGCCACCCGGATCGAGGCCGGAGAAGAGTTCGCCTTCCGAAAGATGGACAGAGTCCGGGTCGTCGGCATAAACGAGCCGGTACGGCTCTTCGAGTTGGTAGACGAAGCAACCGAATTGGACCCCGAAACGAGGGAACTGCTTGACGCCTTCCACACCGGGCTAGAACGTTTCGATGAGAGGGACTGGACGGGAGCTCAGAAGTACTTTGGGGAAACCTTGAAAATTCGGCCGGACGACGGCCCCGGGAGCTTCTACCAAAAGCGGTGCAAGGAGTTTCTCCGTAAGCCACCGCCGGACAACTGGGACGGTGCCTTCAATCTGACAATGAAGTAGGAGAAAGCATGCAAGATCGTAATCTCGGCTGGACGGACCTGAAGGTCTCTCGGGTGGGGCTCGGAACCTGGGCAATGGGCGATGATTTCTGGGGGAGCGTAGACGATAAGGAATCGATTCGAACCATCCACGCCGCCATCGACAACGGAATAACCCTCGTCGATACCGCACCGGCGTACGGTAACGGTCACTCGGAAGAAGTGGTCGGAAAGGCCATCAAGGAACGCCGTGACCAGGTCGTCGTCGCTACCAAGGTGGGAATCCGGAAGTCCGGGGGCAAGCTTCAGAAGAACCTCTCCCCCGACTCGGTCCGGCAAGAGATCGAAGACTCCCTTCGGCGCCTCGGGGTGGAGACCATAGACCTCTACCAGATCCACTGGCCCGACCCCAAAACTCCCTTGGAGGACACCCTGGAGGTTCTCCTGAAGGCTCAGGAGGCGGGTAAGTTCCGCTACCTCGGCGTATCCAACTTCGGCACCGACCTTATGGACAAGGCGCGGACCATCACCGATCTCGCGAGTCTCCAACCGCCCTTCTCTCTGCTGCAACGGGACATCGAAGACGAGATTCTACCCTACTGCAATGAGCACGACATCGGAGTGCTGAGCTACGGCACCCTCTCGGGGGGCATTCTTACGGGGAAATTTCGGGAGTATCCGACCTTTGAAGAAGGGGACCATCGGGCGCAGTTCTACCCCGCTTTTAATCCCAAGATCTGGGATAAGGTGCAGAACGTCGTCGACGTCCTCCGAGAAATCGCCTCCGAGCGCAACGTCCCGGTGGCACAGGTCGCCATAAACTGGGCGACCGCCCAACCGGGTATGACCTGCGCCCTCGTCGGGGCCAAGCGGCCGGACCAGGCCATCTCGAACGCCGGCGCCGGTCAGTGGGACCTGAACAACGCCGAGCTCGAGCGGATTCAAGAGGCTTACGCCACAAACTTTCCGACGGTATAGCGACACGCCGGGCGACGCCAGGCTCAGCGGTAGATTACCGTGTAGCGGCGGGGCTCCCGGAGGGTAACAACGTCGAGGAGGGGGATGCCGAACCGGGCCACTCCCTCCTCGTGTCGACCTCCGTCCACCGAGAGGATCTGCGTCGGCGGCACCACCGTAACTTCGACCCCGGAAGCACGAATCTCCGCTTCGATCTCCTCCGCCGAAGCGTATTCCTCGAGAACCCAGACAGCGTCGTCGATGTAGCCTTGGCGGGTTACCCTGGGACCGGAGCCGGTATCGCCGTCGGCAGGGAGAACGGGAAAGAACACCGACAGGGCTCGGGCCTCCGCCGCACCGGCAAAGGTCAGAAGGTCGGAGATCTCCTGAGGTCCGAGGCGTACCTCCAGCGCGGTTCCCAGGGGTGACTCTTCGATGTACAGGAGGCCCGAAACAGCAGGGCTTGCCCCCTGGTAGAGCTCCTCCAGGGAGGCGATGTCGAGGGTCATCGACAGGACACCTACCGGCCTCTCGGCGATGTCCAACACCCGGACGCCGGGCTCGGCTTCGAGATTCTGCCGGAGGACCGCGAGATCGAAAACTCGAAACTCCGCCTCCGGGGCAAAGGCACGGGTGAGGTCCTCGAGATAGGAAACCAACGAAGTCGCGAGCTCGATGCGGACCGCCGCCTCGGCGCCGCCGTCCTCCCGGATGAGGGTATCCTGGGAAACGGTGCAGGAGGCAAAGAGAAAAACCAGGAGCGCCGGGAGTGCCACAAGGGCGCCCTTCGCTTCGGTGCAATGGGACCGCTGTGTCCGACGGAACGGGAGAAACCATTTCATTCTCCCAACTGTAGCGCGCTTGAACGTCATTCGCTATAGTCCGAGGCATGAAGGGTGTAATTCTTGCGGCAGGCTACGGCACGCGGTTTCTTCCGGCCACCAAGACCGTTCCGAAGGAGCTCCTCCCCCTCGTAGACCGTCCCGCCTTGGACTTTGTTCTCGAGGAGTTTATCGCCTCCGGCGTTACCGAGCTTCTCCTTATCTCCTCCCGGCGAAAACGCGCCCTCGAGGACTACATGGACCACGAGGTGGAGCTCGAAGGCGCCCTCCAACGGGCCGGAAGAACCGACCTCCTCGACAAGATCGCGCCCCGGCCTTGCGAACCACCGTCGTACGGCAACCGGCAATGCGGGGCACCGGACACGCCCTCCTTCTCGCCCGGGAGTTTGCCGGGTCGGACCCC
>CAZLDK010000008.1:19693-27333 GCA_964558285.1 uncultured Spirochaetaceae bacterium | reverse complement strand
TCTACAGCTACTGCTACAGCGGACAGACCTGCGGTCAGTGGATCGCGCTGATGCAGCTTGGCGGTATCGACGCGCGAACCGTCATGCTCGGGTGGAGCCGGGGGCTTTCGAAGCACGAACGCTTCGAGGAAGTCGTGGAGTCCGAGCCCAGCGAAATCGACACGAGTTTCGTGAACGATGTCCCCGACGAGGTCTACGAAGCGGTGGCCGGATACTTCCAGGATATGACCACCCGCGCAGGCACGCCTTTTGCCAGTAACATTATCTCGGCCGAAAACGCGAAAGCGATCTTCGATGCCGAGGATCCCGACGTTGTGTTTGTTTCTCAACGGCGACCCGACGATTACGCCGAGGCGCACATTCCCGGAGCCGTCAATATCCCATACAACAGTAACATGGTCGAAAACATGGCCTCGGTTCCCTCGGACAAGCGGCTGATCATGTATTGCTACACCGGGCAGACCTGCGGTCAGGCGATCGCGATCCTTCGGTTGATCGGGTACGATGCCTTTAGCATCAACAGCGGTTTCGGTACTCCCGCTACCATGCCGGCCGGCTGGAATAACCAGGGCTTTCCGGTTGAATCATCGAGCTAAGACTGCACTTGTACCATTTTCCGGTCCCCGGCTGCTTGTAGCCGGGGGCCTTTTTTTGTACCTCGGGCTCCATATCGCGAGTCTGTCCTGGTTTCCCTTTGTCCATTCCGACGAGGCGTGGCTGGCCTCCCTTACCAGAACCATGCTGGAAACCGGCTCCCTATCGGCCACCGAAGACTTCTTTCGGCTGACGCCCCGGCACCCCCACGCCATCAAGGTTCTCTTCCATCTGCTACAGGTTCCCTTTGTGGCCCTCTCTTTTAGCCACGTATCGGTCCGGGTGGTCTCCCTCCTCGGGGGGCTTACCGCCCTCTGGTGTTTCTACGCCGCCCTCCGGAAGCTTGGTCTCGGGTATGCCGGGGCGCTGGTTACAACGCTGCTTCTCGGCGTCGACGTCCAATTCTTTGGCGCCAGCCACGTCGCGCGTCAGGAAATTCTGCTCTTTGCCGTCATGGCCGCGGCGTTCTGTCTGGCCTTCCCTCTTGACGCGTGGAAGTGGACGACACCGATCTTTTTGGGGTCGGTTCTCGGTCCGGCAATCGGGTTCCACCCCAACGCCTTCGTCGTTGCCCTACCGATTCTTTCCCTTCTCTTTTGGGTGCCGGCATCCGGCGTTCGCAGGCTTGGTTACCTGGCGCTCTTCGGCGGCGCGCTTCTGGTCTGGGCTGCGGTCTTCGTCGGATCGAGCTACCAGATGGACCCCGACTTTGCCTCCAACTACCTCGCCTTCGGGGAAAGCGTCGGTGTCGCCGATTCGCCCCTGCGTCGCCTCCTTCGGTTTCGGTTGTTCTTCGAAAAGATCTACCATCAGATCGCAGGAACCTACTATCTTCCCCCGGTGCGCCTTCAGCTTGTCGTTTTCGCCGGGCTGCTGCCCTTGAGTCTGATGGTCGCTCCCTTCGCAAAGAGGGGCCGGAGGCGGCAGATCGGGGCTCTGGTCACCGCTGCCTTGGCTGTAGGTGCCGGCCTCTACGCCGTGGGGAAATTTGCCCCGCCGACGGCGGTTTTTCTCTGGCTGCCCTGCTACCTTCTCGGGGCCCTGGTTGTCCGGGAGATCGCAGCGCTCTTTTCGCAAGGATTTTCCCAGGTGGCCCGGCGGATAGGATTGGTGATGGTGGTTCTTCTCGCCGGCTCCCTCGGGGCCACCACCCTCCGGGAAGCCCTCCGTTTCTCCGACAACCGATACGAAGCCTACATCTCGGCTATCCGTGGGGCGGTTCCGTCGGACCAGCCGGTCCTGGGAAACCTGAATACCTCCTTCGCCTTCGATCCCGGCACTCTTCACACCTATCGCGACCTTGCCCGTTTAGACACTCCGATCACCGACTACCTCGCGGAACAAGGAATCCGGTACGTCCTCCTTCCCACCGAGATGGACGTGATTTTTGCCGAGCGCCCGCAGTGGAATCTTCTTTACGGAAACCTCTACCTCTACTACGCCGAGCTCTTAGATCTCCTTGAAACAAAGGGAGAGTTGATAGATACCGTGGAGGCCCCGGTCTACGGGATGAGAATCGTTCCCTACATGGAGACCCGGGACGCGGTGTTGAGAATCTATCGCCTTTGGGACAAGTCTGACGGCGGCTCGTCGGTGACGAGGGACAGCTCCCTCCGGAGGGAGTGAACTTCCCGGAGGAGACCCTCACCGTCTCTCTCCCGGGGCCGGTCGAGAGCCACCCGGCGCTCGCTGACCCTGCGACCGGCGAATCCCATTACGAGGACCCTGTCCGCGAGGTAGGCGGCCTCCCGGAGGTCGTGGGTTACCAAGATGAAAGAGCGTGACGTCTCCTCCCGGATTCTTAGGAGCAGGTCCTGAAGCTCCTCCCGGGTTAGGGCGTCGAGACTCCCAAAAGGCTCGTCGAGAAGGAGGAGCTCCCCTCCGGCGGACAGCGCCCGAGCTAGGGCGACGCGTTGTCTCATGCCCCCGGAGAGCTCGTGGGGAAAACTATCCGATTGCTTCTCCATACCGACGAGCCGCAGAAACCGCAGGGCCGCTCCCGGTCCATGAACGCCGGCGGCGTGCTTCTCGGCAAAGGCGACGTTGCCCTCGCAGGTAAGCCAGGGGAGCAGTTGGTGGGTATCTTGATACACCACGAACCGGCCTGGACTCGGTTGCTCCACCCCCTGGCCCCGGAACTTCAGTACGCCGGAATCGAGGGGCAGGAGGGAGGCAAGACAGCGGACCAAGGTCGATTTACCGCAGCCGCTCGGCCCGAGAAGGCAGAGAAGCTCTCCAGGGTGGACGGCAAGCGACACGCCGTCGAGTACCCTCTTCCCTTTCGACGCTCCCGAGGAGTAAGAGAAGCAGAGATTCTCGCCTTGAAGCACCGGCGCGACGGGCTCGTTCATACCGCGCTCATTCCCCACCGGCCGACGGTTCGGCGCTCGAGGACGCCGAAGAGGCCGTTTTCGACCGCCATACCTAGGAGCATCACCACGACGAGCCCCGCGAAGAGGCCCGATGTGTCCATGAAGACCCGTCGGTTGAACAGGTACCACCCAAGCCCGCCCTCTCCGGCGACGGCCCCAAATATCATCTCGGCGCTGATAAAGGCCCGCCACCCTCGAGACCAGGCGATACGGCCCCCGGCCAGAATCGAGGGCATACTCCCGGGTAGCTCCACCTTTAGAAACAGCTCTCCGGAGGAGAGCCCGATGTTTCTACCGAAGAGTCGGTGGACCTCGGAAACGCCTTCCGCCCCGGTAAGGAGGTTAGTCACAAGAGGCCAGAGAACCGAGTGAACGACGACAAGGAGGGTCGCCGAAGGCCCCACCCCGGCCCAGAGAATTACCACAGGTAGAAGGGCGACGCCGGGGAGCGGGTGGAGCAAGGAGGTGAGCGATACGATACCCCGGCGGCACCAGGGGGCAACCCGTGTGGCAAAAACCAGCACTAGCCCCAGAGCTCCGGCAATCAACAGGGCAACCCCGATATATCCCAGTGAGAGCAGTAACTGCCCAAGCAGCTTCCCACCAACAAAACCCCTCCCCAGGGCCTCCAGGATGCTGCCGGTTGAGGGCATAAGCGCGGAGTCGGCCCCGAGAATATGCCGGACCGCCTCCCAGGCTCCGACGGCGACGACGAGGAGTCCAAAGTCCCGGATCAGTTTCATTTACTCATCCTCTAGAACGCGAGACCTAGCGACGTCCTCGGAGAGGTAGCCGGTCTCCGCCATAAACCGGGAGAAGGTCTCGACCCCCCGGAGGGGCCGGCCGAACCGCATCCCCTCTTGCAGGAGCTGCTCTCGCGTCTCCTCCAGGGAGATACCGTAGAAGTCGGCGAGGACAGCCAAGGAGTCCTCCCGATAGAGTCTTTCGATCGCCTCCGAGAGGGCCGCGGCAAAAGCAGCCACGACATCCGGGTTCTGCCTCAAAAAGTCGGCCTCTGCCACCCCTACCGCGAAGGTAAAGGCGCCACCGAAGGCTTCGGTCCCCGAGAGAACAACTCGCCCCCCATGTAGGCTCCTCAGCTCCATCAGGTAAGGGGGTGTCGCGAAATGCGCGTCGACACCCGCGCCCTGGATAAGGGCCTGGGATGCGTCGGGGTGTGACAGGGTAACCAGCTGGTCGTCGAAGTAGTCCGCCCGGGCAAACCGGGCCTCCGCCGCCATCGACAGGAGAATGTGCTGGATACTCCCCGGCTGCGGTAGGGCGATACGACCCCGAGCCTCGGCGAGGTCCGAAAGCGTAGACAGCTCTTGCGAAAGCGTGACCAGGCCGACGGGAACCTCGGAGAGCGCCGAAAAGATCCGCCAGTCCATGTTGCGGTCGACGCCGACGAGAAAGGGCGGGACCCCCATAAACCCGATATCCAGGCGGTCGGCGACGATCGCCTCTCGGATGGACGCCGCGTTCGTCAGCCGGGTCCAGGTAACCTCGTAGTCGGGAAGCGCCTCTTCGAGTAACTCGTAGTGCTTCATGATGGTCAGGGGGGCGTACGCCAGGCCGTACTGCTCGGCGATTCGCACTTCGTTGACATCGTCTTGGTTCCGGAAGACGACCAGAAGTAGTAAAGCCGCCACCGCGACGACGGCAAGCGCCACCACCCCCGCCCTCATCCGGAGACCTCGGGAAACATGCAGAGCTGCCGGAGGTCCAACAAGAGATTCTCGCCCCTATAATCGGACACCTTCAACCGGTCGAAGAGCCCCCCTACCCGGTCGTTCACCTCCCTCCGGGTCCGGCCGTAGACGACGGCGTATCCGACGCGCTGTGTGGAATTGCGCATCGGCAGGATCCGCGTACCCTCGGGCAACAAGAACCGGCAGCCGGCGACTCCCGGGAGCCGGGAAGCCTCCACGGCGCCTTCGTAGCCGGCGACCACCCCTTCCCGGCAGAATAGGAGGGGCACCGAAAAACAGTCGCCGAGGGGCTCTATTCGCGGTGTCCCGGGCGTACCCTCGGCGCCTTCCCCCCGGGCGAGGCGGTAGCAAAGCTCGACCTGCTTTCCCACCGGGTCGACACCGACTGCCAAGGGGAGCGATTCGTCTTCGTAGGCCCCTCCAAGGCGGCAGGCGACTTCGTTGGCCTTTACCCCCTGGTCGCCGATCAGAAATTGAAAATAGATCGGGCCATCGGCAATGCCGAAGGTCGAGACGATGCGCTTTGAGTAGTTGACTACCGTGTCGTGCCGGTCCTCGCCGTGAACGCTGGGGAAGCGATGGGCGGCGCAGACCCCGAGACTGAGCTCCGGGGGCACGGTCACCCGGTCGGTCATACTCCAGACCTCCACCACCCCGCCGGAAACCCACCCCGAAAGCGTCACTTCCGTCGACGGGTAGTACTCCTCGACGAGAACCTCTTCTTCCCGTGAGTAGCCGAGGGCCGCTTCCACCGCCGGTTGATACTCCTCCTCCGCGCTAACCCGACAAACGCCCCGCTGTCCCTGGCTATCGAAGGGCTTGACGACCACCGGAAACGGAAGTGGGCAGCTTTCGCCAACACCGACGGTGCGGTAGTCGACGGTGGGTACCCCGGCGGACCGAAGGCTTTCTTTCATAACGCGCTTGTTCGTCGTCTTCGCGGCGGTGGCCGGCGAGAGCGCGCAGGGAATACCGATCCTATCCGAGACGACAGCAGCGGTGTAAACCGGCTGGTCGGACCCGACGGTGACGATGCATTCCGGGCTTAACTGCCGGGCGGCGTCCTCTACGGCGGGTATGTCGAAGGTCGAAACCTGGACGAAGCGATCTGCGTAACGGCGCCCCGGAGCCCTTGGGTTCTTATCCGCCAGGACAAGGTGCCACCCTAGGTTTCGGCATCGACGGAGAAAGCTCTCCTGGCTGCTTCCGCCGCCGAGGACCATAAGTCGTAGGGGTTCCATTGTCACCCGAACCGTTTCTTCGGAAGCCCCGAGAGCGTCGAAAGCGGTCTGAGGGGGCCCCAGTGGAGCACCAGCTTCCAGTACAGGCCCAGCAGGCGGGGCAGCGCATACCGAGTACGACGGCGATCCGGTGAAAACCCTTCGGGGTCACGATAGCGGTAGACGCCGACCCGGGCACCGGCGGAAAAAAGCATCGCCGAGAGGTAGCCGAATCGAACCGGAGACCGGAGCGCGGCGGTGAGGAGGTCTCGGCGAATTGCTCGAAAACTCGTAACCGGAACTCCCAAGGGTTTGCCGAGACAGAGGGTAAAGAGAGCATTGTTTAACCCGGTTCCGAGGCGGCGCATACCCCGGCTCCGTCGATACCGAGGGACCCCGTATACGAGGTCCAGGCCCTCGTCGAGGCGAGAAACCAGGCCGGGGACCGCTTCCGGGGGATGGTCACCGTCGTCGTCCATGGTGACGACCACGCTTCCCCGGGACGCGGCGACACCTACCAAGGTGGCGTAAGCCTGCCCCCGGCGTTCGGCTAGCGGGATCAGTCGGATGTCGCCGTGACGGGAAGCAAGCCCTTCGAGACGCTCCCGCCAGGGAGCACCGCTCCCGTCATCGACAACAACGAGCTCGAAGGCTCGGTCGCCTAGGGCCTGCCGGAGCCCGTCTATTACCGCGTCCGGAGCCCCTTGAAAAGTGGGAATAACGACAGAGAGGCCAACCATTTACGCCGATTGTACCAACAGCGAAACCCTCGGGCTACCGCTTGCGCCTGCCCTTGGCCAGTCGCTTCTCGAAATCTGCGAGCTTATAGCCGCTTGCTTCGGCGGCGGACACTGTCTTTTCGATTTCCGGGACCGACATCTCCTTTGTCCCACGGCATTTCGTGTCCACCCATCTCCAAAATAGCAGCCCGTAGAAACGGTCGCGGTCAAACCAGGTTGTTCCTTCGTAGTCGTGGACCCCGGCGTAGGCCTGCTCTTCCGCGGTACGCAGCACACCGACGGTGGGCTTTGTGTCCTCCCGGAGCAGGATATCGAGAATTCCCCGCCAACCGCCGTAGGCCAGGCGCTCTCGGACGTCGGTGGACATGGCCTCTTCGAAAACCCGGTAGAGGAGCCAGGTATGAACAAGCTCGTCGATGAGCTCCCCGTCCTCCGTTGGGGTCATGGAACGGAAGACCACGTAGGGCAAAAACACGATCTCGGGTAGGGGTTGGGACCCGGAGAGCTTCCGGAGGACCGGGTTGCTCGAAATTTCCCCGGCAACCCCGCTTATTTCACCCAAAAGCTCTTTCGCCTTTTTGACCGAAGGCTCTTCGGAAATCGAAAAGCCGTCCGCCTTGTCGATCTCCCGGAGAAACTCTCGGAACGAATCCAAGAACGCTTTTGTCTCTTTATCCTTCAGTGTTACAGGTTTCATCGCCGGGGCTTTCTTTCCGCTTGTGGGCTCTTCGGTCTGTTCCTTGGGAGCTGTGGTGTCGGCGACCGATTCCGAGGCCTTGGCCGACTTCTTGGTCGGCTTCGGCTTCGGTGCCGCCTCCGGCTCCTGAGAAGCCAGATAGAGGTTGTGGGCTATCGCCGACGCCACAGGGGACGCAATGAGAGCCCGGAAGGCGTCGTAGACCGGCTTGAGGCGAATTTCCTGAAAGGCCAGCTCGATACTGCTCGTACCGCTGCCCGCGAGGTAGTCAAAGAGACTCCGGTAATTGCCTGCGTCGTCGTCGA
>CAZLDK010000008.1:8636-19683 GCA_964558285.1 uncultured Spirochaetaceae bacterium | reverse complement strand
ACAACCTCGTAAATGTTAAGAAAGACCTGTGATTCGTATCCCTTGAGGGTGACCGAGAGGCCGTTCATTACCACGTCGCTGCTTCTCCGGACGAACCAGTTACCGCTCCGTTGCTCCTGAAAAATGCAGTACGCGTTTGGATCGTCTCGAAGACCAAGGGCCACGCCGAGACTCCTTCGACGGGTCAGCTTGTTGCCTCCGGAGTCTTTCTCGACGTATTCCGCCGAATCTTTTATCCAGCCCTGGGCCTGGTCGTAGGCGTTGTTGTACAGAACCAGGGCCCGTTCCCCCCCGGCCTCGTTGGTAAAGGCGTAGACGTTCTCGTTTACCCCGTGGTCGCCGTATACGTCGAAGAGCAGGAAGTTGTCGACCTCGGCGAAGAGGTGCCGCTTTTTGGCGAGTGGAAAGATCTCCCGGTTGTGTCGATCCACCAGCTCTGCGTTCGGCTCTTCAGATAGCATCGCCCGGCGGTATTCCATCCCGTACTTTTCGGTAAAGCCCTCAATCTGACCATGGCCGAACATCGGGAGTCCCGGCATCGTCACCATCAAGGTACAGACGCCGAAGTACTTGTCTCCCGAACCGAACTGGGCGATGGCGGTCTCCTCGTCCGGGTTGTTCATAAAATTGACGAACCGTTTGAGAATCTGCTTGTCGAAGGAGACGGTGTTCTTGATGGTCTGGCGGTACTCCTGGTTCTCTTCGTCTTTGAGCATGTTCATAAAGGCGCTGTTGTAGACCCGGTGCATTCCGAGGGTCCGGACAAAGTACCCCTCCATCATCCAGAAGGCCTCGGCGAGGAGAAGGGTGTCCGGTATTTCCGCGGCGACCCGGTCTACGACCTCTCGCCAAAACTCCTTGGGAAAAACCGTGTCGAACTCTTCCCGGCTCAGGCCGTGTTCCCCCCGGGTCGGAATATCCCCACCGCTTCCCGGTGCCGGAAACCAGAGGCGTTGAAAGTGTTTCTTCGCCAGGGTCATGGCGGCATCAAAACGGATTATCGGGAAGCTCCGGGCGACATGCAGTATTGTCTGAATGGTTGCCTCGCGCACCTCAGCGAGGAGGAAGTTGAGCTGCGCCGTGTCGTTCCATGGCATGCTCGTACCGTCGTTGCCGTGATAGATGTAGCGTTCCTCGCCGGTGTTGGAGTCTCGTCGCTTAAACACCACCGCGGCGTCGGTGCGGTCGAAGTAGTGGTCCTCGAGGTAGACTTCCATCCCCTCCTTCGAAGAGAGGTTTTCCCCGGAGAAGGAGTAATTGGGAAAAGGAGAGTGGTCGAGCTGGACGAACCAGTCCGGGTGCCGTTGCATCCAATCGGAGTCGATGCCGGTATGGTTCGGAACCATGTCGCTCGCGAGACGAATGCCGCGAAGCATCGCCCGGTGGCGAAGGTTCAAGAGCGCATCCCACCCCCCGAGATCGTTGGATATCTCGTAGTTCATCAGGGAGTACGCCGACGCCGCGGCCTCCGCATTCCCGGTTAGTTGCTTTATTCTTCGTGACGCTTGACTCCGTTCCCAGAGCCCGATAAGCCAGAGACCGTTAAAACCGCGAGAGGCGATGAGGTCGAGCTCTTCGTCGGGGATCTGATCGAGACGCTCAATATCCCGGCCATACTTTCGGGAAAGCTGATCGAGCCAGACGAAGGAAGTCTTGGCTAGGAGAACCACTTGCGGCATCCATTCCCGGTCCGGAGAGAATCGCTCGGCCTCTTCGTCGTATTCGGCGCCGTGGAACTCGTACACCGCCTGGGGACCCTTACCTGGAAGAAACGCCCGACGCTCCTCCTTCAGAAAATCCAGCGTCCGGAGCATTCGCAGTAGGTAGGAGCCGAGAAAGGAGCCCCATCGGGTACGGATAAACTCCAGCTGTGCCTGCAGAGAATCCGGGTGCCTCCGGATAGGCTCCAGCAGCGTCTCGACGATTCCTTTCCCGCTCTTCTCAAAGACAGGCTCGGTCTCGAGATGGCTCCTGGTAGCGTCGATAAGCTGGGAGTAGGAGCTGACCTCCGAGAGCTCTTCGTCGGAAAAGAGCTCGGAGAACGATTCCGTCGCCGGATTCTCGTTCGCAAGCCAGAGCATCATCATCTCTTCCAGGGCGACTTCCGTCGCCTTCTCGCCGTCTATCTCCTTTTGCAAGTACTCATCGAGATCGGTCTCCCCGGAAAAAACCTCCGTCGGTGGAAAAAGGTCAACGAAGGTACGGAGCGTTGCTTCGGCTCCGGGTGCGGAAGAAGGGGTGGCTCCCGCAGCGGTCTGTCGCAGCAATTGCTCCTTCGCAGAGGTCAAGGTTCGGGCGAAGAGGTCTTTTCCTACCTGTTCTTTGTAGGAATCGAGGACATGGTGGAAGATTTCTTCGATCAGTCCGTAGGCACCCAAGTCGGAAGCTCGAACTCCGGTCTCCGGTTTGCCGGCAAGCCGACGGTCGGCGTTGATAGCGTGGGCAAGCCTTCTTGCGGTAGAAAAGTCCGAGATCGCTATTCCGCCGCGGTAAGAGGCAAAGGAGTCCTCGATCCCGTATCGGTACCGTAACGAGCGTGCGACGTGGACCTCCCGGAGAAATCCGCCTTGAGTGAGTCTAAATCCGTTGAACACAGTGTCCCCCTATCCATTCAAAGTATGAACGGACGGCGACGAAATCAAAAGGGATTGGCGGGAATCGTACGAGGATTTGAATATGTTCGCTCCCCTTAGTACGCTTAACGCACCGTGGGTACACCAAAATTGCCGGCCGAGGGCCGGAAACGAACCGTCATCGAGGGCGTGGTTCCTCAAACCGAGCCGACCTACTACCCGATAAAAAGAGTTATTGGAGACTCAGTCACCGTCGAAGCCGACGTCTTTGCAGATGGTCACGAGATTGTCGAGGCAGCGGTTCTATTTCGGCGGCAGAACGGCAAAACGTGGAACCGACAACGGATGGTTCCCCTTGGCAACGACCGCTACCGGGGAAGTTTTCCGGTAAAGACGGTCGGCTGGTACGAGTTTACCGTCGCGGGGTGGGTCGATCATTTCCAGACCTGGCGCCGGGGAATCGAAAAGAAGGCCGTCGCCGGCGTCGTCGAAGAAGTCGACCTGGAAATCGGTGGCGCTCTGTTGAGAGACACGGTGGCCGTAATCCCGAAATCGGGAGAACGGGACCGCCTCCGCATCGAGAGTCTTGCCACCATGCTCACCGATCGGTCCGACGGCTTTGAGGCCCGGATACAAATGGCGCTTTCGGCGGAGCTGTTGGCCCTAATGGAGCGCTACCCGGACACACGCCTCGAAACTCGATATGAGGCAGAGATTCCCCTGATCGTGGAGCCGGAGCGGGCGGTGTTTAGTAGCTGGTACGAGCTCTTCCCTCGATCGGTACCGGGTAAACAGCACGCCCACGGAACATTTACGGACTGCGTTGCCTTTTTGCCCCGCCTCAAAGAGATGGGCTTCGACGTCCTTTACCTTCCGCCGATCCACCCGATCGGCCGAGTCAATCGCAAGGGCAAGAACAATACGCTTACGGTAACCAAAAGCGATCCGGGTTCGCCCTGGGCCATCGGATCGAAGGAGGGGGGGCACAAGGCCATCCACCCCCAGCTCGGGACCATCGAGGAGTTCCGGTACCTCGTCGATCAAGCCGAGGAAGCCGGAGTAGCTGTCGCCTTGGATATTGCCTTTCAGTGCGCCCCGGACCACCCTTGGGTCGAGGAGCATCCGGAATGGTTCGTCCATCGCCCCGACGGCTCGATTCAGTACGCCGAGAATCCGCCGAAGAAGTACGAGGACATCTACCCGATAGACTTCGAAACGTCGGCCTGGGAATCTCTCTGGAGGGAGCTCAAGAGCGTCTTCGACTACTGGATCGATAAGGGAGTGACCATTTTTAGGGTCGACAACCCCCACACCAAATCGTTCGCCTTCTGGGAATGGTGCATTCGGGGCATAAAGCAGGAGCATCCGGAAGTGATCTTCCTATCCGAGGCCTTCACCCGGCCCCGGCGAATGTACCGTCTTGCCAAGCTCGGCTTTACGCAGTCCTATACCTATTTCACGTGGCGGACAACCGCCCCAGAGCTCGCCGACTACTTTACCGAGCTCTACCGCACTCCCGTAAGGGAGTTTTTCCGACCGAATCTTTGGCCGAACACGCCGGATATCCTTCACGAGTTCCTCCAGGAGGGGGGCAGGCCCGCCTTTCTGATACGACTTATCCTCGCTGCGACCCTCTCGTCGAATTACGGCGTCTACGGTCCTGCCTACGAGACGATTCAGAACGTTCCCCGGGAACCGGGAAGCGAGGAGTACCTCAACTCCGAGAAGTACGAGATTCGGGATTGGAACCTCGACGTCCCCGAGGGCATCTCCGATCACATGACACGAATCAACAGCATCCGACGGTCGGCCCCGGCGCTCCGCCGCAACCAAGGCTTTCGCACCCACGCTACCGACAATCCGTTTCTCTTTGCCTACAGCAAGGAGGACCCCGCTTCCGGGCAACTTATTCTTACCGTTGTAAACCTCGACTACCGACACACGCAATCGGGACGGGTTGAGTTTTCCCCCGCGGCGGTCGGTCGCCCGGATCGGAGGCCCTTCGGGGTGACTGACCTCCTCCAGGATCAAGACTATCTATGGACGGACTATTGGAACTACGTTTCCTTGGATCCTCATTCAACCCCCGCACATATTCTCGAGGTTCATGATGCCCCGAAGTGACGATCTTCTCTGGTACAAAGACGCAGTAATATACGAGCTCCACGTTCGGTCGTTTTACGACAGTAACGGTGACGGGATGGGAGATTTCCGTGGGCTGGTTCAGAAACTGGACTACCTGCAGGATCTGGGCGTAAACGCGATTTGGCTTCTCCCCTTCTACCCGTCGCCCTGGAAGGACGACGGGTACGACATCTCCGACTACACCAGCGTCCATCCCGCTTACGGGAACCTTCGCGATTTTCGCCGCTTCCTCAAGGAGGCTCACGACCGCGAGCTTAGGGTCATCACCGAGCTGATAATCAATCACACCTCGGTGGAGCATCCCTGGTTCCAACGGGCGCGGAACGCCAAAGTCGGCAGCAAGTGGCGCGACTACTACGTCTGGAGCGATTCGCCGGAACGCTACTCCGAAGCCAGAATAATCTTTCAAGACTTCGAAACCTCGAACTGGACCTGGGATCCGGTAGCAAAGGCCTACTTTTGGCACCGTTTCTACAGCCACCAACCGGACCTCAACTTCGAATCTCCGGACGTGCAAAAGGCCGTCTTCGATACCCTCGACTTCTGGTTGAACATGGGGGTCGACGGTCTCCGTTTGGACGCGATTCCCTATCTCTTCGAGGAAGAAAACACCAACTGCGAGAATCTTCCCCGGACACATGCCTTTCTCAAAGAGCTACGTTCCCGGTTGGAAGCTAAGCACACCGGCAAGATGCTCCTGGCGGAGGCCAACCAGTGGCCCGAGGACGCGGTAGCCTATTTCGGAGATGGGGACGAATGCCACATGGCGTTCCACTTTCCGTTGATGCCCCGGCTCTTTATGGCCGTCAAGATGGAGGACACCTTCCCGGTTATAGATATCCTCGATCAGACGCCGGAGATTCCGCCGAACTGTCAGTGGGGCATCTTTTTGCGAAACCACGACGAGCTGACCCTCGAGATGGTAACCGACGAAGAACGGGACTACATGTACCGGGTTTACGGACGGGACCCGAGACACCGGATCAACCTCGGAATTCGGCGACGACTAGCGCCGCTCCTCGAGAACGACCGACGAAAAATCGAGCTGATGAATAGCCTTCTCTTTTCTCTACCGGGAACGCCGGTCATCTATTACGGCGACGAGATCGGGATGGGCGACAATTTTTACTTAGGGGATCGAGACGGTGTCCGAACGCCGATGCAGTGGAGCCCGGACAAGAATGCAGGGTTTTCATCGGCAAACCCTCAGAGTCTCTACCTTCCGGTCATTATCGATCCGGAGTACCACTACGAGAGCAAGAACATCGAGACGCAGCAGTACAATCCGTCCTCCCTGCTCTGGTGGATGAAACGCCTGATCGCCGTCCGCCGTCGGTATCGCGCCTTTCAGCGGGGTACGATCCAAGTTCTAACGACGAACAACAGCCACGTCTTTGCCTATATCCGGCAGTGGGAGGGCGAAACTCTCCTGGTCGTCGCGAACTTCTCTCGCTATCCCCAACTTGCCTATCTAGAGCTTGGCGCCAATTCCGGAACGGTTCCGGTGGAGATTTTCAGCCAGAACGAGTTTCCCCGGGCCATGGAAGACCAGCCCTACGGTTTGAGCATCGGTGGGTACGACTATTACTGGTTCGAGCTACGCCCAACCGATCCCAAGCACGACGTCGGTGAATTCGGCCCCGGATCGGAACTCTCGTTTACCCAACGGGACTGGGACACTTTTTCTCCTACCCTTTCCGAAGTCCTCGAGGACCGGGTCCTTCAGAGCTATCTAACGAGGTCGCGGTGGTACCGGGAGAAGTCTCGTTCGGTCAGAAAGATCCAGATTATCGACCGAATGTCCTTCGGCAGCCGGGAGAACCGGGCCTGGATGCTCTTCGCCGCTATCGACTTTGCCGACGACCGTTCGGAGACCTACCTGGTCCCCGCGGCGCTCGCCTTCGGAGAAGAAGCCGGTGGCCTCTCCGAAGAAACACCCCAGGCGGTTATTGCGAACGTTAAGGTAAAGGAGGAGCCCGGGGTAATCTACGATGCGGTCTACAACGCCGACGTCCGGGAACAGATTCTCAACCACCTTCTGAACCGTAAGACCGTCAAAACCGAAGAGGGGTCGCTAACCGTCACTCGAGGTCGGGAAGCCAAGCGATTGGCAGCAGAGCTGGAACCGGGGGATACCTCTCGGGTTCTCCGAGTCGAGCAGTCTAACACCTCGATACTCTACCGGGATGTCTTCTTCTTCAAACTCTACCGAAAGCTCGAAGATGGGCTAAACCCCGATATCGAGATGCTTCGGCATTTGAGCGATCGGCATCATTTCCCCCAGGTTCCTTCGTACGCCGCGAGCGTCGAGTATCGCGGCCCGCGACACTCGGGAGCCGCTCTCGGCATGCTAGTCAGCTTTGTCCCGAGCCAGGGGGATGCCTGGTCGTACGTCCTCGAAGCCGTGTCGCGCTACTTCGAGAACATCCTTTCCCAGCCCGAGAGTAACGTGCGGCTTGCCAAACCGTCTAACCTCTTCTCCGTCCGTTCCGAAGAGATACCGGACGATTTCGCGCTCCTTGCCGACAGCTTCTTTCTGTCGATGGTGGAGCTGCTCGGGAGACGAACGGGCGAGCTTCACCTGCAACTCGCTTCCGAAAAGATCGATAAGGACTTCGTACCGGAGCCCTTCTCTCGACTCTATCAGCGCTCGGTGTATCAGTCGCTCCGGAGCCTCCTCAAGCGGGTAATATCCCTGGTTAACCAGAAGAAGCGACGGGCGAAAAGCGATGACGAACGGGAATCCCTGCAGCGACTTCTGGACCTCGAAGGCCCCATCCTTGCGCAATTCTCTACCATAACGAAGGGGAAAATAGACGCCCAGAAGATTCGCATCCATGGAGATTATCACCTCGGCCAGGTGCTCTTTACCGGTAAGGACTTTGTAATCATCGACCTCGAAGGGGAGCCGGCGAGGTCTCTTGGGGAACGGCGGCTCAAGTTCAGCGCCTTCCGGGACGTCGCCGGAATGATCCGCTCCTTCCACTACGCAATTTCTCAGCAGTTCTTTCTCTACACCCAAACCCGGCCGGAAGACGCCGAGGCGCTAAGCCACTCCGTAGACGTCTGGTACGGCTACGTGGCCGGCCTCTTTCTTTCGGCGTATCTCGAGACGGTAAACACTGCCACGTTCGTACCCAAGGATCCGGAATCACTCAAGCAGATGCTAAACGTCTTCTTGCTGGAAAAAGCGGTCTACGAGGTAAGTTACGAGATCAACAACCGTCCCGACTGGTTGAGCATTCCGATCCGTGGGCTGGAGTTTACCCTTGCCCAGGCGGAGAGTGACGACTAGGAAGAACGCCTAAGAAGGGCGACCGGGAACCGGTGGAGGATCTCCGAGACAGCAAGGTCCGTCTGCCGGAGAATGGTCTTGTCCAAGATGTTCTCCCAGGTGCCCTGGGACTCTTCAGGAAGAAGCACGGTGGTGTTCCCCCACTCCTTTGGAAGCGGGACTCCGTCGACGTTCTTTGCGACCAGACGGGGGACCACTATCAAAACCTCTTTCCCTTCGTGTCTCCGCAGGAACGCGAGGATGTTGCCGGCGTTGTCCCCCTGGGCATCGACGGCAAGGTACTCTCCGGCCGAAAACAGATCAGGGTTGTTCCGACGAAAAGAAAGAACACGCCATATCAGATACGCCTTGATTCTCCCGTCTCTCCAGTTGGTCAGTAGCTCCTGGAGAAGCCGGTCCTCGGGTCCGAGGGGGCCGACCGAGGACTCGAAGACGGAGAGGTCCTTTCGCCTGGACGCGAAGTCGACGGGCCGTCGGTTATCCGGGTCGACCAAAGAAAAGTCCCACCCTTCGCACCCTTGGTAGATATCCGGTACACCGGGAACGGTAAGCTTCAAGAGAGTCTGCGACAGACTGTTTACGATGCCGGCGACTTCTATCTCTCTCACCGCCTCTTCGATGCGCCGGAGCGCGACGTCACCCTTGTCCGGGGAGAGCAAACCGTCGATAAACCCCCGAAGCGCCGCTTCGTACTCCTCATCCGGCGCAGTCCAGGTAGTCTCCATCTTCGCTTCCCGCGCGGCCTTTACGGCGTATTCGGCTACCCGATTCCGCAGGGACTCGACTCCGGCGTGGTCCGCCGCTTCGAGACTCGGCGGCCAGGCGCCGACGATGGTCTGGTAGAGGAGGTATTCGTCCTTCGGTGAAATGCTCGGCCCCTCTTGCCCCGCGAGGAGCCTCGCTATCTCTCGGAGTCCCGAAACCGTCTGGGCCCAAAAGTCTGGGACCTCCGCCAAGACGTTGAGACGGCAGCGTAGGTCTTCTCCCCGTTTATGGTCGTGGGTTGCCGTGGTAAGGAGGGAAAAAGGCCACTTCGCTCCCCGCCGCCTATTCTCCAGATGAAAGGCCTGGGGGCTCGAATAGAAACGATTCGGCCGGGATCCGACCTCGCACCGGGGTAAAAACCGAACGTAGCGATAAAAGGCGGTATCTTCCTCGGCTTTGGCGGTAACCGGCGAAGTAAGCTGTTGGGTCTTCATGGCGAGGTCCACGACCTTTCGACGCCGGGAACCGCGATACTCGGGGTCGATTACCAGAACGCTTCGGAGGAACTCATAGACGCTTCGGTCCGCCATCGTCGACAGCTTCGCCGCCTTCCCGATCGCCCAGTCGATGTCCCGACGGTCGGTTTCCCAGGACCCTTCGCGGTCGACATAGGTCCGGTAGACCGGAAAATGGGCTATTACGTCGGCCAGGGCCCGCCGAATACCCAAACGGGAGAAATCGCGGGTTCTCCGGTCCCCTTTAGCGAGGCGGCTCAACTGGTTAGCCAGCACGTTCAGCTCGCTCGCAAGGCTGTCGATCATCACCCGATACTTTGCGTCCACGACGACGTCTTCGTAGGCCTTCGCCTCGGGAATCAGCTCGTGGTAGAGGTCGGTAAGCGGCTGTTCACCATCGGGGTCCGTAAGAACCTCTCCGACCAACCCCATGAACTCGTATCCGGTGGTGCCGTGGACCGGCCATTCCTCTCGCAATTGCTCGTGGGGCGCCAGGATCTTCTCTACGAGGAGGTACATCGGGAGCCCGTTGAGGTAGCCGGGGTGGTCGTCGCCCCCCTCTTCGATTCCCCGGCGGTACGCCGCGGAATCCTGGAGGGCGTTCAAGTAGGCCCGGGGATCCCGGAGACCGTCGATGTGATCCAGTCGAAGGCCGTCGAGAGCCCCCTCTTTGAGGAGACGAAGGACCAGTTCGTGGGTAAGGCCAAAGACCTCCTCCCGCTCCATACGAATGCCGGCAAGGTCATTGATGTCGAAGAATCGCCGATAGTTTATCTCGTTGGCCGCGAGGCGCCAGTACGCAGCGCGGTACGCCTGGGCCTCCAGTAATCGGTGGAGGGCGTCGAAGCTCTTCGCTTCGCCCGGTACTCCGTTGTAGAAGGATAGGGCCTTGTCCAGAGCACTTGTGACGGCTTCTTCGGACCCATACAGCCGGGCGAGCTCCTCTTTGAGCTGCTCCGACCGGGACAACAGCTCCCCGTAATGCCGGGGACGCTTGCCTCCGGCCTTCAATCGGCCGAAACCGTCCCGGAGGGGTCCAATGAGGCCTCCGGCGGAGGCCTCGAGGCGAATCGCCTCCCCGAGGATCAGCCGGTAACTCGGAGGAGAAATCGGGAATCGGTGATCGTAATAGTAAACCGAGAAAGTACCGGCTTCCGGGTCGAGCTTTAGGGCGAGCTCCCCGGAGTGGAGGGTTTCACCGTACTGCTTTCCGAGAACCGGCAAGAGGAGCTTCCCGTGGAGACTTCGCTCCGAGGGCTCCCAATCGATGTCGAAGAAGTCGGCGTAGAGGGAGGTCTGGCCCCATTCGAGAACGTTAAGCCACCAGGCGTTGTCCGAATGGTTTACCCCCATGTGATTTGGGACGAAATCCATGATCAGCCCCATGTTCCGGTCGTGGAGGGAGGCGACGAAGCTGCGAAACTCCTCCTCGGAACCGATCTCCGGGTTTAGGCTGCTGTGGTCGACAATATCGTAGCCGTGGGGAGACTCGGGCCGAGCCTTTAACAGAGGGGAAGCGTAGACGTGACTCACACCGAGGGAATCGATGTAATCGACGAGAGCCTCTCCGTCCCGGAAGGTGAAGCTATTATTGAATTGGAGACGGTATGTCGCTCGGGGAGGCCTCTTTCGATCCACTCTCCTACCCTCCTGCTTCCGGCGTGGCGAGAAGGCGCCAGGAGACGCTCCAGGGCCCTAGAAGAAACCGGCCGTCCTGGGCCGACTGCTTTCCTTCGGAACCGAAAAGCTGAAGAACGGATCCCGGCGAACTCGTCCCGAGGTAGCGGGGGTCCCGGTCTATCAGCTGTGGCGAT
>CAZLDK010000008.1:1641-8626 GCA_964558285.1 uncultured Spirochaetaceae bacterium | reverse complement strand
CCGGCAGAAGCCTCCCAGCGGACAAGGACCACTCCCGGCCCCGGTGATCCGGCGACCGTGGCGGCGAAGGGACGCCGCCGGTCCGGCGCCTCCAGGAGAGGCAAAATGAACCGTCGCCGAAGGGCGAGGAGCTCTCTGCACCTGTTCAGACGGTTTCCACCGTCGCCGCGTTCTGCTTCGCTCCAGTCGAGAACACTGTCCTCGAAGGTCGCGAGTGAGTTGGGATCCGGGATCTGCTCCCGGGAATCCGGGTCGCTGAAGCCGGCAAAACCGGCAAACTCTCGCCGTCGCCCCTCGGTAACCGCCTGGGCAAGGTCGCCCTCGTAGTCGCAAAAATAGAGAAAGGGCTTTCGGGTGCCCCACTCCTCCCCCATAAAGAGCATCGGGATGTGGGGGGAGAGCAAAAGGAGGGACTGAAGCGCCGCAACGCGGTCGAGGCCGCCGGGTAGGTCCGAAACCAAGTCCGTCAGCCGTTTACCGAAGGGCCGATTTCCGACCTGATCGTGGTTCTGGAGGAAGTCGACGAAGGCGGTCGCTCGGAGATGGTCGGACGGTTCGCCCCGGCGCTCGCCCTTCCGATACGGCGATTCCTCGCCCTGGTAGACAAAACCGGTAGTCAGGAGACGCATCAGCTTGTCTTCCCGGCTCTCGCTGTAGTCCTGGTAGTATCCGTCGCCTTCTCCGGTGGCGATTACGTGAAATACGTGGTGCGCGTCGTCGTTCCACTGAGCTTCGTACCCGGTCCTTGGCACTTCTCCGAGGTATCGCGCCTGGTTCGCGTCGTTCTCGAGCACAAGGTGGACGTGCCGCCGGTGATCGATCGCTTTCCGAACCTCTCGGGAAAGCTCGTCGAGAACGTGGGTCTCCGACGGATCCTCTATCGCATGGACCGCGTCGAGACGAAGGCCGTCAAAACCGAGGTCCGACAACCAGTAGATCGCGTTTTCGATAAAGAAGCGCCGAACCTCGACCCGGGAAAAATCGATCGCCGATCCCCAGGGGGTGTCGAATCGATCGGTGAAAAACTCGGGAGCGTAGACGTGGAGGTAGTTCCCTTCGGGCCCGAAATGGTTGTAGACCACATCGAGGAACACCATCATCCCCAGGGAATGGGCTTTTTCGACGAAGGAGCGCAACTCGGCCACCGAGCCGTAGGAGGAGTCCGGTGCATAGGGCAAGACGCCGTCGTAGCCCCAGTTTCTCGTACCCGAGAAGTCCGAAAGCGGCATTAGCTCGACCGCGGTAATTCCCACGTCGGCGAGGTGGGGCAACCGCTCGGCGGCCCCTTCGTAGGTCCCCGCCCGCGTAAAGGTCCCGATATGAAGCTCGTAAAGGACCGTCTTCTCCCAGGGAAGCCCAACCCAGTCCCCAGTCGACGAAGCCGCGGTGTCCGCCTCGGAGTTAAGAAGCATACTCGGCCCGTGAACGTCTTTCGGTTGGAAACGGGAGGCGGGGTCCGGAACCCGTAGGTCGCCGTCTATTTCGAAGTGGTAGAGAGTGCCTTTGGGAAGCTCCCGAGGCGCGGTGTGCCACCATCCGCCACCGATGCGCTCCAGGGGAAACGATTGGGTTTCCGTCAGCCCGGAGTCGTAGAGTTGGACCGACACGCTTCCGGCGGCGGGAGCCCAGAGTCGAAACACGGTTCCGGTGGCGGTTATCTCGGGGCCGAATCGGTAGCTCACGATTCCTCTTCCTGTCGGTTGGACACAAGAAGCATTGCGCTGATCCGGCCCTGCTTTATGCTTCGGCCGGAGACACGGACTCTATCTGTTTGGAGCGCTTCTGCGGTGTCAAGGACGACACGCCAGGGCGACACACGGTCCCCCGGTAGGCGCCACTGAAGGTTCTCGTGACTCGGGTTAAAGAGCATTAAGAAGCTATCGTCGGGCTCCGGTTCTCCCCGTTCGGTCAGAAAACGAGCTCCCGCTTCCCCGCTCAAGAGAACCCCTAAGGCAGGCGAGTTGCCGTTCACCCAGTCGTCGGTAGTCATCTCCGTGCCGTCGAGTCGAATCCAGGTAACGTCTTTGCTATCTGTTCCTGGAATCTTCTCTCCATGAAAGAATCGCGACCTCCGGAAGACGACGTGCTCTTTCCGTAAGGCGATAAGCCTTTGAGTAAAAGACACCAACTCCTCGTCTTCCACGGAAGACCAGTCTATCCAACTCGTCTCATTGTCCTGGCAGTAGGCGTTGTTGTTTCCTCCCTGAGTTCTCCAGAACTCGTCTCCTGCGGGAAACATCGGTACGCCTTGGGATAACAGAAGGGTAAAGAGGAAGTTGCGTGCCTGCCTGCGTCGGTCTTCGATAATCGTCTGGTCTGTGGTCTCTCCCTCGACGCCCATGTTCCAACTCTTGTTGTCGTCGGCGCCGTCACGATTCCCTTCTTGGTTGGCCTTGTTGTGCTTGTGGTTGTAGCTCACCAGATCGCGGAGGGTAAAGCCGTCGTGGGCGTTCACGAAATTGATCGAGGCCCAGGGGCGTCGGCCGCGATTGTCGTAGATATCGCTGGACCCGGAGAGCCGCGACGCGAACTCTCCGAGCAAGCCGTCGTCGCCCTTCCAGAAGCGACGAACGGTGTCCCGGTATCGGTCGTTCCATTCCGACCAATTGGGCGGAAACTCGCCGACGCGGTATCCCCCGGGCCCCGTGTCCCAGGGCTCGGCTATAAGCTTTGTCCCCGAGAGAACCGGATCCTGGGAGATAGCGTCGAGAAAACCGGCGTGCTGGTCGAATTCGCCGTGAACCCGGGCGAGGGTCGTTGCAAGGTCGAAGCGAAAGCCGTCGACGTGCATCTCTTCCACCCAATAGCGCAGGGAGTCGGTTACCATCCGAAGAACCTGGGGGTGCCTCAATTCGAGGGCGTTTCCGGTCCCCGTGAAATCGTTGTAATACCGCGGATTGTCTTCCGAAAGGTAGTAGTACGACCGGTTGTCGATACCTCGGAAACAGAGGGTAGGCCCGAGATGGTTCCCTTCGGCGGTGTGGTTATAGACGACGTCGAGGAGGACCTCGATACCGTTGTCGTGCATCACCTGAACGAAGGTCTTGAAATCCCGTAGCCCATCCTTGCCGAGATAGAGCGGCTCCGGGGCGAAGAAACCGATGCTGTTGTAGCCCCAGTAGTTTCGAAGTCCCTTCTCTACGAGTGTACGGTCTTGGACGAAGGCGTGGACAGGGAGCAACTCGATCGCGGTAACGCCGAGATCTCGGAGGTAGGCAACGACCGACGGATGCGCCAACCCTCCAAACGTGCCCTGGGCCGGGGGAGAGACATCAGGGTGTTGCCGCGTATATCCCCTGGCGTGGAGCTCGTAGATAATCGTCTGATCCCAAGAGGTTCTTGGAGGCGGCTCTTCCGACCAGGTAAACGCCGGATCGATTACTCGACACTTCGGCATGTAGGGAGCGTTGTCCCGGGTGTCGAAGGAGAGGTCCTCCGCCCCGTCTCCGACGACGTAGCCGAATTGGGCATCGTTCCACCGCAAACGTCCGGAGAGCTCCTTCGCGTAGGGGTCAAGAACAAGTTTATGGTGATTGAACCGGTGCCCTTGCTCCGGCAGATACGGCCCGTAGACCCGATAGCCGTAGAGCTGCCCCGGACGGATATCCGGAAGATAACCGTGCCATATCTCGTGGGTATACTCCGGGAGGCTAATGCTCCCGATTTCTCGGCTTCCGGTATCGTCGAAGAGGACGAGGTCCACGCCTTCGGCGTATGCGGAAAAGAGCGCGAAATTTGTGCCACTGCCGTCCCAGGTGGCCCCAAGGGGATAGGACCGGCCGGGCCATACCCGAAACTCCATAGACATCCTCTTCTACAGTATAAAAAGAATCAAAAAAAAGGGCCGACGAATCGGCCCTTCTTAAGTGTGATCGCTCGTATTAAGCGGTTAGGTCGACATTCTGCCCGAGGGCAGGATCCGTTATCGGTTGAGACGAGGTCATCTCGGATGCACTTTGGATAAGCTGCACCGCAGCCTCGCCCTGCATCTCCATCGCGTCGACGGCCTCGCTCATAACCTGTGTTTGCGCTTGCATCTGAGTTTGAGCCGCCGACATATCCGCGTACGAGCTTCCAATATTGTCTACAGTCATAGGCGTCACCTCCTCGGTGTTTCAAAGGTATCACACTGCCGGCTCTGCCGACAAGTTTTGCGACTAGATAATGACCACTCCCGGCAGGAAAAAGTGAGCGAGCGCGGCGGCGATTCCGACGACGCCAAGCGGTATTCGGTAGTAGCGACTAATCGACCGAACCTTATTCAGGGGCCGATTCTCTTCGACCTGACGGTCGAGGGCGCCCGAAAGAAGAGCGAGACCGAGGGCGATACCTGCCGCTGCGGGCAACAAGTCGCCGACCACAACCACGGTGTCCCCAGGCGCTCGTACGAAGAACTTCAGGACTCCGACCAACGCGGCGACGGCGCCGATAGAGATGCGAACGGTACGCGCCGAGATAAAGCGTCGAAAACTATGACTTGACTCTTCCGAAGCGGCAAAGATCAGCGAAAGGCCGGCGAGAAGCAGGGTAGAGATGCTAAGAAAGTAAAACTGTAACACGAGACCTCCTATTTAAGTCTATACAGCTAAAATACATATACGCTCTTCGAAAGGCAAGTTTGCCGCTTTGCCGGAAAGCGGGGGGTCCATTTAGTCACCCGAACCGCCTGTTTCCAGCCAGAAAAAAACCGTTGACGGCTGACCAGACCGCTTGTAAGCTGGAGGCACGCGAGCAAGTCGTAGCTTTTCTCTATCACTAGATTCCGGAGGAGGAAAAAGGTAATGACCACCATCATTGTAATCGTTGGTGCCGTAGTGTACGGGGCGTTGTACCTGGTCTACGGAAAGAAAATGGAAACGGATGTTGTCAAGGCGGACAACGACATAAAAACGCCGGCACACCGCCTGTACGACGGCGTCGACTACGTTCCGACCCGTACGTCGGTTCTCTTCGGCCACCACTTTGCTTCGGTAGCCGGGGCTGCTCCGATTGTCGGACCTGTTGTGGCAATGGCCTGGGGCTGGGTTCCCGCCCTTGCCTGGATCTGGTTCGGAAACATCTTTATCGGCGCTGTCCATGACTACCTGGCGGTTATGGCATCGGTCCGATACGACGGAAAGTCGATTCAGTTCGTCGCATCCGACCTATTCCACAAGCGCACGGGATACTTGTTCTATATTCTCGTGTTCTTCCTGCTTATCCTGGTGGTTGCAGCCTTTGCCGCGGTCCTCGGGGGCATGTTCCTTTCTAACCCCGGTATTCCGGCGGCGGCGGCGTATCTGTTGGTTGCCGCACTTCTCCAGGGATTCTTGATGTATAGGACCAAGATACCCTTTGCGGTAGTAACCGCGATCGGTATTGCGCTTCTAATCCTGGTCATCTACCTCGCGGGTGTCTTTCCGCTGGTTGCCGGGAGGAATTTCTGGTTCCTGGCGATGTTCTTCTACATCATCATTGCCGCGGCTCTTCCGGTGCAGGTGCTTCTCCAGCCCCGGGATTACCTCAACGCCTGGCTACTCTACGCCGGGCTTATCCTCGGCGGATTCGGAGCCATCTTCGCCTTCAAGGGCTTTACCGCACCGGCGTTTACCACCTTTTCGCCGATCATCTCCGCGGGAAAGCCGACTCCCTTCTGGCCCGTCATACCGCTGATCATCGCGTGTGGCTCGCTGTCGGGCTTCCACGCCCTGGTAGCCTCGGGAACGACCTCGAAACAGCTTACCAGCGAAAAGGCGGGGCTTCCGATCGGATACGGCGTTATGCTCGTCGAGGGCTTTCTCTCTACGATCGTCGTTATCGCGGTTGCCGGATGGGGTATGCAGGTAATGACCAACGCAGGTCAGACGATTACCGCAGCGGGATGGGCGACGCAGTATACGGCGGCCATGTCCGGTTCCTTCCCCAACGCGGCGATGTTCTCCGAAACATGGGCCGCCATGATCGGCGATACCTGGCTTGCGTTTATACCGAGAACCTTTCTCAGCATAATCGCCGGTATGTGGGTCTCTTCCTTTGCCTTGACCACCCTGGATAGCACCAACCGGTTGGCCCGTTACACCTTGGCGGAGATCTTCCTCCCCCTCAAGAAGACTTCCGAAGGTGCCTACCGCTTTCTCTCCAACCGCTGGATCGCCTCGATTATCCCCGCCGCCATCGGTATCTACCTCGGCTGGAGCGGCAGCTTCGGTCTGTTGTGGCCCTCCTTCGGAAGCGCCAATCAGCTTATCGCGGCAATCGCCCTTCTGACCGGGACCGCCTGGGTAACCAAGCGTCTAAAGACCAAGGCCACCTACGCCTTCATTCCCGCGATGGGGCTCTGGGTTACGGTTACCGCCGCCATGTTCTGGTACCTGATCGTCGTAATTCCGGTGACCTTCGCGGCCAACCCCGCTACCGGAGGCACGGTAGGCGTCATCACTGCCATGATGCTGGTCATCAACTTCGTCTTCATAGTCGACTTCTTCAAGACGAGGAATACGCCCCTGGCGGACACACAACGGGATTCGGCATAGGTAATCGATGAATCCTATCAAGCGAATCTTCCGGTTCTTCGGAGCCTTTTTTCAGACCATGGACACGGCCCACCGCAATCGAGCGGTGGGCCTGACCGAATGCGAGGTCCGAGAGCTGGAGAACATGTTCGTTCTGCTCTTGATGGGTTCTTTTACCGGAGTACCGGCTCCGCCGTCGTTTATTTCGGCGGAGCTACTCCCCTACCTCGAGCACGAAATCAAAGTGGTCAACCGCCGTTCCGAAAACGCGACCGATGCGCTGGCGGAATTATCCGGTTGTTTCGACGTCACGTGATCCGGGCACATCGGCCCGGCACGACGCCCTAGAAGCGAGTAATCATGAAAACGATATTCTTCACCGGAAAAGGGGGGGTGGGCAAATCTACCCTCGCCGCGACCTGTGCATGGCAGTTATCCGAACGCGGGTATTCCACCCTCTTGGTGTCTTTGGACCCTGCCCACAATGTCGCGGA
>CAZLDK010000008.1:0-1631 GCA_964558285.1 uncultured Spirochaetaceae bacterium | reverse complement strand
TTTCGACACCGCCGTCGGCCATAAAAAAAGTAAGTTTGGGAAGAACCTCTACCTTCAAGAGGCCAACCTGGACAAGGCCGCCTCGGCGTATATCGAGCAGAACATCGACGTTCTAACGGAAGTGTACAGCTACACCCGGGCCTTTAATTTCGATATGTACTTCAAGGTCCTTCGCTACTCCCCGGGGGTCGAAGAATACGCGTCTCTTACCATTCTTGAGGAGATTCTTCGAACAGAGCAGGGGCTGGACTACGTGGTCTTCGATACACCTCCGACGGGGCTGACCTTAAGAATTCTGGCGCTTCCGAACATCAGCATTACCTGGGTGGACCGCTTACGACGGATCCGCGCACAGATTCTGGAAAAGCGCCATACCATCCACAACATTACCGGCAAGTACAACGAGGAAGGTTTTCGACTTGCCTACGACGAGAAAGACGACACCGTAATGCGGAAGCTCAACGACATATGGCAACGCTATGTGAACGTCTACAAGGAGCTGAAGAGCAATGATAACAGTATTGCCGTAGTTTTTAATCCGGATTACCTTTCCCTGCGAGAGTCTCAGCGAATTCTCGTCGGGTTGAACGATCTCCAGCTTCCGCTTCGCGCAGGGTTCAATAACAAGTTCGAGGATCGGCTCGTCGAGACCGCCGACCGGGTCGAACAGGAGCTCTTCGGCGAGAATCGGGACGGCGTTCATATCGCCCGGGTTCCCCTTAACACGAGCGTCGATCGGAACAATTCGTATCGCATCGATTTTGACGTAACGGAAGCCTTTCGGTAGGCTGCCGAAGGAGGCTTCTTGTTCAGCGGCACCGAAGTAGCGGACCAGCCGGTCTTTTATCTCTTTATCGCAGTATCGATCCTGCTGAGCCTGGGGTACACCTGGGGACGGCGCCGGATCCGTCGAATAACCAACACCGTCTTTAAAGAGATAGCGGCGGTCCTCAGTCCCAAGGACCAGACATTCACGAACATAGGCGGGCTTACCGGATACCATGCCAACTTTGTTCCCCACCGCAACAAATCGGTAAAGCAGGTAGACGCCACGATGACGCTTCTCCCGAGGCAATCCTGGCTCTGGTATCCCTTCTCTCGAATGATCCGGCGCTTCGATCGCCTCTTTCTTTCCTTCCACCTCTCTCCGAAGGTGACGGGCATACTTCGGGAAGGGCACCTTATCGATAAGTCCTACTCTTCCTTCGCCGGCGCCAAGATCGTAAACGCCGACTCCCTAAGGCAGGACACCTTTGAGTGGGGACGGCGAACCTTCTATCTCTACTACTACGACGACGAGGTCAAAAACCGGATGGAACAGTGCCGGGGGATGATCGGCGAAGATCCCGGTCCTCTGCGTCATGTAGCGTTGGTTCCGGAGCAAAACCGCCTATTTGTCTTCCTCATTCCCGTACCCGGGGCGGTCGAGGGGGTACTCGGGACCGTCTACCGATGGTTCTCCGAGCTAGTCGAGGCAGATCCAAGGGGCAGCCCCCAAAAGGAGGCATAATGGATCCTGAGATGGTAAAGAAGATCGAGGCGGTTCTAGAGCGGGTCAAGGATCCCGAGAGCGGCTACTCCCTGGCGCGCTTGGGTATCGTCGAACGCCTCAGATACAACCAAGAAAAGAA
>CAZLDK010000007.1:0-27538 GCA_964558285.1 uncultured Spirochaetaceae bacterium | reverse complement strand
GGAGATGGCCGAGGCCAGAAGCCGCACGAACCCGTCGATGAAAAGGTAATCCTGCCGCAGATAGGCCAGCATGCGGGCGTCAGACAGGGTGCCCGCCGCCAGTTGATCGGTGAAGGCGTGGCGCGTGGCGGCCTGCCAGTCCTCGGCGCAGAGCGATTGCAGGCGGTCGGTGGGGCGCATCGGGGGCTCCTTTCAGGCGGGGCCGATTTCGGTCCCAATATCCAAGGGACTCCGGCAGAAAATCGAGGCCCATAACGGCCCCTATCGCGTCGGTGTCCGGCCGGAGAACCTCCAGGTCTCGACCGCCAAAGAATCCGATACGAACGCGTTCACGGTTCTGACGGTCGAGAACAACGGGGCTTACAAGATTGTGACCCTAGAGGAATCCGGCGTCCGTCTAAAGGCTCGGGTCGGAGAATCGATCGGAGTCTCGGAAGACGATCAAGTCTGGGTCCGTATTCCGGAAGAGCACATCAAGGTCTTTAAGGACGACAGGAGGATCGACCTATGAAAAACCACGCCTGGCTCTTTCTGGTGCCGACCTTAGTCCTGGTCTCGATCAACGCGTTCATCCCGTTGATGACGGTTGTCAACTATTCGGTGCACTTCATCTTTTCGGGATCGATGCCGACCTTCGTCGGATTCGCCAATTACATCGAAGTCCTCAACGATCCCTTTTTTCATAGTGCGCTAAAGAATCAGTTGGTCCTGAGCTTCCTCATCCTGATTGTCGAGATTCCTCTGGGCATCCTCGTCGCCTCGGCGATGCCGAGGAAAGGTGCCATGGTCGCCGTGTGCCTGGTGCTGCTCGGTATTCCGCTTCTAATTCCCTTTAACGTCGTCGGGATTATCTGGCGGCTCTTTGCCCAGGACAACATCGGCGTTATACCGGAGTTTCTCGCCTGGTTCGGGTACCAGTACAACGTCGCCCTCGATCCCTTCGACGCGCCGGCAACTATCTTCGTCGCCGACGTCTGGCACTGGACACCCCTGGTTGCCCTCTTGGCCTACGCAGGAATGCAGGCAATTCCCGACGCCTTCTATCAGGCCGCTCGGATAGACGGAGCGAGCTCATGGAAGACCTTCCGGTTCGTTACCCTGCCGAAGCTTCGCAACGTCCTGTTGATCGGTGTTCTCCTGCGATTCATGGACTCCTTCAAGATTTACGACGAGCCGTTGAGTCTTACCGGAGGGGGGCCCGGCACTTCCACGACCTATTTGAACCTCTTCGTCGCCCGGAAAGCGGAGTCCTACGAGTTGGGGTATGCCGGGGCGGTCTCGATCGTCTATCTCCTGATAGTCCTGATTATGAGCTACCTGTTCTTCCAGATATTGACCCGTGTCGGAAAGGGAGGGGCCGAGTAATGGCACCAGACGTGTATCTTACAAAGACCCGAAAGAAGCAGCGCAGAGCCGTGAGGACTCGAACTGTCTTCTTGGTTGTCTATTTTGTTCTCCTGTTTCTTCCCATCTATTGGATGATCAACACTTCTTTAAAGTTTGACTCGGAGATCTTGAGCGACCTTACCTGGTTCCCCCGGCAGGTCACCTTCAAGAACTACGTAGAGATCTTTACCTCTTCGGCCTGGCGGGCGAGCTTCATAAACTCGCTGCTCTACGTCTTCATGAACGTAATCATTACCCTGGTCGCTGCGGTTCCGGGTGCCTACGCCTTTTCGCGGTGGCACTTCATGGGGGATAAGCACCTCTTCTTTTGGCTCTTGACCAACAGAATGGCCCCGGCCGCCGTGTTTATCGTTCCCTTCGTTCAGCTCTACTCGACGCTTCAGCTCTTCGATACCCACGTCGGCGTGGCGCTGGCCCACTGCCTCTTCAACATACCCCTGGCAATCTGGATCCTCGAGGGATTCATGTCGGGGATTCCCAAGGAGATCGACGAGACCGCCTTTATCGACGGCTACAGCTTTGCCCGGTTCTTTCGGAAGATCTTCTTTCCGCTGGTGGCACCGGGCATCGGTGTTACGGCGTTCTTCGCCTTCACCTTTTCCTGGGTCGAGCTGATTCTGGCGAAGGCGCTGACGGTAACCAACGCGAAACCGGTTGTGGTGCAACTATCCGTCGGTATCGGCGCCGAAGGCGTCAAATGGGGGCTGATGGCGGCGGCAGGCGTGTTGACCATCATCCCCGGCGCGATCGTCGTCTACTTTGTTCGCAACTACATGGCGAAGGGCTTCGCCCTCGGGAGGGTCTAGAAGATGCTCGGATGGATGTACTGGACCTGGCAGACGGGACTCTTCTTCCTGCTTCTCTTCGGGGCAATCGCGGCCATCGGCATTAGCGCCCGGTATTCTCCGGATCACGGCCGGAAGGGCTTTTTGCCCATCTCCACCACCCGGGGGGACCGCCTGTTTCTCGGGGTTGTTTTCGGCTGCGTGATTCTGCTTTTGTGGCTCGCGTTTTTCGGCACCGCCTTCGTTTCGGTGGGGGTGCTCTTGGCCGGTATTTGGTTCTTGGTGGAGTTTGTCTGGGGATAACTGGCAACCGGTGCGGTGACGCGTGGCCGTCGGACCAGTTTCGAATAGATCGAGGTCGTTGACCCCGAATAATCCAGAGAGGAGGGCAATTATGAGAAGAATACTTCTCGCGATACTCGTGTTAGCAATGATCACGAGTGTGAGCCTCGTTTTCGCCGGCGGCGAAGGCGAAGCTGCTGAAGTCGAAATCGACATGGCGGTCATCGACAAATGGGTCGATGAGTTCCAACCGTCGGTCCTCACACGAGAGGAGCAGCGGGCGGAACTTATCTGGTTTGCTGAGGCGGCTGCGCCCCTCCGGGGCACCGAGATCAAGTCGACCGCCGAAGGTATCCGGACCCACTACTGGGAATCCGAGGTGCTTGCCGAGGCCTTCGAAGAGATTACCGGCATCAAAGTCACCCACGACGTTATCGGCGAGGGAGAGCTCGTCGACCGCATCCAACGTCAAATCCAAACGGGCCGGAAGCTCTACGACATCTACGTCAACGACACCGACCTTATCGGAATGCACTATCGGGCAAACAGCGCGCTTAACCTGACGGAATACATGGCCGGCGAAGGTGCCCAATACACGAATCCCGGCTTGGATTTGGACGACTTCTTCGGTCTGGAACAGGGTAAGGACTACGAAGGTAACCTGCTTCAGTTGCCGGACCAACAGTTTGCGATTCTCTACTGGTTCCGTCACGACTGGTTTACCGACCCGGACCTGATGGCGCGGTTTGAGGATGAGTACGGGTACGAGCTCGGTGTTCCCCAGAACTGGGCCGCCTACGGTGATATAGCCGAGTTCTTTACCGAAAAGGTCCGTAACATCGACGGCGTCCGTGTCTACGGTCACATGGACTACGGAAAGAAATCCCCCTCCCTCGGGTGGCGGATTTCCGACGCCTGGCTTGCGATCGGCGGTATGGGGGACACCGGTCTCCCGAACGGCATGCCCGTCGACGACTGGGGTATCCGCGTAGAGGACGGAGTTCCCGTCGGAGCATCGGTGCAGCGCGGTGGCGCCCTCAACGGCCCCGCAGCTGTGTACGCCATTACGACCTACGTCGATTGGATGAAGAAGTACGCCGACCCGGCCGCCCTTTCGATGACCTGGTCTGAAGAAGGCCCGGTCCCCGGCCAAGGACACATCGCCCAGACCTACTACATGTGTCTAACGTGGCTGTCTGATCCGGTCTTTAGCGCTCCGGGCAGCGCGGTTGTCGGCGACGACGGTGTGCCGCTTTGGCGCGTCGCTCCCCAGCCCCACGGACGCTATTGGCAGGAAGGCCAGAAGGTCGGCTATCAGGATACCGGCGCCTGGACGATTCCCCAGGACACAGTCACTGGGAAGCATCGCCACGCCGCATGGCTCTGGGCTCAGTTCGCCGTCTCCAAGACGGTGGATCTTGCGAAGTTCCTCGAAGGTCGTACACCCGTGCGTACTTCGACGGTGTGGGCCCCAGAAATAGACGAGGTGATGGACCAGTTCGGCGGCGTCATAGAGTTCTATCGCTCCGAGCAGTCCAAGCTCTACACCGGAACCGGTCTGAACGTCCCCCACTACCCGCTGATGGCGGAGCAGTGGTGGCAGAACGTCTCGCAGATCATTACCGGTGAGGTGACGCCTCAGCAAGGCATGGATAATCTGGCCTACGCCCTCGACGACATCATGGAGAAGCTCAACATGGCGAACCATTCACCGGATCTGAACCCTGCGGTCAGACCGTCAGAATGGCTCGGAAGAACCGCTTCCGACGGTACGCTGTTGGCTCCGAAAGCGGAAATCCGTCAGGAGGAAACTCCAAAGACGGTGCCCTACGAGGAAGCCATTAGAAGCTGGGTTCCTCTTCGATAGAGGCAGCCGAGACTTCTAGGTACGGATTACAAAGACCCGGGCGTCACGCGCGTCCGGGTCGTTTTGGCTTTTGGCAAGCAAGGAGAAGTACGTGAGAGACGGAGCGAGACGGAACAGGAAGCCGATGCGGCTCGTACTAGGTGTTCTCGTCGCGGCGCTCTCGATGGGGTGCGCCGGCGGTGGAGACGTTCCTCCCGGGCTCGAAGAAGGCGTCTACGCCGCCGTCGAGACCGAGAAGGGTACCATACTCCTCGAGCTTGCCTTCGACGAAGCTCCCATGACGGTGATGAACTTTGTCGGACTCGCAGAAGGTTCCCTTGATGGCAACGAAGGGGAGGCGTTCTACGACGGGTTAACCTTCCATCGCGTCGAAGAGGACCTGGTTATTCAGGGGGGCGATCCCACCGGATCGGGTACCGGAGGCCCCGGCTACGTAATCCCAGACGAGTTTTCCCCGGACTTGAGCCATGGCAGTGCCGGGGTAATCTCGATGGCCAACGTCGGGCCCGACACGAACGGAAGTCAGTTCTTCATTACGATGGCCCCGATGCCCTTTTTGGACGGAAAGCACTCGGTGTTCGGGCGAGTCGTCGAGGGGTTGGATGTCGTCCGGTCGATCGTACCCGGAGACACGATCGAGAACGTCAAAATCTACCGCGTCGGAGAGCATGCGAAGAGTTTTGAAGCCTCGCAAGAAGCCTTCGATCGATTGGTTGAGCGCGCCTGGGAGGAAAGCGACCGACGACGGGAGACGGCGGTCCATCAAGTAGCCCGGGAGATTCGACGTGTCGTCGAAGAGGTGGAGACGACCGATAGCGGGCTGATGTACAAGACAATCGTTTCGGGGGAGGGTCCTCGACCCCGGGAGGGAGAGGAAGTAGCTGTCCGGTTTACCGCGATGTTTCTCGACGGCACCGTCTTCGACAGCTCGTATCAGCGTGGCGGTGAACCGTCGCTGTTCAGGATCGGCTCAGGTATCAAGGCGTGGAACGAAGCTCTCCCGGAGATGCAACGGGGAGAAACGCGGGTCCTCTTTGTCCCGCCCGGGTTGGGATACGGTAGGCTGGGGCACGGCGAGGTCATCCCGCCCGACAGCTTTCTGGTTTTCGAAATCGAGCTGGTGGACTTCTGAGCCCCCGGCAGGGCTATAGATCGCAGAGAATGCCGCCCCGGCAGCCGTGGAGGATAAAAGCAGTCGTTACCGGAGAGCCGTCGCGTTGTACCGGGAGGTCGGGGCCAGGGACCTCGAGCACGCCGGCCAATCCCGCGTCGGACCGGAGCACAGCGATAAGCCGTGGCTTCACCCGCGAGACATCTACCGTGACGTACAGAAAGCGATTGGTACCCGGGTGGACAGCGGTATGTCCGATCATAGTCCCCGGCTCGCCTCCTTTGTCTATGTGGATGGTAACCCAACCGGAGGTAGGCGACTCCACACTTGTGATAATGATGGAATCGACCTTGAGTATTTGTGTGGTTACCTCGAGCCGCGCCTCACCGTGGCCGGAGGGCACCGACATTACGAAAAGCGCCACTGCCGCCACGGTTAGTCGGGTCATCCTCGTGCCCATTCTGTTCTCCTGTTCGTCACTGAGTCTTGAGGAACTCCTGGTACGCGTCGAAGTCCATAAGGTTTTCTTCCTCTGCTTCGTCGGAAATACGGATCCGGTAGATCCATCCTTCTCCAAGGGGATCGCTGTTGAGGACGCTCGGCTGATCGGTCAGGCTTTCGTTTACTTCGATGACTTCCCCGGACAGGGGTGCCTCGACGTCCGAGGCCGCCTTTACCGACTCGATATTCCCGATTATGTCCCCGGGGCCGAAAGTCTTACCGGTCTCCTCGAGCTCGAGAAAAACGACGTCACCCATCTCTTTCTGAGCGTGATCGGTGACTCCGATACGAGCCTCGGTGCCCTCGATGGATAACCAGAGGTGTCCTTTTGAATACTTTAGATCCTTTTCGTTCACGATAAACTCCTCTCACAAGCTAACGCACTATGTTTGATGAGTCTAAGTCCCGTATTCGGGAATGTCAAGGTAGGACCGGTACTTAGAAGACATTCTGCCAATTACAATTGACAGCTCTCAACCTTGCGTATACACTTAACGCACGAAGTTATGAAAGAACTGAGTTGCAGAGACGGGTAGTCGCTTGCGACGGTCCTGCAGCCCGAGTTGCTAAAACCATAGGAGGTCGATAGATGAAGTCCTACGACGCAACAACCTGCGGTTGCGATCCCGATCCCACATCAGTAGCAATCCCCGAGATACCGGTATATCGATATACACCGATGCTAAAGGATGAGTTGTCCTCGGGGATGATAACCAAGGACGAAGCGCTACAGCTCTACGAAGCGATGATCCTCCAACGGAACGTCGAGTTCATGGTGCGGGACTTGGACGTAAAGCGATTTGTGCCGTACGAGGGCTATACCTATCGAGGCACCTCTCACTTGAGCGTAGGGCAAGAGGCCACCGCCGTCGGCAGTATCTCCGTCCTTGCCGCTACCGACTACATTACGAGTAACCACCGCGGCCACGGGCACTGTATCAACAAGGGACTCTACGCCCTCATGGCGATGGAAAAGGACCGCCTTACCGACTTCGTCAAGGAAGCGGAGGCAAACGAGTTCGACCTAAGCGCCTACGGTGACCTCCGAGAGGGAGCCATCGACTATCACATCTACCGCACCATCGCGGAGCTTCTCGGAAAAGAGGCCGGCTACTGCAAGGGCCGGGGCGGCGGCATGCACATCGCAGATTTCAGCGTCGGGAACCTCGGTGCCAATGCCATCGTCGGCGGGAGCTGTGCCATAGCCTCGGGAGCAGGCTACACTGTCTATCATGACGCCGAGGAGCGGGTTGTGGTCTGCTACATCGGTGACGGTGCCATGAACAACGGAATCACGCACGAATCGATGAACTTCGCCTGCATGGCGCAATTCGAGCGGGGACTCCCGGTAATCTGGTTTCTGGAGAACAACCAATACGGCTACACCGGACAGCAGAAGGGAGAGGTGACCGGTATCGACCACCTGTCTCAACGAGGCGCCGGATACAACAAACACGCCATGCACGCAGAGACCATCTGCGGGATGAACGTACTGAGCGTCCGGGAGGCCATGGCCCGAGCCAAGAAGCTCTGTCTCGCCGGCGAAGGCCCGGTTCTTCTCGAAGCGGAGACGTATCGATTCTGGGGGCACAACTTCAAGGACAAGGGAAAGTCCTATCGCACCGAGAAAGAGGTGGAAGAGTGGACCAAGGCAGATCCGGTCGAGTGGTTCAAGAGCGAGCTAATTCAGAACGGAATCTTGACGGAGGCCGCTGCCGAGGACATCTGGGACAAGACCCGAGCCAAGATAGAAGAGCTGACGCTGAAAGCCATCGACAGTCGAGATCCTGAGATAAAGGACATGTACTTCGGTCTCTACGCGGACACGACGAGCGACGGCATAGGCGAAGAATACCGGACGACCGAGCTCCTAAAGCCGGTTCGAAACATTCCTCGGGACCAGGAGGGTAAGATCCTCGCACGTCACGCCGTCGTCGAAGCCCTTACCGAGGAAATGCTCCGGGACAAGAGGGTCTGTGTCTGGGGCGAAGACGTAGCGGAGCAGGGTGGGGCCTACATGGCGACCTACGGACTTCTCGACATCTTTGGTCGCAACAGGGTCTTTAACGCGCCCATTTCCGAGTCGGCAATTATCGGCACCGGCATCGGCGCTGCCATTACGGGGCTGCGGCCGGTAGTCGAGCTAATGTACATCGACTTTGTTCTCCAGGCGATGGACCAGGTCGGGAACCAGGCGGCCAAGGCGCGCTACATGTTCGGCGGTCAGTTCGATATCCCGATGGTCATCCGGGCTACCATCGGAGGCGGGAAGGGCTACGCCGGGCAACACAGTAATAGCCTCGAGGCGGTGTTGGCACACTTCCCCGGGATACGCGTCGTCGCACCGTCGAACGCCTACGACATGAAAGGGCTCCTCAAGACGGCGATCCGGGACGACAACCCGGTGTTCTTTATCGAGCACCAGATGGTCTACCTCGAGAAGGAAGTAGTGCCCCTCGAGGAGTACACGGTTCCCTTGGGCGTTGGAAAGGTGGTACGCGAGGGCTCGGACATCACCATCGTTGCCTACTCCAACATGGTTCCCCGGGCGGTTATAGCTGCAGAGGAATTGGCCAAAGAGGGAATAAATGTGGAGATCGTCGATCCCCGAACCCTGGTGCCGTTGGATGTAGACATTATCACGACGTCGGTCAAGAAAACCGGTCGAGCGATGATCCTTGGGCAGGCCGTCTACACGGCGGGTTACGCAAGCCACATAAGCCACGAAATTGCAAGGAACTGTCTCAAAGACCTAAAGGCGCCCGTTCGAATAGTTTCCTCCTACGATGTTCCCCCACCGATGGCCTATCCTCTGGAGGTCGAGAACATGCCCACACCGGAGAGAATTGTTCGTTCGGTCAAGGAAGAGCTTGGAGAATAGGGGGCCGGTAAGGCGGCCCTACTATCTTGGGCGGTTCCTCGTTGCCGACCGACGGGGAGCCGTCTTTTTGTTTATTTCACCGGAGCGAAGAATGAAACCAGCCAGTTCGATGGAACCAGATTACCGAGAAGAAGAAGCGCCGACCTTACGGCGGATTATCGCTCAACGGATGACCGAGAGCAAAGTATCCAATCCGCACTTCTATCTGACGATGGACGTGGACGTGGAGAACCTTATACGGCGACGAGCCGAGCTGATCGAATCCTACGGGCGCAAAATCAGTTACAACGACATCATCATCAAGGCTGCCGCGAATACGCTCGAGGCACATCCCGAGTGCAACTCATCCTACGTAGAAGACACCATACGCTACTACAGCGAGGTCAATATCTGCCTCGCGGTGGCGGTGAAGAACGGCCTGCTGACGCCGACGGTTCGGGATTGCGGGAAGAAGAGCATCGGAGAGATCAACGAGGTTGCCACCGAGCTGATCGACCGGGCACGGAATATGCGACTCCGGCCCCGGGAAGGGATGGGTGGAACCTTTACGCTGTCGAACCTGGGAATGCTCGGCGTCGAGGAGTTTGCGGCTATCATAAACCCGCCGCAGTCCATGATTCTTGCCCTAGGTTCGATGCGAGAAGTGCCGGTCGTCAAGGATGGCGCGGTCGTTATCGGAAAGAGAATGAAGATGACCCTCTCCTGCGACCACAAGATCGTCGACGGCGCCACCGGGGCCGTCTTCTTGGGCGACCTAAAGGCTGCGCTGGAAGCGCCGGAGGATCTTCAGTAGGGAACCGGACACCAAGGAAAAGTTGACCATGGCGCTCAGATCACGGACCTTTTGCCTAACGAAAGGAGTAATCTGATGCAAACGGTCAAAGGAATACACCACATAACCGCGATAGCCGGGGATCCCCAGGAGAACCTCGATTTCTACGCCGGGGTGCTGGGCATGCGCCTCTCTAAACGGAGCGTCAACCAGGACGTTCCGGATACCTACCATCTCTTCTACACCGACGGCGGAGCCAACCCGGGGACCGACCTTACCTTCTTCCCCTGGCCCCAGATGGAACCCAAGCGCCGGGGCATCGGGCACTGGGACGAGGTCTACCTGACGGTACCTCCGGGGTCGATCGGCTGGTGGAGAGACCGGTTGGCCGCCGCCGGCGCATCCGCTCCCGGGGCGCATGATCTCGGCCCGGCGCCGGCGTCTTTAGGGAACGTCGAGGAGCGCTTCGGGGAGGCGGTGCTTCCCTTCGAAGACCCCCACGGCATGGCCTTGGCCCTTCTCGAGGCGCCCCTCTACGACGGCTACGACTTCGCGCCCTGGGAAGGCAGCCCGGTGCCCCCGGAGAAGCAGATTCTGGGCCTCGGCGGCGTGCGGCTTCTACTGCGGAAGGAGGGGCCGACGGCTTCCTTCTTGTCCGCTGCCCTCGGCTTTACCGAGGGGCCCCAGGAGAAGGGCTGGAAGCGCTTTGTTCTGGGTGAGGGCGAGAGCGGCCGGCGAATCGACCTTCGGGTCGAGCCGGAGGAGTCCCGGGGCCAGTGGGGTGTCGGGGCCGTCCACCACGTCGCCTGGCGGGTAGCCGACGAGGACGAGCAGGGGATGGTGCAACAGCAGATTGCCTCCCACGGTGGTCGACCGACCCCGGTAATCGACCGCTTCTGGTTCAAGTCGGTCTACTCACCGGAGCCCGGGGGCGCCTTGATGGAGGTTGCCACCGACGGCCCCGGCTTTACCGTCGACGAGGATCCGGAGCACCTCGGCGAAGCGCTCATTCTCCCTCCCTGGCTGGAACCCCACCGGGAAAAGATCGAGGCGGGGTTGCCGGAATTGAAGGTGCCCGAGGCGGCACCGCGGCGATAGTTGCAGCCGGCTTCCCGGCGGTAGGCGGGACCGACCGCCGCCGTTCAGGCCAATTATCGTATCGAGCGAATCGTCTCGTCTAATCCACGACGATCGGGCGAGCGTGGGTAACTTCGTTCCGCCGGACGTCGCGAAGCTTGTCTGCAGCGATCGTAACCACTGCTACCGTTTGACCGTCCAGTGCGACAAACTCCACCTCGTAAGCCGGTTCCCCACCGTAGACGTGGACGATCGAGCCTACGTCGCCGGCTTCTAGGGAATGCTCGGGCAAATCATTCGTCAGTACGACTCTGTCGTGTTCCTTCATAAGACGATCCTTATCGGACAGGATAAGCAGTGACGAGCCGAGCCTGTAAGGATCCGCGCTCAGCTATCCAGACCGAAACCACAGCCAGCTCAGTCGGGTTCATCCCGCTGGAGTGTAGCGGGCCGACTACAATGTATTTCTTTCCGAAAGGAGACTCAACGGTATGCGTTGCATCATTCACCCTTGCATGTTGTTTGAGGCTCTCTGCCAAGGATCGCCAATCTCGCGCGCTATAACCCAGTGCTCGGAAGAAGCGTGCCTTCGGCGCCCCATCAGGGTGGTCCGGGTTTAAGAGATATCCCTTTACTTTGCGTTCCTCGACAACTGGGATGTGCTCGTCCGCCAGCCGCATAACGAATGGTAGCGGGTGACGGCACGCTGTTCAACCGCAGCGGGGCGGCACCGCCTTGCGTTTGGGATGCCGTGGACCGGCTAACCGGCGCACATCCTCCGGGGGCTCTACCCGGGCTATCCAGGCGTCGGCCACCTTGGCGTCTATCCGGCGCCAGTCGCGGACGTGATTACCGACGGAGCGTCGAACGTAGGCCGAGGGGTCTTCGGCAAGATGCGTTATCGCTTCCAAGAAGGCACGCTGTGTGCCAAGATCGACGCGCAGTTTCCCGCCCCAGGGAAGGTAGGGTCTGGTGCCTTCCGAGGCCAGGCGGCGAACGTGAAAGCTGGGGTGGTCGCCCCATAGCCGGAGACGGGAGAGCGTCGCCTCTGGGGATGCTGCCACCAGTGCACGCAGGGCAAACTCCGACGTGCCCCGCTGAGTCAAGGTCTCCAGGGCGAGAAAAGCGGTCTCATCGGGGATACCTCGAAGCTCCCAGTACGCAGCGAGGGGAAGCATCCAGTAGCCTTCGTTGAAGACCTGCTGGTCTTCGGAGAGTGGTGGGGGAAGGACTGCGGCCATCGTTTCCCAGGCGGAGGGAGGGTGTTCCGGCAGCGCCCGACGCAATGCTTCGGCGATGATGCGGACCCTCTGCATCAGAGAAGCCCTCTCCAACTGCGGAGTAGCGTTTCGGAGCGCTCCGGCGTCGAACCCGGGGTGGGTCGCCTCGAACAGAACCGCCAGGCTCTCTGCCAAGGTCGGACCGAAATGCCGGGTCAGGTCACCCGCGGCCATCGCTTCTATCCGTGTAGCTCGCCGAGTACTCTTCCGATGGAGTAATGTTCTGGATAATGTCTACCAGGTTGCCCGCCGGGTCGGCGACGATGAAGTGCCTTTGGCCGAAGGCCTCGTCTTTCAGAGGCAGAACCTCGACAGCGAGTTCCCCCCGGATGATTCTATCGTACTCCGATCGCGCGTCTTCCACTTCAAAGTTGAGGATGACGCCTCTAGACTCGGTGCCGTAACCCGAAGGAATCGTCGGATGGGAAGCCTCGAGAATCGCCAGCTCAAACGTGCCACCATCCCCGGGGCCTCGTAGGCTTACGTACCAGTCCGTCTCGAAGGTGGGTCCAAATCCAAAGACAGCTTTGTAGAACGACGAAAGGGTCGAGACATCCTTCGTCATCAGCACGGGGTAGAAGCTCTGAATCACCGTAGCATCCTCCTCTTTTTAGATACGTGCAGAATGTATGATAACTGTGGCGAATATACGTGCAGCTTGTATGTTTGTCAAGGGTGTGGTGAAATGATGTCATGCCACGGAGAACCTCCGAAGAAGCCCTTCGAACCAAAGAGCGAATACTCAATCAGGCAATCGAGGTCTGTACCGTCGAGGGCTACGACAAGCTCTCGCTTTCCTTCGTCGCCGAGGCGGCGTCCGTTACTCGAGGAGCGATTTATCATCACTTTGGTAACAAGGAAGGGCTTTTCTTGGCGGCGGTCGCCCGCCTCTTGGGAGAGGTCGGTGGCCGGATCGAGGCCGCCGCCGAGGCCGCGGCCACCCCGAGGGAAGCCCTCGAGTCCGGCTGTCGAACCTTCCTGAAGGCATCGCAGAGCCCGGCTTACCACCGCATCATCTTGACCGACGCCCCGGCGGTCCTCGGCATTCCCGCCTGGCAGGAGCTCGACTACCAGCACACTACCCGCCTCCTCGTTGACGCGCTCCGGGAGCTCTACGCCGCCGGAGAGATCGACGTGTCGGAAACCGAGGCTGCGGCCCAGGCCCTGTCCGGGGCGATGAACCAGTTGAGTCTATGGATTGCCGCGGGCAACTCTTTCGACGAAGCAGAAGCAACCCTCCTGAGGCTCCTCTCCTCCCTCGGTGGGCCACGGGATTGAAGGACCGCCGGAATTAGGCGGGGCCGCAGTCGGGCCGCCGACGGGTCGGACCGGCGCCCCCGGCGGCACCGCCTTGCGTCTGAGACATCGTGGTGTATACTGGAAACTCAAAAGGAAGACATTATGAGTTACATCACGTCAGTCATCGAGGTCGTAGAGCGCCGGGATCCGGGGCAGCGGGAGTTCCACCAAGCCGTCCGGGAGGTTCTCGGCACCCTGGCCCCGGTAATCGAGGCTCACCCGGAGTACCAAAAGGAACGCATTCTCGAGCGTCTGGTGGAGCCGGAACGGGTCATCGTGTTTCGCGTCCCCTGGGTCGACGACTCCGGCGACTTCCAGATTAATCGCGGTTTTCGTATTCAGTTCAACAGCGCTCTGGGCCCCTACAAGGGCGGCCTCCGTCTGCACCCCACGGTCAATTTGAGCATCCTCAAGTTTCTTGCCTTCGAGCAGACCTTCAAGAACTCCCTTACGACGCTCGCTATGGGCGGCGGGAAGGGAGGGGCGGACTTCGACCCCAAGGGTAAGTCCGACGCCGAGGTGATGCGTTTTTGCCAATCCTTTATGACCGAGCTCTCCCGGCACATCGGCAAGGATACCGACGTCCCCGCGGGTGATATCGGAGTCGGCCGCCGGGAGATAGGCTACCTCTTCGGGCAGTACAAGCGCTTAGCGAATGAGTTCTCCGGCATTCTGACCGGCAAGGCCCTCGGGTGGGGTGGGTCTCTCATTCGTCCGGAGGCCACCGGCTACGGCGCGGTCTATTTCGCCCAGGAAATGCTCTCCGCCGCCGGTGACAGCTTAGAGGGCAAGCGGTGCGTCGTTTCCGGGTCCGGGAACGTGGCCCAGTTTACCGCGCAGAAGCTTCTCCAGCTGGGTGCTGTCCCCCTGACATTCTCCGACTCCGGCGGCTTTGTTTATGACCCCGCCGGCATCGACGAGGAGAAGCTCGATTTCGTCATGGAGCTCAAAAACGTCCGCCGGGGCAGGATAAAGGAGTACGCCGAACGCTTTTCCTGCGAATACCACGACGGAAAGAGACCCTGGTCGGTTCCCTGCGACGCGGCCTTCCCGAGCGCGACCCAGAACGAGATAGAAGCCACCGACGCTAAGGCACTAATAGACAACGGTTGCCGGGTCGTCGCCGAGGGGGCGAATATGCCGAGCACCCCCGAAGCGGTAGACGTCTTTCGAGCCTCCGGTGTCCTCTTCGGCCCCGGTAAGGCGGCGAACGCCGGCGGGGTGGCCACCTCGGGACTGGAGATGAGCCAGAACGCCATGCGACTGTCCTGGCCTGCCGACGAGGTCGATTCGCGCCTCCGGGACATCATGCGCCGAGTCTTTACCGCGACCGCTCAGGCCGCGGAGGAGTACGGAGTTCCGGGAGACTACGTCGCCGGGGCCAACATCGCCGGGTTCGTCAAGGTCGCCGACGCCATGCTCGATCAGGGGTTGGTGTAGACCAGGCAGGCTTGCTCGAGGGGGTCGGCCTGGAGGATGACCTCCTTGCCAACTGAATCGACGACCCGGACGATATCGTGCCATTCGGAGGCGTCCTCGACGAGGTCGAGAAGGCTCGACGGGGCGCCCTCCAAGAAGCTGCGATTCAGTCGATTATTCGGCGCCGCCAGAAAATGCGCCAAGTAGAGCATGTTCATCTCGACCATGTCGTTGAAGAAGTGGGTTCCCAGAGAAAGGTCCGGTACGAGTCCCTCGTGGAGGGCATCGACCTCTACCAAGACCGAAACGGTGCTAATCTCGTTGAAGGAGACCGGTATTCCTAAAGACGGCGTGCTGCTACCCCAGCGCCCGGGCCCTATCATCATGATCGCTTCGCCGGCAAGCTCGGTGTGTTTCGCGATCTTCCCGATAAGTCTCGCCAGGGCGTACCGCTTGGTCTCCGCTAAGCCGGTGTAGGCCTCAGGCGAAACGTAGAGTATCCGGTCGATCTTTATCCTGCGTCCTGGGCCGATTACACCGCCGAAGGTACGCAAGATAACCTGTTCCTCGGAGACCGTTGGGATGGGCCCAAGAGGCTCCTCGGCTCCGGCGCTCCCGTGGAAGGGGCGGCACTGGACGATGTCGATACTGTAGCTCCCGTCGCTCATCATATTGGCGGTAAACTCTATGTCTACCTCGGTCCCGTACCCGTCCCTCACGGCTTGGGCTATGTTGCGAAGGTCTTCCACTATCTCGGTGTTTCGGAGTACCGGATCGAAGGTGAGTATCCACCGGGGGGATGATCGCCCGCCTTTCTCTCGGGCATCCCGTTCTTCCCTGCGGTCTCGGGTGGCGATCTGCTCCAGCCGAAGCCCCGGAGAGTCGGCGACGAGGTCCTGGAAATGAATACCCCGGGGCTCGTTCCGCTCCAGGTCCAGGACATCCACCCGCCGTTGCGTATGGCGCTTTACCGCGTCGAAGCTCGACTCCGGCCGTCGCTCCGGGGCGTTCAGGGCGACGACCCGAGTGTAGTCGTCGTCCCACCGGTCGACGGCGCGGGTGCCGAGGCCGAAGACCAGGCGTACCACGCCGGCCCGGGGCTCGATCTCGCGGCTCCAGACGTAGGGGTTAAAGGAGTAGATAACCCCCGCAAGCTGAGGAAAAAAGTAGCTCCCGTGGACGGAGCCGGAGACCCGTTGAACGAGAAGCGCCATCTGTTCGTCCCGCTCGAGGACCCCTCGTTGCCGGCGGTAGGTGAGCGCCTCTTCGCTCATGGTGCTCGCGTACACCGTCCGGATTGCGTCGAGGAGACTGGCGAGGCGTTCCTCCAAAGAACCCTGATTCGGGCAGAAGATGGAATCGTACTTTCCCGAGAAGGCGTTGCCAAAGTTGTCTTCGAGCAAGCTACTCGATCGAACGATAATCGGTGCATGGCCGAAGTACTCCAGCATGTCTTGGAACCGTCGGACGATGTAGTCCGGAAAGGTGCCGCTCAAGATCCTCTGTCGCACTTCTTCGAGACCGGTTAAAAAGGCATCTGGGTCCTTCTGCCGCTGACGGTCCCACCAACACTCGTTGTTTACGAGAAAAGTATAGAAGACATCCGATCCGATAAAGAACGAATCGTGGGGCTCCAACTTAGAGGCAAGCGCCGGTAGGTCGCGTTGGATGATGGCCCGAGCAAGGAGCATCCCGACGGACTTTCCCCCGATCATTCCCGTACCGATCATGTGCTTCCACACGGTGATGAGGTCTTCGATGCTCAGGTAGCGCGTTGCCAGGGCCATCATCCGCTCTTCGTGGGGAATGATGAGCCGGATAAGCTCCCGAAAAGACTCGTCGGCCCGGGTCACCGGGGCCTCCCCGGCGGCGATGGCCTCCAGCACGGTCTCGGCCCGCATAAAGGTCTTGTCCCAGAGGCCCACCATCCGGTAGCTCGCCGACCGGAGCCCTCCCCAGGGCGAGGACTCCATGACCGCCGCGATCTCGGTGCTGTTGTCCACAAGAGAGAAATCCGTGTCATCCCACCTGAATACCGAAAAATGGGATGCTTTCTCCCGGCCGTAGACCTTCGCCGGTTGCACGTAGAAACGCTCACGGTAGTTGTAGACGTCCAAGAGCACCTGAGTGGTCTCGTAGATGGGGATTGCCGCGTGGTAGGAGTGACGATGTCGATAGAGGGCGAAGTAGGCGATGGTGTCGAGCCCGAGAAGGTAGGGGCAGGTAAGCTGGAAGAAGTTGCCGATCATCCGGTCGCTGTAGCAGGTCTCGCTCAGATCGGATAAGGCGTCGAAGACGAAGTAGCCCCCGACCCCGACGTCCCGGATGGTGCGGTGAATCGCGGTAATAAAATGCTCGAACCCGAGGGTCGGGTTGTTCCGTTGGATTATGACGTCTTCGTCTTCCGGGAGGACCGCCTCGTGGCCCCCAAACCGGAAATAGACGACCTTTCGGGATCGAGACTTTGCGTAGTCGAGAAAGGTGCGGGTAAAGGGTTTATAGTGGGCGATGTTGTCGAGACGCCAGACGACGTTATCCCCGGCGCGCAAGCCGTCGAGGACGCGGTCCAGGGGGGAGAGTCCGGTGCTCTCCCGGGGGCGCAAGGAGTAGTCATGCTCCATAACCAACTATAGGCGCCCCGGAGGAGGACGGTCAACGAAGGGCGGCAGCTTGGAGCTCTCGGAACACTCCTGCCGGGTCTTCGTGAAAGAGAGCCGCCTCGGGATGAAGGAAATGCGGTTCGAGATGCTCCCGAGTCGTATCACCAAGCTCGCTCCACCGCTCGGCCCGCGCCGGAGGGTCGGCTTTGAGCAGGAGGGCGACAAGGACCCGGGCGATTGCGTTTCGGTACCCGGCGCTCTTCATGGAGATTCCACGCCGCCGGGCTACGTCGTAGTCGTCGTTGACGGCGGAGAACATGATGTCTCTGATTAGCGAGTTCCACCTCGTCGTAGTCCCATCGTTCTCCGGTTCGGCGAGTATTTCCTTAATGCGCGGTCGAAACTCCGGCATGATGTAGGGGTCCATGCTGTCGAGAGTGAAGCCGCCGCGGCGAATCGTCTCCGCCTCGTACCGAAGCCGCTGTGCCAGGTTTCGGAGCCACTCGAAGTAGGAAGCGATTACTCCGGCGCCGTTGGCGAGGAAGTCGTAGATCACCACGACGCCTCGGTCAAAGAGAATCCGTTCCGCCTTGGAGCTGTTTGGGCCGTTTGCGCCGCAGAGGACGACCCGAGCCTCGACCCGGTGTGCGTTCGTCGCGGTAATCGCGTTCTCCAAAGCCGCAGGTACGAGGATATCGCAGGGAAGCTCTAGAATCTCCGCGCTCTCCGCAGCACCCCGGAGCGTCCGGGTTACCCCATCCTCGAATCCGACCACGCTTCCGGTTCTCCGGACGTGGGCGAGCAGTTCGGAAATGGGAATCCGGTCTCCGACGAGGGCGCCGTCCTTATCGGCTATCGCGATAAGGTTGACGTCGAAGCGCTCGAGCTCCGCCAGGAGGGAGCCGCCGACCTTTCCGGAGCCTTGGAGGACCACCCGTCGCCCCGAAAGCAGCTTGCGATAGGCCGTGCTCTCTCGCCAGGTCTGTTCCGGCACTCCGGGAGCGCCACGCTCTGCACGGATAACGTCCTCGGTGTAGGCGGCCATTCTGTCGAGAAGCTCCGTCTCTGCCTGGTCGAGGGGCTCATCGGCCTCCCACCGACCGTCGAGATGGAGCCGGGTGACCACCGCGAGGAGGCTGTAGAGAAGCCCCCGGCCCGTGGCGCCGGTCCGGGCGGCGATACCCATGAAGGGCTTGCCGGTAATGTGAGCGGCGGCGACCAACTCCAGGTAGCGCTCGCTAAAGACCAACTCCCGCATCGCTTCGCGATCCTGGTAATCGACTCCGAAGCCGTCCGTCAGGATGTGCCGGGCCTCGGTTGCAGACACCACCCGGTTGCCGAAGAGGGTTGCGCCGTGCTTGACGCCGTAGGCCATCAAGGCGAGGTCCCGGAGGGCGCTCTTGAAGCCCTCGAACATGTTGCCGATTTCCTTCGGACCGCAGCCGACATCTCCCGCCGGTACGTCCCGAAAGGGACCGGTAACCAGAAAGAGCGCCCGGCCGAAGTTTGCGAGGGTATCGAAGGTATCGATCCTGTCGCTCTTGTAGTAATCGGAGGTGGTCTTGAGCCCCCCCTTGCCTCCACCGAAGAGTATCCGGGACCGGGCGCACTTCCAGGTCATCATGAACGAGAGGGCCGACACCTCGACGAACTCTACGATCGGGTCGATTCGCAGCCCCCCCTTGGCGGTACCCCGGGCGGTGTTGTGTCTGGTGCGGAACGCCGGGAGGTGACGGCTACTCCGCCCCTCGTTGTGCTCTACCCAGAACTCCTCGAAGGCCTCGAACCGTAGGAGCATCCGCATTATCGGGTCGTTGTCGACGATACCGATCCCCTCGGCGGCTTCGAAGAAGTCGGTCAACGAGTTTACGAGAAAGACTCCGAGCTCCTCCGCCGAAGCGGTGTCGCCGTTGGCCGCAGCGATGCCCCGAAGCGACGCCAAGGAGTCGGCGACTTCGCTTTCCCCGGAGTCCGGCCGGGAGATGCAGCGAATGGCGTCTTCCACCACGCCTATCGTAGTGCTCTCCCGGGGGCCCGGGACCCGGGGCGTCAGGCGACCAAGATCTGCGACCACTGGGTCGGTCGAGGCGCTGGTGTCGACATAGAGGGACAGAAGCCCCACCTCGTGGTCGTTTTCCCCGCAGGGGAGGAAGGTATCCTGGTAGGCGCGGCGGATGTTTATCCCGTGGCGGGTGAACACCGAGACCCCTTCCGTCGCAAACTCCCGGGGCGGGTTCTTCAGTGCAACGGCGACTCTGGTCTCCCCGGAGGTTAGGCGTTCGTTCTCTCCGGGACGCTCGGTCTCGGTTCCTTCGACGAGAACGACGGGACCATCGCTCTCGACGGCGCTCTCGAAGAGGCGTTGATGGCGGTGGATTCGAGGAGGATCCGCGGTGCTCGCGATCTCTTCGAGGATGTACTCCGGCGTTAGGCAGTGGAGAAACTCTTCGGTGTGCTCCAGCCGGTGGGCGGTAGCGTAGGCCCGAGCCTCGGCGAAGAGCGCCCGGCTCTGCTCCGGTGTTACACGCCCCGTCACGATATGCCGCCGACCCCGCTTCTCGAGGGTGATAATCCCGATTCCCGATCGGGTCCGCACTGCGTCGAAGGAGCCGATTCCCATTGCAGCGTTTTGCTGAAGAATCCCTTCGAGGCGGCCGGGATAATCCCGGCCGACGTTCAGGATGTAGGTAATGGCCCGGCCGTCGGAGCTCACCTCGGTCAGGTAGGGATTCTGAGCGGTCAGAAGCTGCGTTATCGAGTAGACGTGGCTGGCTATCTCCTCGGGAGTATTCGCGTGGAAATACCATTGCGGCAGAAAATCCTCCGAGAAGTAGTGGTCGAGCACCTTCTCCACCGTGTTGAAATCTAGGTGGTAACCGCTTTCGAGGATCTCGTGGACCCGGGACCGAGTCTGGGCAAGGCGGCGAGTGTCCATTGTTCTGGCTCTACCTCCCGTGTGCTCGGTTGTAGGCGCTCACCAGGGCGTTTATCCCGGCGGTGTCGATGTTGGAGTCCACCCCGGCTCCCCAGAACTTTCTCCCCCCGGGAAGCTCAATCTGGACGTAGGCCACGGCCTCCGTATCCGCTCCGGTGCCGATGGCGTGCTCGTGGAAATCCGTCAGGTCGAAGTCCTTCCACCCCTTGCCTTCGAGGGCGTGGACGAAGGCGCTGATAGGGCCGTTCCCCTCGCCGGAGATTTCCACTTCGTCCCCGCCGTTGCGAACCTTCGCCGTGCAGGAGAGGCGGTTCGCGCCGTCCTCGACGTACCGAAAGGAGGTCTTCTTTACCTCCATCGGTTCTCGTTTCTGGAGGAACTCACGGTTAAAAGCTTCGTAGATTTCGTGGTTCGTAAGCTCCCGGCCCTGCTCGTCGGCGATGCGGTTTATCAATCCGCCGATATCCGGATGCATCGACTTCGGCAGCTCGAAACCGAAATCTCGGGACATAACGTAGGCGACTCCACCCTTGCCGCTCTGGCTGTTGATCCGGACGATGGCGTCGTAGGTCCGCCCGATATCACGGGGGTCGATGTGGAGGTAGGGAACCTCCCACCGAGCATTCGGGTCGCCCTCCACCGAGCGGCGGTCCATTCCCTTCTTGATGGCGTCCTGATGGGAGCCGGAGAAGGCGGTGAACACCAGCTCCCCGGAGTAGGGGTGCCGGGCCGGGACCGTCATTCGGGTCGTCCGCTCGTACACCCTTCGGAGACGGGGGAGGTCGGACAAATCGAGGCCCGGATCGATTCCGTCGGCCATGCGGTTCAGGGCCACGGTTACAATATCGAGGTTTCCGGTGCGCTCGCCGTTCCCGAAGAGGGTGCCTTCGACCCGCTCGCCCCCGGCCATCAATCCAAGCTCCGTTGCGGCGACTCCGGTGCCTCGGTCGTTGTGGGTGTGGAGGCTGATGATTGCCAGATCGCGGTTCTTCATGTTCCGACAGAACCACTCGATCTGGTCTGCGTGCTTGTAGAAGGGGATCCACTCGACGGTGTCCGGGAGGTTCAGGATAATCTTGTTCTCCGGGGTTGGTTCCCAGACCTCCATAACCGCTTCACAGACATCCAGGGCGTAGTCGGTTTCGGTGTCTGAAAAGCTTTCGGGCGAATACTCGAAGCGGACATTCGTGCCCTCGAGGGTCGGGACCAGCGACTTGACCAGTTGGGCACCGGCTACCGCGATATTCTTTATCTGCTCCTTCTCCATGCCGAAGGTCACTTTGCGCTGCAGGGCGGAGGTCGAGTTGTACATGTGAATGATGGCGTTCGGGGCACCTTGGACGCTTTCGAAGGTCCGTCGGACCAGGTGTTCCCGGGCCTGGGTTAGAACCTGTACGTAGACGTCGTCCGGTATTCGTTTATCCTCGACTAAGCGCCGGACAAACTCGAACTCTATCTGCGACGCAGAAGGAAATCCTACTTCGATCTCCTTGAAGCCAATCTCTACCAGGAGCTCGAACATCTCGAGCTTCTCCTTAACGCTCATGGGGATAGCCAGGGCCTGGTTGCCGTCTCGAAGATCGACGCTGCACCATATCGGAGCCGCATCGATGCTCTTGTGGGGCCACTGCCTGTCAGGCAGATCCACCGTTTTGAAAGGTTCGTATTTCGGCATTCTTCTCCTCCTCATCGCCGAGGTCTCTTGTTGGTCGCAACAAAAAAAGCCCGCTACCGAGGGAACTCGATAGCGGGCTTTTGCCGCCGTGTGACAGTGCTCGACCTATGGTCGGTGGCGCCGTCCGAGCTCCCTCGTCGATGGGCCTTCAGGTAGAGCGAGATCGAGTAGAAGGCTGAGAAAAGGGAGTGGGGATGCTGCCGGTCGGCTGTACGACGCACTCATCGGAAAAACAATAGCCGCCAGGGCCGGCGCTGTCAAGCTTCGCGTTCTCGAATTTCTTCGACGTACGATGCGTAATCGATGATCTCCCTCTCCCCCGACTCCCGATACCGGGCGACGCAGAGACTGTTTCGACCCTTCTTGGCTTGATAAAGCGCCTTATCCGCCGCCTCGACCAGCTCCGTCAGCGATCTACCGGGGCTCCCTTCGGCGATGCCGATCGAGAAAGTCGCCACCGGCTCTCCCTGTTCATCCGCGATAGCACGAACCGGCGCGTAGAACTCGTCGGTCTCGACAAAGCCTTCTTGAGCAAAACGCAGCCGTTCGGCGGTCAGAATACTCTGATGAATCGGCGCCTGCAGCACCAGGAGAATTTCTTCGCCACCGTACCGGATCGCCCGGTCGTTGGCGGTTCGAATACCGTCGAGGATCGCCTCGGCCGCTTTCCTGAGAACCTCGTCGCCAAACTGATGCCCAAGGGTGTCGTTTACCCACTTGAAGTGGTCGATATCGAGGAGGACCACGCTGTACGCCTTTCCGGCCCCGTGGAGGTTTTCGAGCTCTTCGGGCAACGCCTTGAGATAGTAGTTCTTGTTCCACAGTGCCGTCAGGCCGTCGACGAGATCCCCTTCCATTTCCTGCCGAAGCTTCTGCTGCAGCATTTCCAAGCTCTCCCGCCCCCGGGAGCTCTCGGCCTCCTCCCAGGCACGGCGCTCCTCTTCCTCGGCAACCCGCACAGCGGCACCGGCGCCTCGAAGAAAGCTATTCTCGTCGGTCAACAGGTAGAGATAGAGATCGACGATGCCTCGAAGAACTTGGAAAAAGAACAGCTGTGCGAGACTCGGCATCGTAGTGATGCTCGAATAGTGACGTGCCTCGAGGTAGCGACGGATCTGACGCGTTACTGGTTGTAGCTCCGGCGATTCCTTGCCTCCGTGGGCTTCGAAATCGACAACGGGATTCGTCGACAGGGCGCTGTAGATCCGCTTGCCCACCGCGTCGTTCCGTCGTAGGAGCTCGTCGTTGAGGTCTTCTCCGACCAGGTGGAGGAGCTCCGAGAGCTCGGCTGTCGCTTCGTAGATTCGCGGGATGTCGCTCTGTGGCGGTAGGAGAGCGTGACCGTAACCGGCGATGCAGACGTTTCGGAGGCGGTTGACCTCTTCGGTCAGGCTCCTGGCGACGGTGCTCCGGCGGAAGTGCTGCTGGTAATCCCCGTCGTCGACGACGCCGTGATGGTAGGTCGTTAGCGCCCGGAGGTAGGGCTCGAAGATGCGGGCGTAGGCTTCCGACCAGTCTCGTTTTACCGCGGTAGCGCTGTTCCCAATGCCGTCTCGTATCAAGGTCTTTTCCAACTGGTAGAAGTCGATGCTCGATAACATGCTGTCGATGATGCGATGGAGTACCAGGACCGGTTGAAGAGGGTCCGCCCGGGAAACGACCTCGATATTCGCGGTGTCATGGGGAAACGCGAGGGAGCCGGAAAACACCCGGGTATCGAAGTAGGGAAGGTAGTAGCGAAGGCTGTCCATGCGATCGAGTTCCGACTCCGGAAAGAGGGCCCTAAGGACCGCGAAGGTACCTGCGAACTGCTGTGAGAGGCCCTCCTCCTTGGCCCGCTCGAATGCCTCGAGGTCCTGCCGCTGCCGGTCGAGAAGGTCGCGTTCCCGGGCGCGGTTCTGTCGCTCGGCGAAGGCCTCCGGGGTCAGTATTTCGTCCGCTCGGAGCTGGAGAAAGGCAAAGACCCGGCTCCGTTCCTCATCATTTTCCGGATCGAAGGAGAGCAGGGTCCCGAGGCCCCGGACAATGATCGGGCTCAGCTCCTTTTTGAATCGTTGCAGATTGTCGATAGAGATACGAAAGAGATGGAGCGCCTCGTCTATTTCGTGCTTTCCGGCGCCGCCGTAGGCCCGGCCGATATCTCTCGCGGTGGCCAAGATGTGGGCGATGCGGCTTGGTGCCAGCTGTTCCGTGCGAAGCACCAAGCGGAAGAGCTCCCGGGCGACCGACCCGAGGCGGGCGGCCTCTATGCGTCCCTTCGCATCCCGTTCGTGCTTTACCCCGGTCAGCGCAACCCTAAGCGTCTCCTGACGGTCCCCAAAGGCCTGGAGGTATTCCAGTCCCAGGGGGTCTTGTCGCCGGAGCGCCGCCGTTATCCGGTCGCGATCGTCCTTGGTGGTTCCGAGGAGCACGTTAGCCGCGTCGTGGAGAGCGTCGAGGGTGTCCAGCAGCGTGTACTCGTAAGGGCTGTAGGAGGCATAGTGTTTCCGGTCGGCGAGGAGGTCGATGAGCCGGCTATTCAGAAGGTCGGGGAAGTCGTTTCGAAACCAGCTGACTAGGTCCTCCACGCGTTCCCGGAGACCGACGGCAACGAGGCGTTGTCGGTAGCTCCATCGGTTTACCCGGCGGCGGAAGGCCGGCTTCGTCCGGGGAAACCAGTCGTCGGCTCGACGTCCTCGTGGTTCCGATTGGGGCCGGGCCGCTTTGTCGCCGGGGGTCGGATGGGACGGGCGGCGTGACGCCTCCTTCGCCTCCCGGGCTCGCTGATTCTCCGCCTTCATGTGGCGAACCGCTTCCTCAAAACGTCTCCGGGCCGCGGCCTCTCCGTAGCCTTTGTCCCGTAGCTCTCGATAGACCTTCTCTATCTCGGCATCGCTGGTGCCCTGCTCTCGGAGACGTTTGTAGAATGCGGACCCGCCATCGTTACTTTTGGCCATCTCTATCCTTGCAACAATACCATATTTTGGAGATCCCTTCCTGCCCAAAGAAACGTCGATTAGAATGGCGCCTAAGAGGGAACCCAGAATGAAAGTGGAATCGCCTTCTCCTGCTTTGAAGAGGGCGCTGCCGATGCGGTGCGGCCTCGTCGGGCTCGGGCGTATCGGATCGCTCCTGGAAGACGATGCTCTTCGTGAGAAGCCTGCGACTCACGCCGGTGCGATATCCGGAAACCCCGACTGCCTCCTCGTCGCCGGGGCCGACATAGACCCCGAACGAAGAACCCTCTTTGCCGAGCGTTGGGGGTGCGACGCCCTCTACGACGACGCCGAATCGCTTCTTCGAGGGCAGGCCCCCCAGGGCGGTATCGATGCCCTCTTCGTGGCTACCCATCCCGACAGTCATCTTTCTATCTGTCGTTCGGCCGCCGCGCATGGCGTCCCGGTGATCGTCTGCGAAAAACCGCTCGCCGACACCCTCCGGCGCGGCCGAAGCCTCCGGAGGCTTCATAATCCGCCGCATCTGACGATTCTGACCAATCACGAGCGTCGCTATTCGAAGGACTACCTCGCCGCCCGAAACCTCATAGGGGAGGAGAGCCTTGGTCGGCTCCTCGGGATTACCGGGGTTCTCTACTTTGGGTCCCGGATGACTCACCGGGAGGTGCTTCTCCACGACGGCACCCATATGGTCGACATCATCACTTTTCTCGCCGGAGGTCCCCTCCGGGTCCAGAGGGTCGTCGGCGACCTGAACCGCCGTACCGGGACGAGCTATCTTCACGCGAGGCTGCGAAGCGCCACCGGATACGTGCCCGTCGTCGTCGAGGTAGGCTCCGAGCGGGACCATCTGGTTTTCGAGGTGACCTTGAGCTTCAGCCGGGGGCGCCTGAGGGTCGGAAACGGCGTCTTCGCCGTCGAGAAGAGTGATCGCAGCCCTTACTACGAAGACTACCGTTCTCTGGTCGCCGAGGCCACCGAGCCGGTTGGAGTTACCGGGTACTTCGCGAATATGGTAGCCGATGCCGTTGCCTGTTTCCGAGAACCCGGCCGCGAGCCCGTTTCCAGCGCCGTGGACGGCTACCAGGTTATGAAGTTCATCTTCTCGCGGGGCCGCTAGCCTCCGGAAAAGAGACCGATGGCGCCCCGGAGGTAATAGAAAGCTACGACCCCGGTAGCCCCTAGTTTTACCAGAATGCCCAAGAGGGTTCCACGAAAAACACCCGCTGCCGCCCTCAACGGCTCCTTGTTTTCCGGATTGAGTATCACCTCTCCCAGCAACGCTCCGAGGAACGCGCCGATAAAGACGCCAAACGGGGGAAAGAAGATGCTCCCGAGGATCATTCCCACGACGCTCCCCCAGACCCCCGGCCGTCCCGCCCCGGCCTTTTTTGAGGCGAGAGCCGGAAAGATATTGTCCAAAACCGTCGCGGCCACCGCGACTATCCCGAGAACGATAAGCGTCACCGGTTGGAAGAGGGTCCAGCCGGTGGGGATTGAGAGCAGATGAAGGGCCAAGTAGGCCAGAATCGGCCCCGGAATAGCGGGGATTACGCACCCGAGAAACCCAAGGATCATCAAGACACCGCCCCCGAGAACTACTGCAATCGATGCTACTACGGTCAATTGTGCCTCCGGTGTCTATTCTGGGTCATCGGGCCATCTGGTAGGCCTTCTCGATATCCGCTTGGTCGAACTCGTAGGTCGTCGAGCAGTTGTGGCAGGTTGTTCTCAAGGGGAAGGGGCCGTTGTCCCGAATATCCCGGATCTCCGCCAAGGGCATCGCCGAGAGAAACCGGGCGAAGCGATCCTTGGAGCAATGGCAGTAGAATTGAATCTCCCGCTGTCCGACCGGAATCGGCTCGAATCGCTCGAAGTGGCCGTGGACCAACTGTTCGGTGGAGAGTCCCGCGGCAAAAAGGGCTCCGATACTCGGTAACCCGCGGATAGTACGGTCGAGGTCTTCGGCGTACTCGTCCTCGGCGCCGGGAAAGGCTTGGGCCATCAACCCCGCCGCTCCTACGACCCGACCCTCCTTGTCGAACTGGATGCTCAGGTTAAAGGCAGTCGGTTTCTGCTCGGATTGCCGAAAGTAGTTGGCCAGGTCTTGAGCGACGTTGCCGTAGGCGAGCTCGACCCGTCCGGTATAGGGCTGCTTGGCCTTTTCCAGCTTCTTGGTAACAGAGAGCATCCCCTCCCCGATAAAGGGCGCCATGTCGAAGGCGACAAGCTCCTCATCCAGGGAGATCGAGGGATTGTTGATGTATCCCCGGACGCCGCCCCCGGCCGTCGCCTCCACAGAGAAGCCCTTCGCCGGTCCGTCACCTTCGACCTCTATGCCGATCCGGTCCTTTCCCTTCAGGTTAGAGACCATCAGCGCGGCACCCAGATAGGCGTGGCCGAGAATAAAGGTCTCCAAGATACCCAGCCCATGGTTGGCCCGCATCTGGTTTATCATCCGGGTGGCGTGGACCACCGAGAGCCGGTAGTTGCCGGAGCGGAGGACGTAACTCGCGAGCTCGTCCTCCGAGAGGGTGCTCATATGGGTAATCAGCTGTTTGTCGTTGATATCAGCGCGTTTCATCTGTCCTTAGGATGCTGCTCCGGGCACCGGAGGGTCAAGGGTTACGAGTCGGGCAGTGCGTGCTCGAAAGGCTTCGCTGACCGAGCCTTGGCTCCCCGCTCCGCGTTTTTGTGCACCTTGAGTCAGA
>CAZLDK010000006.1:6933-29950 GCA_964558285.1 uncultured Spirochaetaceae bacterium | reverse complement strand
TCGTTCCGTCGTCGCCGGCGCGTGTGGTGATGCGATCGAAGCCAGCCATTGCTAGAATCGCAGCTCCTGTATGACGTCGGAGTTTCGCAGCTTGTTGATGGCCTTCTCCTGAATCTGGCGCACACGCTCACGGGTGATGCCGAGTACCTTGCCGGTCTCCTCGAGGGTCAGGGGACCTTCGCCCGAGAGGCCGAAGCGAAGCTCGATGATGCGCATCTCCCGCTTACTGAGCTGGCGAAGCACCTGATTGATGGTGTCCTGCAGGGTGATGTGGTATACCTCATCGAAGGGCTCCGAGGAGCTCTCGTCCTCGATGAGATCCGAGAGGCGGGTGTAGTTATCCTCGTCGACAGTCACATCGAGGGAGGTGGTGTCCTGGGAAAGCTGCACGATCTGGTTGACCTTGCCCGAGGAGAGATTCATGTACTCGGAGAGCTCCCGGCTCACCGGGTCGCGACCGAGCTCCTGTGTCAGCTGTCTTGCAACGAAGTAGTACTTCTTGATGGTATTCAGCATGTGCACCGGGATTCGGATAGTGCGGCCTTTGTCGGCAAGCGACTTCACGATCGACTGGCGGATCCACCAGGTGGCGTATGTCGAGAATCTGCAGCCCTTTGTATGGTCGAAGCGCTCGACGGCCTCGATAAGGCCGATATTGCCTTCGTCGATGAGATCGAGCAGATTCAGGCCGCGGTGCTGGTATTTCTTCGCGACCGAAACGACCAGGCGCAGATTCGCGTTGATCATCCGATTCTTCTGCATCCGCAGCGTTGCCTCGAGAGACTGCCTGCGCGACACGCGCTCCGTCGAGTTTTTCTCGGCCTCGGGCAACGCATCGAGTCGAGCCAATTCCTCGCGCGCCGACTGCAGCTCGCGTCCGATCTGGCGTTCTTCTTCCAGAGTCAGGAGATGAAAGCTGGCAATCTGCCGGAGATAGTAGGCGAGAGGGTCGATCTCGCTCGAATGGAGATTCTTTCGTGAGTGTACGTGCGTTCGCTTCACTGAGCGCGTCTCGTCCATCCTTCGGCCCCTCCGCCGGGTGACCCCGACCGATCGTAAATTCCTGACCGAAAATGGTCAAGTCAATTCATATCGATGAGCAGAGTCCGGCGCACAGCGCAAATCAGCTTCGCGGAGCTCGCGATGGATCCACGAAGCTATCGTTCTTCCAGACGCTGAAGTACAAACGAGACCGCCCGGCGTCCGGCGCCTCCCCCAGCTCGCCGATTGTGGTGCCGGGCTGAACGAGATCACCCACCGTCACCGACAGGCTCCCATTGCCGCCATAGACGTAGATGTAACCGGATGCACTCTGAACGATGACGACCCGCCCGAAGGTAGTATAGGGGCCCGCGTAAATGACGCGTCCCGACGAGACCGAAACCACGTCGTCGCCGATGGTTCCCTGAATCGACACGCCGGGAAGCTTTCCGTCCATGCGCACACGCCGGCCGGGATGCGGCCAGTAGCCGCGCGTATCGCCCGGGCTCACGGCGCCGGCAACCTGCGGGAAATCCTTCTCGGCGGAATCCTGTCCCCCGTGCCTTGCTGCAGTCCGCGAGGTGCTATCGGTATCGCCCTGCAACCCCGGGACATATAGCGTATCCCCTACGCGCAGAACGGAGTCACTGTTCCTTCCGTTGAGCTCGAGGAGCTCATCGACTGAGATGTCGTGGCGTCGTGCAATCCCATAGTACGTGTCGCCTTTCTCGACGCGATAGACCGACGGGATCACCAGCTCAACCCCTACCGCGAGATCGCGGGGATCCCGGATGTCGTTTGCATCGCGCACCGCTGACACGGGAACGTTGTAGCTGCGGGAGATAGCGTAAAGCGTTTCGCCTTTTTGTATGACGTGAGTAAGGGGCTCGGGAAAGACCCCGGAGGGCGCAAGGGCGAGAATGAGTGCGATGAGAAACCAGTCCCGAGTGTGCATATGCTCCTTCACGCGCGCGACTCTGTAGTCATTCTCGGCGTTGAGCCCCACAAACTGAACACATCACGCCGCAGCCGCGACGGAGAAGTCGAGTCTGACTACATATCAGTTTAGCACGGAAGCCTTCAGACGGAAATGTAGCTCGCGTGTAAAAAGAAAACCCGCCGAAATGGCGGGTTTTCTATCTCTCTGCGCAGTAAGGCTGTCTGTCGGGCTGGGCGGACTTGAACCGCCGACCTCACGGTCCCGAACCGCGCGCGCTAGCCACTGCGCTACAGCCCGATGCTCTCCGCCTCAGCGGAGTCTACGGGAGCGACGGGGATTGAACCCGCGACCTCCGGCTTGACAGGCCGGCGCGATAAACCGACTTCGCCACGCCCCCTTTTTTCGTAGAGGCATACACTAATAAGAATCCCAAAAGCTGTCAATATCTTCCGACGTTGACGACGCTCCCCGGCCTTGGTATTGTAGCGTAAATCCATGGCAAAGAAAAAAGACGTAAGTCAAAACCAACAGACGGAGCGCAAGCCGCCCACAGCAAGGACCCGACCGGGTCTCTACATATTCAGCGTGATCATTCTGGTTATCGTCGTAGTCACCTTCGTCGGTGCTCCGGTCATTTCTGGGACTGCCGGGCAAGGCGCGGCGACCTTTGGTCGTTACGGCAATCGAGAGATAGCCCATGCGCCGGGGAACTACTTCGCCCGACAGTACGAGGCAATCGCGGCGCAATATGACCGGGAAGACCGACCGGACAACCTGGAAGCAGAGCTTCGCCTCTTGTGGCGCCAAGCTTTCAATCGAACTATGCTTCACGCTGCAATAATGAGAGAAGCGCAAGCTTCGGGGCTCTCGGTTTCCGAGAGCGCGGTGGACGAGATGCTCGCTCAGGACCCTCGGTTTCAAGTCGACGGCCAGTTCAGCCCGGAGCGCTACCGCCAGACTCCGAGCCAGGAGCGCTTCAGCTTGAGAAACTACTATCGGGAGACGCTGATCCATCAAAAGTATCTCGACGATATGCTTACCGCCGGTCGTTTTAGTCAGGAAGAAATCAGCTTCCTCAAGACCATGGGAAGCCCCGAGCGGCAATTCCGAGGAGCAGCTCTCTCCTTCTCAGACTACCCAGACTCCGAAGTAGTCGCCTACGGAGAAGCGAACCGCGCCCTTTTCCGCCGTGCGAATCTTTCTGTCATTACTATCCGGACCGAAGATGAGGCACAACGAATCCGACAGCAGATTGAGGACAGAGGCTCGAGTTTCGAAGAGCTGGCTCGGGCCCACTCTGCCGATCGTTTTTCGGAGCAGGGCGGAGACGCCGGCTGGGTGTACGCCTATCAACTGGCGAGGGACTTTGAAGACGAAGAAACCGTTGAGCAGATACTCTCCCTCGATACCGGAGAGGTTTCCCCGGTCCTCGAAGCGATAAACGGATGGGTTATCTATAGACTCGACGACGGACCGCTTCAGATCGACCTGGAGGCCCAGGAAGGGGTCACGGCGGTTCGGCAGTATATGAACGCCTTCGAGCGGGGGGTAATAGAAGACTACCTTCTCGAGGAGATGGAATCGATCCGAGAGGAAACCAACACGGAGCAGTTCTCCGCCAGGGCCGAAGAGATCGGCGCCGAAGTGTTCACCACGGATTTCTTTCCGGTTAACTACGGCAACCTCCCCTACTTCCCCCAGATATCGAGTCCCGACACCGATATCCTCGACGACGCCTCCTTTCGCGAGTCCTTTCTGGAGGAAGCCTTTAGCATCGCCGAAGGGGAGACAAGCGAGGCGGTGGTTCTCCGAGACAGCGTCGTGGTCCTACAGCTTCTGGAGGAACGCCAGGCGGAACCGGATTCGATGGGATTCCTCGATTCCTTCTACCCTTTTCTTCTCCAGCAGTTCCACTCGGAGGATCTTCAGCGTCGCATCATCGACCCCGATCTGGTAGAGGACAACTTCAACCAAGCCTTCAACCGGTACGTCCTGGGTAACTGATGTCCGGTCCGGACCTGAGGATAGAAGATACCTCGGACGGCTATCAGGTCCACTATCAGGGGCGAAGGCTCTACACCGCGTCGGGACCTATTGCCGGCGCCCGGCGCAGGGCCGCCGCCGCCGATCTTCCGGAGGATACCCTCTTCTTGATTCCGAGCCCGCTCCTGGGCTACGGGCTGTCGGAGCTTCTGGAACGCCTCCCGAGCTCCTCCCATCTCTTCTGCGTCGAGGTAGACTCAGTTCTCGCCGTCCTCGCAGAAGAGCCGGCGGAGGCTTTTTTACCCTCGAACCGCATCACCTTCTTTCTCTCCCGACAGCCGGGCTCCGGTGCCGACTTCGGTTGGCAGAGCAGCGCGAAAAGCTTGGTAGAACGAGGATACCGTCGGGTCAGAACCATCACCTTGAACGGTGGAGCGTCCCTCCATCGGGAGGCCTACCGGGAGATCGAGGGGGGCCTCGGAGAAGCCATCCAGCAGACGTGGCAGAACCGGATGACGACGATCCGCCTTGGCCGCGTCTGGAGCCGAAACTTCCTGGTTAACCTCGGCAGAACCGGATTCGCCAAGAGCGCCGCTTCCCTGGCAGAAGCGAAACCGATCGTCGTAGTGGGCCCGTCGGAGTCTCTGGAACAGGAAGCCTGCCACCTTGCATCGGCTCGGGACAGAGTCGCCGTCATGGCCCTAGATACCGCCCTGCCGGCTCTCCGACTCCGAGGGATTACTCCGGACTACGTCGTGACCGTCGACTCTCAAAGAGCTAACGCCTTGGATTTTGTTGGCTCTCGTCCGCAGCCCTTCGTCCTTATCGCCGAGACGACGGTGCATCCGTCGATTCCCCGATTCGTCGGCGGGGAGCGAACCTACTGGTTCTCGTCGGAGGCATTCGAAACGAATCTGGTTCGCGGTGCCGCAGCGGCGGATCTTCTGCCTCTCCGGCTGCCTCCGGTGGGATCGGTTGCCGTTGCCGCGCTACTCTTGGCGCTCAGAATGACGAAGGGCACCATCTACGTAATGGGAATCGACCTGGCGTACAAGCCGGGAAAGCCCTACGCCACCGGCGCTCCCTTGCAGATCGAAGAGCTCTCGACAAACCACCGCTTGGCCCCGGAGCGGATGTTGGGGCTCTCCTTTCGGCGTCCGCTGACCCAGGCGAGAAGCGCCTCTGGACCGACGGTTCAAACGGACCTGGTTCTTCTCTCCTACCGGCACCAACTGCACACCCTCCTTTCCGGAAGCTCACGGGTCTTTTCAGCGGGCAACCGGGGACTCGACATCGGCGTACCGGCGGTACCGGGATCGCGGATAGCCGAGGATGACGGAGCAGGGAGCTTCGTTGCGAGAGCACCCAACCCGTCGGATGAGATCTCGCTTCCCGACCAGGACTCCTCCCGAGCCGAGGGTCTTCGGTTGTTTCTGTCAGAGAGGTTGGAGGCGTTGAAGCGAGCGCGAGAGGACTCGGATCTGGAGTCTGAGGACGTTGTGGCCTGGGACCACGCATGGTTCGACTTTCCGGAGGCGCAGACCGGACGCAGCCCGGGACCGGGATTCCGGCCTCGGCTAGCGCTACGCCTGAAGCGTTTCGAGCGGCTCCTGGAGGGACTTCTACGGGAGTAGGCTCAGGGCGAGGGGGCCTCTACTCCTCGTGGGCCTTCAGGACGCTCAAGAAGGCGGTCTGGGGAACCTCGACGTTGCCGACGAGTCGCATTCGCTTCTTTCCTTCCTTCTGCTTTTCCAGGAGCTTTCGCTTTCGAGAAATGTCTCCTCCGTAGCACTTCGCCGTCACGTCCTTCCGGAGAGCGGAGATCGTCTCTCGGGCGACGATGTTTCCACTTACCGCCCCTTGGATCGGGATCTTGAACTGATGCTTCGGTATCTCGGTACTGAGTCGCTTGCAGATCTGCCGGGCCCGGCCTGCTACGTTTCCGCGAAACACCAGCTGGCTCAGGGCATCGACGGGCTTGGCATTAACGAGGATGTCGAGGCGAACGAGGTCCACCTCTTTGTACTCGGTTATGTCGTAGTCGAAGGAGGCGTAGCCCCGGCTGAGCGACTTGAGCCGGTCGTAGAAGTCGAAGAGCACTTCGGCCAAGGGCATGTCGAAGACTACCTCTACCCGCTTCTCGTCAAGGTACCGGAGGTCCTCCTGGGTGCCCCGCTTCTCGAGACAAAGGGTAATGACGTTTCCGAGATACTCGTCCGGAGTAATGATAGTCGCCCGGATATACGGCTCGTAGGATTCTGCGACCTCGCTGGGGTTGGGGTACTCTAAGGGGTTCTCGATCGTCTGTTTGGTGCCGTCGTGTCTGACGATTCGATACTGAACCGACGGGGCCGTCAGAACGATCCCGAGATCCCATTCGCGCTCGAGGCGTTCCTGGACGACCTCCAGATGAAGTAGACCCAAAAAGCCACACCGAAAACCGAAACCGAGGGCCGCTGAGGAGTCCTTCTCGTAGATAAGGGCCGCGTCGTTCAGCTTGAGCTTTTCCATAGCCTTCGTAAGCTCTTCGTAGTCGTTGGCGTCGTTCGGAAATATCGACGAAAAGACGACCGGTTTGACCTCTTGGAAGCCTCCGAGCGACGTCGATGCGGGTCGCCCGTCGTCGGTAACCGTGTCTCCGACCCCGACATCCGAGATGTTCTTAATGCCGGCGATGAAGTATCCGACCTCCCCGGTTCCGAGAACAGGCGTGGGCTCGAGGCGAATTTTGAATCTTCCGACCTCCTCGAGCTTGTGGGCCGCCCCGTTCGACATAAACCGAATCGTTTGTCCGCCCCGGAGCGATCCGTCGACCACCCGCACGTGGACGACGACGCCCCGGTAGGGGTCGTAGTGGGAGTCGAAAATGCGCGCCCGGAGGGGCTCCTCCGGAGCACCTCCGGGAGGCGGTACCAAGATGACGATTGCCTCGAGAAGCTCGTCGATTCCCATCCCGAGCTTCGCAGAAATTTCGATGGCGGTCGCCGGGTCGAGTCCCAGGTCTTTTTCGATCTCGTGTTTAACAACGTCGACCTGGGCACTCGGGAGGTCAATCTTGTTGATAACCGGGATAACCTCGAGGTTGTGCTCCAGGGCCATGTAGTAGTTCGAGAGCGTCTGCGCCTCGACCCCCTGGGCAGCGTCGACGACCAAGAGCGCGCCTTCGCAGGACGCGATGGCCCGGGACACCTCGTAGGAAAAATCGACGTGTCCCGGAGTGTCAACCAGGTTTAGCTCGTACACGGCTCCGTCGGGTCCGGTGTGGGAAATGGTAACGGCGTGGGACTTGATCGAGATTCCACGCTCCCGCTCGATATCCATCGAGTCGAGAAGCTGCTCCTTGAAGTCCCGCGCCTCGACGATTTTCGCCCGCTCGATAAGACGGTCGGCAAGGGTCGACTTGCCGTGGTCTATGTGGGCAATGATGCAAAAGTTGCGGATGGTATCTTGTTTCATCTGTAGTGGGGGCCTTGTTTAGTTATCGAGGATCCGGCGAACCCGAAGGAGAAAGTCTTCCGGCTGGAAAGGCTTCTGGAGAAACCACACCTGCTCCGATATCTCTTCGGTGTCCGGAAAGTTCTCGGGGTACCCGGACATAAGAAGAATTTTTACCCCGGGACGCTTCCGAAGAATGCGTTCGGCGAGCCGGTCACCAGTCATGTGGGGCATTACAACGTCGGATACCACGAGGTCAAAGTTCTCGCTTTCGTCCTCGGTAATCAAGAGTCCTTCGCCGGCATTTCTCGACTCCAGTACGGTATATCCCTTCTCCCGGAGGACGCGCAAGAGCATCGAGCGAATCTGATCATCATCCTCTACGAGAAGGATAGTCTCGTGCCCGGTGGTATCGGACTCGTCGGCAACCGGCGCCTTTTCCACGGCCGCGCTTTGGGAAACGAGGGGAAGGAAGATCCGGAACGTGGTGCCATGGTCGATGACGCTGTTGACTTCGATATGGCCCTGGGTCTGCCGGACGATGCCGTAGACCGTCGAAAGCCCCAGGCCCGTGCCACTCCCTCGCTCCTTCGTAGTAAAGAAGGGCTCGAAGATCCGAGACAGATCGTCCGGGGAGATCCCGCTTCCGGAATCCTCGATCTCGAGAACGACATAGTCCCCGGGCGGAAGCTCCCCGGAAGCGACGGCCGTTTGTCGTTCGACGGTGGCGTTCCGGGTCCGAATTTGCAGGTTTCCGCCGACGGCCATTGCATCTCGGGCGTTCACCACCAGGTTCATGATGACTTGCTCGATCTGCCCTTGGTCGACGAATACGGTATCCGGCCGGGCGTGGAGGGAAAGATAGGTTCGGATACGCTCGGTTAGGAGGCGCTTGACCATTTTCTCAACGTCCTGGATGACGCCGTTGATGCTCAGTACCTTCGATTCCATTATCTGGTGACGGCTAAAAGCGAGGAGCTGGCGCGTCAACGTCACCGATTTCTCCGCCGCCTTCTGGATGCCGTCGACGTCGTTCTTGATTGCTTCGGCAGCCGAGGGGGGGAGATCGGAGAGCTGCTGCCCGATGAGCTTCGAGTACCCCATGATGACGGTGAGCAAATTGTTGAAGTCGTGGGCGATTCCGCCGCTCAGCCGGCCGACGGCCTCCATCTTCTGAGCCTGGCGCAACTGTGCGTTCGACTCCTGGAGAGCTTTCTCCGACTCCAGACGCCGGGAGACGTCCCGAAACACCCAAACAGAGCCGGTACTCCGGCCACTCTCGTCCACGAGGGGAGTAACGGTGTACTCGACCGGCAAATCGGGCTCGTTGGACGCCACCAGAAAGGCCTGAGGCCGTCGGTCACCCTCCCCGACGAACAGCTCTCGCTCTTCGAGGGTCGCCACGGAGTCCAAACAGGAGCCGACGAGTCCGCCGCCACCGCTTCCGAGCATCCGCTTCGCTACCGGATTCGCGAAGGTAATGGTCGAATCGGGATCGGTCACGACTACCCCATCCCCGATGCTGTTCAGCGTAGTGGAGAAGAGCTCTTCTCGATTGGCGACCTTTTGCTCCATCTCGTGGCGGTAGAGAGCGATAACGATCGCCGTCCGGAGCTCCCGCTCTTCGAAGGGCTTGATGATGTAGGCAAAAGGCTGGCTGATCTTCGCCCGTTGGATGGTGTCTTCGTCCGCGTAGGCGGTCAAGAGGATGACGGGGGTTCGATACCGGCTCCGGATGGCTTCGGCGGTCTGGAGCCCATCGAGTTGGCCTTGGAGCTTGATGTCCATAAGAACGAGGATCGGATCGACCTGCTCGATCTTCTCGAGCGCTTCTTCTCCGGAGGGACAGGTAACCGGGACCTCGTAGCCGTACTTCTCGAGGTGCATCTTAATGTCGAGAGCGACGATGTGCTCGTCCTCTACTACCAGAATGCGATTATTCGCCATGTCCCCCGCCGCATCGGCGCTGCTACTTGGAAACGGGCTTTACTCCGAGCTTCTCCAACTCTGATACCAGGGACTCGCGTTTGATCGGCTTTACAACGTAGCCGTCGGCCCCACCTTTGTAGTACGCCTGGACGACGTTTTCCGGGTCTCCGAGGGCGGTCGTCATAACGACCTTTGCCCGGTCCCGGTCCGGAATACCGATGTCCTTTTCGGTGGCGCGGATTCTTTTGAGCGCCTCCTGACCGTCTACGTTAGGCATCATGATGTCGAGAAACACTAGGTCGTACGGATTGTTCTCTTCCCAGGCTAGTCGAAACGCGTCGATAGCCTCCTGGCCGTCGACGACGACGTCCCTGGAACCGTACTCCCGGAGCATCGCCTGGAGTAACCGACGGCTTCCAAAGTCGTCCTCCACTATCAAGCAGCGCATGCTTTCTCCTTCGCTCTGGGAGTGTAGCTGATTTCTCCATACGTTCCAAGATGGTCAACAGCGAGTAAGAGCATAGTCTTCTATCTCCTCTATGAGAGTCTTTGTCGAAGTTTTGTCTTTCCTCCGAGCTGCAAGCAGCAGCCGGAGAAACCAATTCCCGAGCTCCGGATCGAGCTTCTTCAATGCTCTCCGTCCGCACTGAGCGGCGTTCTCCAGCTCGCTCCAGCCCGACGCTTCTAAACTCACGCGGCTCTCTTGGACGAAGTGGCGGGCAAGGTTATCTCGCCGCCACGCCGGGTCGCGGACGTTCGAAAGCGTCGTTTCCAGTTCTTCGAGAGAAAACGGTTTGACCAGGTAGGCACAGAATCCGTTGCGAAAGGCACGAGCACGGGCTTCCTGGGAGGTGTGAGCGCTCAGGGCGACGATGGGGGTTGCAGCAGCTTCCTCGCCCTGGTGTCCGGACGATATACTCGCTGCCGCGCCGTAGCCGTCGAGACGGGGCATTTCCAAGTCAAGAATTATGAGGTCGGGTATTTCCCTTCCCGGGGCTTCTAAGGCCTCGATTGCTTCCTGGCCGTCGTCGACGGTAGTCACCTTGTAGCCGAGGCTTCCGAGGAGCCGACTGTTGGCTAACCGGTTTATTGCGTTGTCGTCCGCCAGGAGAACCTTCCCCAGGTGGCCGTCGCCGGTCTTTGGGCTTACCGCTACCGCTTCGACCGATGGGGCGGGTTCCGATGCGGTGGATTCCTGCGGCGCGGGTTCCGACGGCGAGGTGTTCGGTTCGCTCCCGAAACCGTCGGAGACCAGCCGGCGCAGCTTGGTGACGGTCAGGGGCTCGAACAGATTCTTTCCGGCGTGAGAACCAGACGCCCTGCCGTCGAAGCGGCGCAGCACCCAGACGTTATGGTGATCCCGAAGGGCGTCCGCGGACTCTTCCCCGACGACAATCGCCGAATCACCGTTGTAGCCCGCCACCGCTCCCTGCGTCACGGGGGTCGATAGCTCCGACGACTCGATACCCCAGGCCCGGAGCCATTCGGAGGCAAGGCGTCGAGGAACCTCTCGATCGAGACCGAGGGCTATTCGCCGCAATCCCTTGTCATCGGACAGGGGCGTCGGGGCCGTCTCCGGGAGAGCCCCCGGCGGGACTCTTATCGGGAGAATTAGCTCGAAGGCGCTTCCCTTCCCCGGAGTGCTTTCGAAGCCGATGCTGCCGCCCATCATGGTGACGAGCCTTTTGGTTATGGTAAGGCCGATACCGGTTCCGGCCCTCTTCTTTGTCGAGGTCTGGTCGACCTGGTAGAAGGGAGCAAAGATCTGCTCCTTGAGCTCCTCAGGAACACCGACTCCGGTATCCGAGACGAGGATACGCAGGGTTTCGTGGTCGACGGAGGCGCCACAGAATACCGAGCCGGCATCGGTGTATTTCACGGCGTTTCCAATGAGGTTGAGCAAAACCTGTCGAAGCCTCCCGGCGTCTCCGAGAAGGAGAGGCGGGAGCCGGGGGTCTGCGTAAAAGTCGACCGAGAGGCCCTTCTTGTGGCCCTCAGTAGCCAATGCCTCGACGCTTCCTTCGATGACGTTCAAGGGGTCGAAGGGTTCCTCGGCGATCTCCATCATCCCGGCTTCCATTTTGGATAGGTCGAGGATGCCGTTGATGAGCGCCAGAAGGCCGTCGCCGGAGCTCTTGAGTATCGAGAGATAACTCCGTTGCTCCGAATCCGAGGCGCGATCGAGGGCAAGCTCGGCCATTCCGATGATGCTGTTCAACGGCGTTCGCAGCTCGTGGCTCATGTTCGATAGGAACTCGCTCTTGGCCGCCATCGCCCGTTCCGCCCGGTCTCGCTCCAGCTTCAGGTGCTTCTCGCCCTCGTGCTTGTAGAGGGCAAGCTCCATCCCGATAGCTAACTCTCGCCCCCGGGGAGGCTTTACGACGTACCCGAAGGCGCCGGCCTCTTTGGCGGAAACGACGAACCCTTCGTCGGAGTAAGCGGAAAGAAAGACGACCGGGACGTCCTGCCGTTCCCGGAGTAGTTTCGCTGTCTCGAAACCGTCGAGGTTGCCGGCCAGCTGGATGTCCATCAGTACTAGGTCGAGGGAGTAGCCGTCAGCCGCTTCGAGGGCGGCCTCGCCGGAGGGCACGACCTTGGCGACCGAATAGCCGAGGTTTTCCACCTGATTCCGAATGTCGATTGCGACGATCTTTTCGTCTTCGACGATCAGGACGCTCTTCGGCTTCTCAGGGCTACTCATGATTCTCGGTTCATCGGTTTTGAGCGGCCCGGAGGACATGTCCCGCGATATCTCCGAGGGGCAGTATCTTGTCGACAGCGCCGCGCTTCACGGCCTCGTTCGGCATGCCGTAGACAATGCAGGTCGCTTCGTCCTGGGCCACGTTGTAGGCCCCGGCCTCTTTCAGCTCCAGCATGCCCCGGGCGCCGTCGTCCCCCATACCGGTCATGATGACACCGATCGCGTTCTTCCCGGCGTACCGCGCGGCGGAACGGAAAAGGACGTCTACGGAGGGGCGGTGGCGGCTGACGAGGGGGCCGTCTCGAACCTCCACGTAGTATCGGGCACCGCTCCGTTTTAGGAGGCAGTGCTTGTTTCCCGGGGCAATGAGCGCCCGACCCCGGATAACTGTATCGTTGTCGGCAGCCTCCTTAACCGTAACCCGGCAGATACCGTCCAGACGTTTCGAGAAGGCCGCGGTAAAGTGCTCCGGCATATGTTGCACGATGACTACGCCCGGGGTATCCAGGGGGAGTGCCTCGAGAAACTCCCGGAGCGCCTCGGTACCGCCGGTCGACGCCCCGACGACCACAATTCGATCCGTGGTTTCGATTACGTGGTTGCCTCCGGCCTTCGCCAGAATAACGTCGGCGTTTAGCTTCGGCTCGACCTCCCGGGGACTGGTGAGTGGGACAACGCGCTTTACCTTGGAGGCGTGGGCTGCCTTTACCACGTCGCAGATGCGAGTCTTCGACTCTTCGAGGAAATGCTTGGTGCCCATTTTGGGCTTTTCGACGATGTCGACCGCGCCGTATTCGAGGGCCTTGAGGGCGTTTCCCGATCCGGCGGTTGCCTGGGATGAACAGATGACGACCGGTATCGGTTGTTGACTCATCAGCTTCTTGAGAAAGCTTAAGCCGTCCATCCTCGGCATCTCGATGTCCAGGGTAATGACGTCGGGGACGAAGGTCTGGAGCTTCTTTGCCGCGATGATCGGGTCCGATGCGGTCGCTCCAACCGTTATTGCCGGATCCGACTCGAGCACCTCTTTCATGGTTTCCCGGACCACCGCCGAGTCGTCGACAATCATCACTTTGATCCTGTTATCCATAGTGTTACTCCGGTCGTCTATAGATTGTTGGAGCGATCGAGATAAGGGGTAGCCCCATTCCCGCTAGGGTCTCCGAATGCCCGAGAAAGAGGTACCCGCCGGGGCGGAGATGGTTGTAGAGTTTTCTTAAGAGAACGCCCTGAGTCGGCCGGTCGAAATAGATAATGACGTTTCGACAGAGGATTACTTCGAAGCGATCCTGGATGCCGAAGTCGTCGGCCATCAGATTGAGTCGATGGAATACCACTTTGGAACGCAAGAGCGGTTTGACCCGGACGAGCTTTGACTCCTTATCCTTACTACGGAGAAAGTACTTCTTGAGATAGGCACTCGGTACCGGTGCGATTCGTTCTTCGGTATAGGTAGCTTTCCGGCCTCGATCGAGAGCCGCCGTGGAGATATCGGTTCCGAGGATCTTGTAGTCGAAATCGCGATGCTGGTCGGCAAATTCTTGGAGGATAATAGCCAGGGTATAGGGTTCTTCGCCGGTCGAGCTTGCCGAAGACCAGACACGAAAGGGCCGCCCCCGCCCCCAGCCGTCGGAGTAACGCTCCGGGAGCAGTGTTCCAAGAAGATAGTCGAAGTGGTCCGCCTCCCGAAAGAAGTCGGTCTTGTTCGTCGTGACCGCGTCGATCATGTGCAGGAGCTCGGCTTCGGCTTGGTCTTCCTGGAAGACAAACTTAAGATACTCCTCGAAACCTGGGAGGCCCAAGGCACGGATGCGCTTCTGGAGCCGCGACTCGAGCATGACGCGTTTTGCCGGAGGCATTCGGATTCCGAGCTCCGACTCGATGTAATGCCCCAGCCGCTTGAACTGGTCATCGGTCAGGGGCGTGGTTCGAAGGTTGGGAAAGGACTGGTTTTCGTCGGTGCTGCTTTCTTTGGCCTTGGAACCCAGGGCAAATCCTTCCATCTTACGCTCCGTGGGCCGCGACGACTTCTTCGACTTGAGACATCGAAGTCAGCCGCGTGACGTCTAGGATGAGGGCGACGGAACCGTCACCGAGTATCGTAGCCCCAGAGATACCTTCGAGGTCCTTATAGAGTTTCCCGAGGTTCTTGATGACCGTCTGGAAGTCGCCGATTACTTGGTCGACGACGAAGCCAATCTTACCGGAAGGAGACTCGACAACGACGATCTGCTCAATCGGTGGGAGCTCGTTCTTCATTACGAAGAGCTCCCGGAGCCGAACGAAGGGGAGAACCTCGCCCCGATTGTTGAGAATTCGCTGACCGTTCTGTTGGTCTCGGGCTTCGGTGGTTAGCTCGAGACACTCGGAGACGCTTCCGAGGGGAAAGACGTAGTGCTCGTCACCGATCCGAACCAGGAGACCGTCGATTATCGCGAGTGTAAGCGGGATGGCGAGCCGGAGTGTCGTACCCTTGCCGGCGACACTTGTAACGGTAACGCTCCCGCCGAGGGAATCGATCTCTTTTCGCACAACGTCCATCCCAACTCCCCGTCCGGAGACCTGGGTTACGTTTTCCGCGGTGGAGAAGCCGGGGGCAAAGATGAGCTGGTACACCTCATCGTCGGAGAGCTCGGCTCCCTGAGCGACGAGCCCTTTCTCGACGGCCTTACGCAGAAGGGATTCCTTGTCGAGTCCCTTCCCGTCGTCTTGAATGGTAATGACGACCGAAGCACCGGAGTGTTCCGCTTTGAGCAGGACGACGCCGCTTCGTGGTTTTCCCGCGGCCTCCCGGGCTGCCGGAGTCTCTATGCCGTGATCGATCGAGTTTCGAATAAGGTGTACCAATGGATCGCTCAAACGCTCGATTACCGTCTTGTCCAGCTCGGTTTCGCCCCCTTCGGTCTGGATCTCGATCTGCTTGCCGAGGTCCTGGGAGAGGTCGCGCACGAGGCGCCGGAACTTTGAGAAGGTCGTTCCGATCGGCAGCATACGAATACTCATAGTGCTGTCCCGAAGCTCATCGGTAAGCCGCTCGAAGGTCTCCGCGATCGAGGTAAGGTGCGGTATCTCGGCGTCGACGGCTGTCTGGGAAAGACGCGCCTGGAGGGTAACGACCTCTCCGACGAGGTCTACCAGATGGTCGAGCTTGGACGAATCGACCCGGATGCTCGAAGAGGAAAGCTCTTGCTGAGCCCGCTCCCGGGATCGCTTGACGTGTTCCTGCTCTCGAAGAGCGGCTTCGACCTCGTGCTCCGGCAAGCCCTCTTCGACCAGCATCTGCCCCAGACGCTTCTGCTTCTGCACCGTCGAGTTGAGGGTCTTGCTGTCGAGGGCGCCTCGCTCTTCGAGGATCTGCCCCAGGCGCTTGTAGGGCTCCTCGTCGAGGTCGGTCAGGTCGTCGATGGGGACGATCTCAATCTCGGCGATGTCCTCTACGAAGATAAAGACGTCCCGGACCGCCTGCTGAGACTGTTGTGTCGAGAGAATAATGTCCCAGTGGACAAAGCACGACTCCGGATTCAGTTCCGACAACGGCGGAATGCGATCCACCGCTGGGACGCAGGTGTACTCTCCCATTTCCTTGAGCTCCTCTAGCAGGAGCAGCGGGTTCGTACCCGTCAGGTAGACGTTTTCCGGCGGCTTAAACCGAATACGGTAGGTTACGTAGTGACCGGCTTCGGCATCGGAAGCCGGGGGAGCGGTGGATTCTATTGCGGTGCCGGAGCTACCGGGACTCCCGGAGCCCCCGATGCTACTCAAATCGCCGGGGGCTACCGAGGGGACAGGGTCCCCCTGGGGCACATCCTTACCCAGGGTCTGGGACTCCCGGACGATTTCCGCCGGGACCTCGTCCCCGGTCTCCAAGAGGAGGCGAATATGGTCCCGGGATTGCAGGGTTAGATCGATTACCGTCTGAGAGACGGGGATTCTCCCGTCCCGGACGTATTCGAGCATGTTCTCGATGTGATGGGCAAAGTCGGATATGTGCTGAAACCCGAACATCGCCGCCGAGCCCTTGACGGTGTGCATCGCTCGGAATACAGCGGAGACCTCTTCGCTGTTTCCCGGGTTGTCCTCCAGCTCGAGGAGCGACTGTTCGAGATTATTTAAAAGCTCGTAGGCTTCTTCGCGAAAACTCTCTTTGAAACGATCAAGCATCCGGATCCTCCTCCGGCTGGATCGCGGCGGGAAAGTCGATCAGAGCTTCGTGAAGGTCCCGGGCCTGCTCCGGGGCCGTGTTGCAAAAGCCGCCTACTTCCAAGGCGGATCGGACACCGGGCTGCAGCGCGCCGGTAAGGCCGAATCGTACTTCGCGCTTCTCCGCCTCCGCCGCGGCGGCGTACAAAACATGAACAAAGCTAGCGTCGATCTGTTCGAGATGAGAGAGGTTAAGGAGAACCTTCTCGTTCTCCGAGAGGGCGTCTTGCAGCGTAGCAGCCTTGGCCGTCGCCGTCTCGACGGTTCCCCGCCCCTCCATAGTGACTACTTTTAGGGATGATCCCATACCTTTCTCCCAAGGACGCAATAATGCAGATTTTTGTCCTTAGAACATTATACAACATAACGGATCTGTTGTACATACTGGTCTGGGGAAATTAGAGAAAGTTATCTATTTCAAGGAAAGACGCGAGTTGAATGCCGCTCTCGAGGAAGCCTGCTTTCCGCTTCTTGATCACGATTTGAAGAAGCGCGATGTTCCGATCGAGGTCTACCCGCCAATTCTGAACGCTAAGCGGATCCTGCTCCGACAGACCGGTCTCGTCGGCGATTGTCCCCGGGTAGACGCGGGTAATGACAAAGTTCCGCTGCCACGGAAGCGAGCTGATGTCCTGGACACGCATGCCGAAGAGCGGCGGGAAGAGATCCTCCGGCCGCTCTATCTCAAGGATGTCTTCGATCGGGCTATAGGGACGCGCGTCGAGGGCGACGACGGTTTCGAAGCTCTCGTCATCCCGGCCGACGGCAAGCCGGAGGAGACTGCCGGGCTTCCGGGAGAGGATAACCCGCTGTGCTTCGCCGATTCTTCGCGGTTCCCAACCGTCGATACCGGTAATGAGATCTCCAACCACGAGGCCCGCTTCCTGAGCGGGGCTCCGGGGCGCAACGTAGACTATCTCTAAACCGGCTCGAGTTTCCCGAACCGCTGCCCCCAGCCAGGGGTGGACAACCTCGCCTTCTTGGTACAGATCCGGTAGAAAGAGCTGCAGCCACGCCGAGGGAATGGCGAAATTGACTCCCTCGAACTGCTCGATCCCGGCGAAGACGACGCCGATCAGCTCCCCTTCGGTGTTGACCAAGGGACCGCCGGAGTTTCCCGGGTTGATCGGAACGTCGACTTGAATAGCATCCCCCAATTGGAGAAAGCGCCGTTGGGTCGCCGAAATGATGCCGGAAGATATGCTGTTCTCCAGTCCCCCGGGGGAACCCATGGCGAAGATAGTCGTTCCTGCTTGAACCTCCCGGATCGAAGTAACGGGAAAGACGTAAGCAGGGTCGATTTCCGCCTTGAGAAGCGCGATATCAAAGATGCGGTCGTAGCCGACGACCCGAGCAGGGACCCTGCTGTCCGGCTGCCCAGGGAGGCGGATAAAGAGACGAGAGAAGCCCTCGTACTCCGGGCTTACTTCGCTTTCGATAACGTGGTAGTTCGTCAGAAGGTAGCCCCGGGAATCGATAAAGAAACCGCTTCCGACGACCCGGTCCGGGACCCCCATCCCCCCCTCCAACCTTATTCCGCGGTTCACCCAGACGGTCACGGTACCACGGAGCATGTCGGCGGGTTTCGGCGGCTCCGCGATAACCTGTCGGGCCTCCTCCGTGAGCTCGGCACTCTGTGCTTCGAGGGCGTCTCCGATGACGCTCAAGGCGTACCGATTACGGAGAGCTACGGCAACGTCGGCCCAGCGCAGCAGCTCTTCCGGTTCGACTTCGGTCAAGATCGGGGCCCGGAGGGCAGTGTGAAGGGCGATTACGTCGTTTCCCTCTTCGAGATAGCTCGATCCTTCGGCGATGTAGAGGCGGTTGAGGTCCCATTCGCCGGCTTCGTCTTGCATCGACTCGGTTCGGAGCGAGTAGTAAACGGTAATCGCCCGGCTGTAGTCGCCTTCGGCGACCGCCTCTTCGAACTGCGTTACCAGAAGACGCCGGGCCTCTTCTCTGAGGTCGGATAGAGCCGGTTCCTCGAGGGGCCCTCCCTCCCGACGAATACGGGCGAGACGCTGAATCACGATCTCCGGACTACCGTCGGAGAGAAACCCTTCGAGCTCTTTTTGCACAAACGCTGTCCGCTCCGGCCCTGTCCGGGTATCACCCTCTTCGGATTCGGTAGATGTGAAGCGTTCCGGGGGAGGCATTCCGGTGCAGGCGGCGAAGAGCGCCAAGAGTCCGAGAGAAAAGAGAAGGAGCAACGGAAAAGACGTTCGTCTATGTGTCATGGAGCAAAAACCCTTAGCACTTCTTCCAAAGTAACGTCAAACACCCCGGCCGCGGAAGAGGGAAACGCCCCGAGAAGGCTGTCTTGCTGTCGAACGATCTCTTGAATGTCTACCAGACCGTCTCCGTCGAGATCCCAGGAGTATACGGCAGGGCTCCCTTCGGTTACGCCTCCGGGGACCTCGGTGTACTCGATGACAAAATCGTCGTCTTCGTCAACCAGCAGAAGAACAAGCTCTCCGTCGAAATACTGTTCCGTCAGTTCGAAGTAGCCGTCCTCGTCGGGATCTCGGACCCCGGCGACCGGTATACCATTCTCGTAGTCGAGGACGTAGTCTATTCTGCCGCTGCCGGTTGTGTCATCGAAGCGACGCACCGGCGCGCTACCGTCGACTACGATTCGGGTTCCTAGGCTGCCGTCGTCGTCGTGCAGGTCGACAAGATAGGCCGACTCTGCCACCAGACGTGGCGAGAGCAAGCTCGGGCTTTCCGCGACCCTCAAGGAGGTCAGCAGCTCCAGAGGCTCCACACCTCGAATCTGCGCCGGAGAAACCAGGAAAAACTCCGTCGAGCCGGGGAGCAGGTGATAGGTCGGCTGACCCGGGAGGTCGTAGAAGGTAACCGCCACGACCTCTGGGTAGTCGAAGTAGGTAACTCGAAAGGATACGCCGGGGAGACCGTACTCCGCCTCGGTGGGTATGCCGGATTCAAAGTGGACCCGCCACTCGGGGACGCCGTCGGTGTCTCGGTCGATTTCCCAGGACACCAGCCTTCCGTTCCGCACCTCAAACCGTCCTTCGACAAAGGAATCCCTATTGGCATCCTCGATAACGGTTCCCGAAAACGATGAGACGGCTTCTTGAAGAAGCGTCTCCTCCGGGGTACCAAGGACGCTCTGTCCCGCGAGGCGAAGGGCCGTTCGGTCCCGGTGGGCCTCGGCCTCGATAAACCGCCGAATCGCCGAAGTCGCACTGCCGGTGCCGGGCCGGCCGCTCCCTGCTGCTTCGAGAACCGCGGTTTCGACGGCGGCCCCAAAGGCCACCGGATGATCTCCCCCGGAGGAGAAGTATCGATCAAGGAGCTCTCGACGCTCTGCTACCGAGGAAGACAAGAGAATAAAGTCCAGGAGCGCGGCGAGATAGTCATCTTCCCGGGACACGTTGCGGTCCAGCCACTCTCTTTCGGCGGGCTCTGCAACCCGGTCGAGAGACAGAGCAAAACGAAAAAGCCCGACGTCGTGGGGATAGAGTCGGCGTCCTCGGGAGAAGACCTCGTCGGCCTCGGTGAAGGCTCCGGCGACCCGGAGAACCTGGGCGGCAAGACGGTAGTCTACCGGCCGCCGAAGGGTCAGAAGGGGTAAGAGCTCTTCCGCGTATTGATAGTCGCCGATCCGCATAACAACCGAAAGCAGAGATCTGATACCGTCCTGACGGTCTACCAGCCGCCAGCTGTCGAGGGCAAGTGCCGTCTCCAGATGCGATCGCGCCGACAACGTGCGTTCTTGTTGCCCCGCCCCGGCAACCGCCCGGAGGTAGTGAAGGTCTGAGGAGGTATCGTCGAAACCGAGGCCCCGACCGGCGAGAAGAAAGGCCTCGTCCCCGAGGTCGTCCTGAAGAAGCGATAAGGCCTGTCGAGCGTACTCGAGGGCTATCTCTTCGTCGACGGATACCTGTGCCGGAAGGAGTACCGGAAACAACAGGAGAATAAGCGGAACCAAGATCCGTCTATTCGTCATTCGCCTCCCGCTACGCCGTGGCGGCGTCGGAATCCGAGTCGGAGGATTGGGCCGGCGGAAGTCCGAGAACCTCCCGGACCTCTGCGTCCGACAGCGTCTCCTTTTCCACCAGGGCCTTTGTCAATGCTTCTACCTGATCCCGGTGCTCGGTAAGAATGTCGGTCGCCGTGTTCAGGCACTCGTCGAGAATGTTCTTGACCTCGTCGTCGATAGCCTGGGCCGTTTCCTCGGAGTAGTCTTTGTGCCGGGCAATCTCCTTGCCGAGAAAGATCGGCTCGTCCTCTTGGCCGAAGGCGATCGGTCCGATTCGACTCATACCCCATTCCGTTACCATTCGCCGGGCCAGCTCCGTCGCCTGCTTGAGGTCGTTCTGTGTTCCGGTTGTGGTCTCGTCGAAGAACATCTTCTCGGTCACGTACCCGCCGTAGGCGATGGTAATCCGGTCGGTCAACCACCCCTTTCCCCGACTGTAGGCATCCCTCTCGGGAAGGGACATCGCGAGCCCAAGGGCCCGACCCCGGGGCACAATCGTAACCTTATGCAATGGGTCGGCGTTCTTCAGGTGGTAGTGGAGAAGCGCGTGGCCGCTCTCGTGGACAGCCGTCTTGTGCTTATCCTCATCGGAGAGAACCTTGGATTTTCGGGCGATTCCCATAAGCAACTTGTCTCGGGCCTCCTCGAAGTCTTCCATGGTAACGAGCTCTCGATCCTTTCTAGCGGCGTAGAGGGCTGCTTCGTTGACGAGGTTAGCCAAATCCGCCCCGGAGCTACCGGGGGTGGCCCGACCGAGACGCTTCAGATCTACATCCGAGCCGAGGGGCACCTTGGAGGCGTGGATCCGGAGAATCGCTTCACGCTCGGCCAGGTCCGGCATATCGACGACAACTTGCCGGTCGAAGCGCCCGGGCCGGAGAAGCGCCGGGTCGAGGACGTCGGGTCGGTTGGTCGCCGCAAGGATGATGACCCCGTCCTTGGTATCGAAACCGTCCATCTCGACAAGCATCTGGTTCAGGGTCTGCTCACGTTCGTCGTGGCCGCCGCCGTAGCCTGCCCCCCGGGTCCGACCCACGGCGTCGAGCTCGTCGATAAAGAGGATGCACGGAGCGTTCTTCCGGCCCTGTTCGAAGAGATCTCGAACCCGGCTCGCGCCGACTCCGACGAACATCTCGACGAAGTCCGAACCGGACATGTGGAAAAAGTTGACCCCCGCCTCTCCGGCGCAGGCCTTCGCAAGGAGCGTCTTTCCCGTACCGGGCATGCCAACCAGGAGGACACCTTTGGGAATTCGTGCTCCGATCTTGGTAAACTTGGCCGGGCTCTTGAGAAACTCGACGACCTCCTCGAGCTCGTACTTCGCTTCCTTCTGACCCGCGACGTCGGCAAAGGTAACCTTTACCTCGTTCTCCTGGAATTTCTTAGCCCGACTCTTCCCGAAGGCAAAGGCGCGGTTGCCGCTTCCCTGAACCTGACGGAACATGAACCAGATAAAGAAGAAACCGATGAACCAGGGAAGAAACTGCAGAAGCACTTCGAAGGGGGTAACCGGCCGGGGTGAACCGGAGAAGCGGACGCCTTGCTCCCGAAGAATATCAACGAGACCGTCGTCGAAATAGGGGATGTTCGTCGTAAAGAAGCGGCTGTCCCCGGATCCGTTTTTTAGCACACCCTCAATCTCGTACTGGTCGAGAATCCGGACCGACTCGACCTGTCCTTCGGTCAGATAACCGAGAAACTGTGAGTAGGGAATCTCCCGACCGGCTGTCGTGTTCTCACTAAAAACCAGCACCACGAACATTCCCAGGATCGCGATGAGAAAGATCAGAGCGAACCGGTTGTTTCGAAAGTTGAACGGAGGCTGGTTAGGATCCCGGTTGTTGTTACCCTGGTTATTGTCGTTTGGCATACTCTACCTTAATTCCATTCTCGGAAAGAATTACTGTTATGTCGGGGATCAGCCGGCCGCTAGTCGAGGCGTGACAGCGCTCAGAGAGATGCACCTCGTCGGCGCCTCCCGGAGAGACGACGGCTACCGTACCCTTCCGGTCTTCCAAAAGGGGAACCGTGTCCCGTTGAGCCGGGTCCACCCCCGCCATCGACAAAAGGCGGTTGACACGGATCGATCCGTCGGACCGATCGAGGCGATCCCCGGACCTCCTGGTCCGCAGCACAAGTGGGGGCACGAGGCCCGGACACTCGAACTCCATCAACCGGTCGGGGGTCCCGGAAATCTCAATTCGGAACCCCACCGGAGAGGGCAGACTACCCTCCCACAGGATAGAAAAATAGCCCTTTTTGCCCGGTCGGACAACCAGAGGATGAATCCGGATCTCACTCGCGTCGTAGAGGAGCTCCACGCCGTGTCCGATATCCCTCCCCCTTCCCGGGGCGCCCAGAATTGGACGAAGAAACCGTTCCGGGAGCCTCTGCACCTCCGGGATGACCCTGTTGACCGCGGCCAAAAGGGCCTGCCGTCGAATCGCCCTCGGGGCGGACCAGAAGGGCTCACCGGGAAAACGAATAGCCGGTCCGTCGATCTCTACCGGAAGCTCCCGTGCCGCCGCATCGAGGGCCTCGCCGACGTCCCGAGCCTCGGCTGCGAGACGCGCGAGGGAGGACCAATAGTCGGGAACAAGCTCTTCTAGAAGAGGAACCAGACGCCTTCGAATGCGGTTCCGCAGGAATCGATCGCTCCGATTGCTTCTGTCGCCGTGCCATTCGATTCCTTCGGCCTGGAGAAAGGTCCGTAGCTCCTTGGCTCCGACGCCGTCTCGGTCGCCGGAGCCAAGGAGGGGCCGCAGGAGCCGGAGCGTCCTACCGGAGGGCAACACAACGTCCCGGGAGCCCTCGATACCCCGGAGAGCAGCAATCCCACCGCCGG
>CAZLDK010000006.1:826-6923 GCA_964558285.1 uncultured Spirochaetaceae bacterium | reverse complement strand
CAAAACCGTTTCGTCCTGGTCGTCCCGGTGGTGAGCCGTCAATAGGTGCGTTGCGCCAACCCGGTCCGCAGTCTGGTAGAGAAAGGCGTACCGGACTTCTCGGGCGGCGGCTTCGACACCCCGCTCTGCGGTTGTCCGGGACCCGGCAAGCTCTCCCGGCGGGAGCCCGTCGGTAACGAGGGGAACCGAAAGAGTGTCGCAGCTGTGTCGCACGCTCTCCTCCTCGGCTTCCTGATCCTCCGACGACTGGAGGCCGTGGCGAAAATGCGCGGCCGTAATGCGTCCCTGGAATGATTCTAGGTAACGACACAGAAGAAAGAGCAGTGCCGTGCTGTCTCCTCCTCCGGAGAGCGCGAGGAGCAGATGGCTGTCACTGTCGACGCCTTCTCGAAGGAAAGCCCGGCGAAGCGCTTCGAGGGGCCCGGAAGAAGGGGCCCCGGGATCAGGGCCGCCTGTTGAGGTCATTGGTCACCGCTTCGAAAGGCTGGGTCAAGAGATCCCGGAGGGCAGCGACTGCCCGGTCGAGGGCTGGGTCGAGGGAGGCCCTCTCCTCCGGGAGAAAGGTGCCTAGAACGTGGTCGACGACGTCTTCCCGTCGAAGGGGCCGGCCGATCCCGATATAGAGGCGCATGAAATCGGCGCTTTTGGTTTCTTCGATCACCGATTTGAGGCCGTTGTGCCCCGCCGAGGAGCCGCCACGCCGGAGACGTATTCGGCCCAGAGACAAATCGAGGGTATCGCATACCACGAGAGTCGACTCAGGGTCCAGGCGCTCCCGCCTAAGAGCCTTCCGCACGGCGATTCCGGACCGGTTCATGTAGGTAAGGGGCTCTATCAGACACAGAGGGCGCCCGTCCGCAACGCCGAGGTCGGAACGTGCAGATCGGTATGGAGCAAAGAGCTTCTTTCGAAAGGAGAACGCGTACTGCTCCGCGAGGCGCCGAAGCAGCATAAACCCAACGTTGTGCCGGGTTCCGGAGAATCGTGGCCCCGGGTTTCCGAGGCCAACGACAAGCCGAAGCAGCTGTTACTCCTCGGTCTCCGCGGCCTCTTCCTCTTCTCCCTCGGCCTTGGCTTCTTCGCCTTCGACCTCTTCTTCTTCCTCTGCTTCGACCTCCTCTTCCCGGGTCGCGTTGACCAAGGCTACGACATGGTCGCCGCCGGTAAGGAAGGTGACTCCAGAGGGCTCGGGAATGTCGGAAACGTGGATCGAGTCGCCGATTTCGAGACCGGTGACATCGATGCTAAAGGCGTGTTCGGGTATGTCCTTCGGCAGACACTCGATCTCGACGTCGTGGAGCTGCTGCTCAAGGACGCCGCCTTCTCGGACTCCCTTCGGCGATCCTTCGAGATGGATCCCAATGTGTGTCCGGAGGAGGGTTCCTGCCTCGATGGCGTAGAAATCGACGTGATTCACCGTGTTGGTCCGAAGGTCCTCGTCGTAGTCCTTGATCAGGACTTCGACATCTTCGCCGCCGGTCTTCAGGGTTATGATCGTACTCTCGGATATGTGACGGAAAAGACCGTAGAACTCTTTGGCGTCGACGCTTACCGCTGTCGGCTCGGTGTGACCGTAGACTACCGCCGGTATACGTCCGGCGCGTCGCATGCGCCCTGCGGGCCCCTTCTTTCGACTTTCTCTTGGCTGTGCTTCTAGCACCCGCTCTTCCATCGTTTCGCTCCTCAGTGGAAATACGTTTCGGCTATGCTGGGACGGGAGGATTCGAACCTCCGAATGCCGGGATCAAAACCCGGTGGCTTGACCACTTGCCTACGTCCCAACGGTGTCGTCGGAACGACCTTGCTAAGGTGGTACAATGACGGGGCGATTGTCAAGACTCAGTGTCTTCGTCTGCCCCTCCGTCGTGGTAGGCAGCCATCACCTGCTTTTCGATCAATTCCCGAAACTCAGGAGTGATGGGATGGGCAACGTCGCGAAAATCTCCGTTCTTCGTCCTTCTGTTCGGCATGGCAACGAAAAGGCCTCCGTGGCCTTCGATTATCTTTACGTTGTGCACAACGAAGCAGTGGTCGAAGGTTATGGTAGCATACGCCCGTAGCCTGCCGTCCCCGGTCATCTTGCGGACGCGAATATCGGTCAGCTCCACGTTCGGCCTCCTCAACTCTCTGAGCACCAGTATAGGAAATTCCGTTGACGATGTCACAGCTAAGATCTAATCTAGGCCCATGATAGACGAGAGTTTCGATGACTTCGATCGGGACGACTTTTTCGAAGAGGTCGACGGTGACGACGGCTTCTACGACGACGTAGACGCCGAAGAGGGGGAGCTCCCGGATTCCGAAGGTGACTGGGGTGACTCGCCCTGGTAGACGACCTCTCCTTGAAACCAGAGAGAGTCGAGGTCGTAGAATCCTCTCATTTCATCGGTCATGAGGTGAATGACCAGGAAACCACAATCACGTAAGATCCACCCCGATTCCACCGACCGCCGGCGAACTCCTAGAACCGGGACGCCTTCGTCGGTCAAATAGTCGTCGATTCGGCGCATAAGGCCTCGAAGATGTCCGGTACTGCCTGCGGTTGCGATGACGAAGTAGTCGCTAATGCTGGAGACGCGGGAGATGTCGAGGACAACGGTACGTTGAGCCTTGTGATCGTCGAGGAGGCGCGCCGCCCCAAGGGCGATCGTTTTACTGTCTGACATAGGTTCCATCAAAATCCCGTCCAAGAATTATGGTTACATCGGCCGAAACGTCCGGAGCGACGTCGGATACCACCCTATTCGCCCGAATAATCTCCGCAGCCCGCTCCGCGAGGCCGACGTTGCCCCTGCGATCGATGACGACCGTATGCTCGATGCCCGTCGACTCGGCGTTTGCAAAGGAGACCACATCGAAGCCGAAGCTTTCGTACAACTCTCGAGTTCGCCGAGCCAGGCCGTTTACCGCCGTGCCGTTGAGGATTTCGACGGAAATGACGATGTTCTCAGCCCGAATGCTCTCGTCGGCGGCAAGGCTTTCCCGGACTTGCCGCACGGTTTCCCGGAGCCACTGCCCTTCGAAGTGTGGAAACAACAGGGTATCTCGGTTCCCGGCTATTTCAACCAGGCGCTCGTTCCCCTGAACCCGACGGGAGATGCCCCGATTGACGTCGAGAAGAGCCAGGCTCTCCGCGAGGGTTAGAAGGCTCCTGCGATCCATATTCGACTCTATCGACCCGACGAAGTAAGGAGTCACCTGGCGGTGAGACAGATAGTCCGCATTTGATCCGATCTCCGATAGCAGACGCCGAACGAAGGCTTGGCGCCGCTCGATTCGCTCCATCTCCGTTTCGCCGGGCTCTTCGAAGAGAAGATAGTCCCAGACCTTCGCGCCGTCCAAGACGACGTTTCCTGCGGGAAGCATAAGCGTCGACGCTGCGTCGGCGGTTCCGTAGTTGCCGGCAATAAAGACCTCGACGCCCTCGATCAAATCGACGAGATCCGACAGCCCTTCGACGTCGATTACAACATAGAACGGTAAGGGAGTGCCGAGAAGCTTTTCGACCTCGTTGAGAAAGCCCTCCATATCCCCGGAACGATAGAGGGTGTCGATGCGGTCCACACGCCCAAGCCGCTGGATGATCGCCCCGGTGTTTGGAGGCACGGTAACGAGGGCCGACTTTCCAGTTTCCGGATGATACATCAGCGCCTCGATAAGGAGGAGCTCTTCCCCGGCGTCGACAACGAGGAGAATATCGATCATCGCCTCGTTCTCGACGATGCTAGTTATGTCATCGCTTCGAAGCTGGGAGGAAAGAACACCCACGGTCCCGCCGATAACGAGGACTATCAAGCCGACGATAATCAGGCCGCGGTCGATAGGTTTGCTTCGCATTAGGAAGCACTCGCCCGGCGCCGGAGTGTGGTCTCCATCGCAACGGTTTCGTCTGCAAGCTCCAAGCCCCGCTCCCGGAGATGGTCGATAATCCCCAGGACGAGAGTAACAAGATCCCCGGAATCCCGGAGCCTCTTCAGGCGGTCGTTCAAGAAGGGACGGTTGGGCTCTACGTAATCCGCGGCGTAGAGAATAAGGTCGAGAGTCGTGGGGCTATCGGTCCCCAGGGTATGGTGCCGGACTGCGCCGAGAACCTCCGGGTCCTTCACGCCGTAAGCCTCGCGAATAAACTGGGCCGCCGCCCGGCCGTGGAGCACAACTGGGTTTCGCTCTTCCAATTGCGAGAGTCCTCCGCCGTCCCGGAGGGCTTGCTCGGTAATGGCCGCTAAGGGCCACTCCCGGGCGATATCGTGGGCGAGTCCGGCAAGACGTGCCTTTCCGGGATCGTAGTCGAAACGGCGGGCGAGCGCCTCCGCCGTATCAGCGACGGCAAGAATATGCCTGCGACGCCCGGGAGGGAGATGCTCCTCGATGTAGGCGGAGACCTTCATCGCGTTAGCTTCGGTAGAGGTCGTGCTGCTGTATAAAGACATAGACGGATTCAGTCACGAGGTAACGGAAGGCCTTTCCCAATCGAACTCTCTCCCGTATCTCTGATGATGACACCGGCATCGGAGAGTTGTCAATAGTCGCAAAGGGCTCCATTCCCGGGGGCAGCTCTTCCCCTTTCCGGTGCGCGACTATCAAATCGACGTCGCGAATAAGGGCGTCTGCTGCTTTCCAGCTGTCGAAATCGGTCGCCAGGTCGTCCCCGATGATGAGCCCGAGCTTGCCGTCGATCGCCATCTTCTCGTAGAGATAGCCGACCGTGTCGATGGTGTAGGAAACCCTCTGACGGTCGAGCTCCCAGGAATCGACGGCCATGTCCTCCCGTCCGTTGAGGGCCAAGCGAAGCATTTCCATCCGTTGGGCCCCGGAGGCCTCGGGACGGCCGATCTTGTGCGGCGGCTGATAGGTCGGTACGAAAACGACGATGTCGTACCCGAGAAGCGTCTTGACTTCGTCGGCGATAAACAGGTGTCCGATGTGAACCGGGTCGAAGGTGCCACCGAACATCGCAACTTTCACTCTTTGGCGTCCTCGAGGAGAACGGCGGCGAGCTTATCGAGCCCTTCGCGGGTAAGCGCCGAGGTGCCGATGACTACTTCCGGGGCCCCTTCGGCCCCTTTCAGGCGGGCAAGGCCGGCTTCGGCCTCCGGAAGGTCCATCTTGGTCCCGACGAGAACCGCCGGTCGATCGAGGAGGGACGAATCGAAGGTCGACAGCTCGTTTCTCAAGAGACGAAGCGCCTCGTCCGGGTCGATAGGGTCGGTAACATCGATAGCGTAGAGAATTCGCTGGGTCCGGGCTATGTGCCGGAGAAAGCGAAACCCCATGCCGGCGCCTTCCGAGGCACCTTCGACCAGTCCGGGGATATCGGCGATGATAACCCGGCGCCACTCGTCGGTTAGAACCCCGAGGTTCGGCTGCTTGGTGGTAAAGGGGTAGGCGCCGACCTCCGGCTTCGCGGCGGTTAGAGCCGCCAGGAGTGAGGATTTACCGGCGTTCGGAAATCCGACGATCCCGACCTGAGCGATAATTCTTAGCTCAAGCTTAAGCTCTCGGCGCGTTCCGGGTTCTCCGGGTTGAGAGAACCGAGGGGTCTGGTGGGTCGAAGACTTGAAGTGGGTATTGCCTTTGCCTCCCCTGCCCCCCTCTGCGACCGTCAACCGAGAGTCGGGAGCCTTGAGGTCGGCGAGAAGCTCTCCGGTTTCCCGATCCCACACCAGCGTTCCGAGGGGAACCTCGATAACGGCGTCGGCTCCGTCGGCTCCGTGTTTGTTGCGTCCGGCTCCCGACCGCCCGTTACCCGCCTTGTGATGCCGCTTGGTAACCAGATGTCCGAGACTGTTGAGCTGGGGATGGGTTACGATAATGCAGGCGCCGCCATCGCCGCCGTCGCCGCCGTCGGGGCCCCCCTTCGGTACGTAGCGCTCTCTCCGAAACGAGAGGGCTCCGTTTCCGCCCTTGCCGGACTCCACGGAGATGGAAACCTCGTCAACAAAGAGGCTCAAGACGGTGCAGCTAAGCTATGCCGCGGGATCTATGGAGATAGTCTTCTTTCCCCGTCGGGTGGCAAAGACTACGGTGCCGGCGGCTGTTGCGAAGAGCGTGTCGTCGCTGCCCCGTCCGACGTTAGTCCCGGGATGAAAATGGGTCC
>CAZLDK010000006.1:0-816 GCA_964558285.1 uncultured Spirochaetaceae bacterium | reverse complement strand
CCCCCGTTGACGAACGATAATCTCGCCGGCCTTGACCAACTGACCGCCGAAACGCTTTACCCCAAGCCGTTGTGCGTGAGAGTCTCTGCCGTTCTTCGAGCTTCCGCCGCCCTTTTTATGTGCCATCTATCTACCTCTTACGAAAAATCTATCTTCAGGGAGACCTCGCCCGGCTCCTCGCCGGCGACATCCTCCAAGCTTCGGACAAGGAGTGCGGTCATTCCCGCAAGAAACTCCTTCCGATTCGGGGCAACGCCATCGACCGAAAGCGTCAAAAGCCCGGGTTCCGGCGCCTCTCCGGCAGTGTCTATTCCGGGAGTGTCGAGGAGTAGCCCCGCTACACTCCGAAGAGTAGCCGAAACGGCGCCACAGACCAGGCTGGACTGCCCCTTCGAGACCAAGGCGTGTCCCCGGGCTTCCAACCGGCGAAGGCCACCATCCGCGTCGACATCGAGGACGACGCGAATCATGTTAGCCGGATATCTCCCGGACGCGAATGACCGAGTACTGCTGCCGATGGCCCCGCTTCCGGGCGTAGTTCTTGCGCCGCTTATATTTGTACACAATCACCTTTCGGTCCCGAATGTGCTCTTCCACGACACCGCGTACAGCCGCACCCGAGACGTAGGGAGCTCCAACCTTTACGTCACCGTCGTCGTCGTTCCGGACCATCAGGACCGATTCGAACTCCACGACGTCACCTTCGTTCTGGGAAAGCCGATCGACGCGAAGGGTCGCACCCTCCTGCGCCTTGTACTGCTTTCCACCAATTTCTACTAATGCATACATTGTCTTGCCTTACCTGAGTTTAGAGAA
>CAZLDK010000005.1:0-30987 GCA_964558285.1 uncultured Spirochaetaceae bacterium | reverse complement strand
GGAAACCGTGGCGCTGCCCCCGAGGGAAGAGCCTGCGAGGAGGGTCGCGATTTCTTCCTCGAGGGTTACACCTTCGACCGTCTCGATAGCTCGGGCTGGGGGCTCGAGGGTAGCACGAGCGTGGATGAGTGCTGCAGCCGTGACCGCGACACCGGCTATAGCCAGACCGGAGAATACAAGCCCAAGAAGAACTCCTCCGGCGAAGAGCATTATCCTGACAGCCGGCTTCTTTTTCATCCTCGAACTCCTCTGCTTCCCACAATTATCTGCGCTCTCCACTCCTGGTTCAACGAAGAAGCGTGGTCAGGTTTGAGATCGTGCTCCCTTTACGGTTTACCCCGGGAGCGATCTTCTGTATGAATGGGACGAAGGTGGATCACAATGAAGAATACGGAAGCAGATAACAATCTCCTGGGTTCCTACGCCCTCGAGCGCGAGTTCCGAGACATTCCCCTCTGGGTTGCAAAGGACTACGTTCGGGAGTTGCCCGGAGCGATCGAAACGCCGACGGGATTCTCCGGGCCGGGATGGAGAATCGAGCTTACCAAGCTCTCGCCGGTCGAGATCGGCGCGTTGACCTTTCGCCGCCTAAGGTTCGTGTTGTCCGGGAATCAAAAAACCGTAGAGGAAGTCTGGAAACAGCTCGAGCACAAGTTCTACCGCGGCGGCGCCTAGAACCGAGCGGGCTGCCTTCTCGGCGCCTAAAGCGGGCCGGGGCTAGGTGACAGCGGAATCTGTCTAAAGCTGTAGTCGGTGTAGTCGATGCTCAGGATTCTGTTGAAGAGGAGCTCTTCCGGGGGCCGCCGGAGGAGAAGCTTTAGACACTCGGTTGCCTGGATCGTAGCGACACCCACGACAGCCGGGGGAAACATAGGCTTCTGCGCCTCGGCGTCGAGGTCTGTCTGTTCTTCGCCGAAGATGTCCCTCAGGCTCGGAGTAAGATCCTTTCGCACAGTAGTAACCTGGCCAAAGTAGCGGTAGACCCCGCCGTGGACGAGGGGAATGCTCGGCGAATAGGTCGCCTCGTCGACGACGAACCGCGAGGTGAAGTTGTCCAGGCAGTCGACGACGACATCCGGTGGGACATCTATGCCCTCGGCTTCGACACCCGGGGCCCCGAAAGAGAATCCGGTGGCGACTCTGACGGCGGTGGCGGAGACTACGAGCGCCGGGTTGACCGCCGCCAATCGGGTCGCGGCTGCAGCCACTTTCTGCTTGCCGAGGTCGTCGTGGGTGTAGAGTAACTGGCGATTAAGGTCCGGTAGGTCGACGATGCCGGAGTCGTAGATCTCGAGTCTACCGACCCCACATCGAGCGAGCATTTCGAGAACCGTCGAGCCGAGCCCGCCGGCACCTATTACGGCGACCGTGGAGCCTCTCAATCGCTCCAAACCTTCGGGTTCGATCAGGGCGAGATGCCGGGAGAACTGGCCCGCAAAGTTCGCGCCGTCCAGCACGACTAACCGCCTCCGGAGGGCGGGAAGACGGCAACGTCTTCCTCTTCGACCAGGGTATCGAGGCCGTTCAAGTGGTGGATGTTCTTACCGCCGACGAGGAGCATCGTCCCTGGGCGTATCTTGTCCTGGGGATCGATCAGCTCTCCGAAGACGTCGTGGTCCACCTCTGTGCCGATGCGATGGAGGAGCTCCCGGACGGTAATCGGTTTGTCGGTTTCGATAAGAACTCTTGCCACCCCGAGCTTGAGCTTCAGGGTGGCAAAGAGTTTTGCTTCGATCGTCATTCTTTAGACGAGGCTGAGTTCCTTCAGCTTTTCTTGGGTCGGGCGGCCGTCCTCGCTCCACCCTCTAAGCGAGTAGAACTTCGGCAGCATCTCCGGGAGGCGGTGGACCTGACCCTTGTTCGGGCCTTCCTTCGCCGGCTCTTCGAAGAACCGCTTGGGTAGTGTGTCTTCCGCGGGGCTCAGCCCGGCGTCCAGGTTGAACTGGCGCTCCATGTTCCAGATGCGCTCTCCGACCTGCATCATCTCGTCGACCGAAAAGTCGAAGCCCGTAGCCGCGTTGATCAGAGCGTTATACTCCGGCGCGCCGAGGGAGAAGGAGGTAAAGAGACACATACCGCAGGAGTCGATGACGCCCGTCAGGTTCTGGAAGATAATCGCCCACTCGGGCTTCCCTTCAATCGCCTGGGGATCGAGCTTTTCAGGCACGCCGAGGATCTCGGGGGAGATGAGGTACGCACGGACGTGGTCCGCACCCCGGTTTCCCACCGCGTATTCAAGGCCGTGGCCCTGGACGCCCCGGGGATCGTAGGCTGCGAGCTCCTGCTTCTTGATCGTCATCGAGAGCTCCGGGTGACCGTAGGCTTCCGCCATCCGGTAGGACCCCTTTGCCATCAAGGCACCGATCTTGCCTTCGCCGAGACCCATCTTCGTCAGCCAGTAGGCCATCGCCTCGGTGCTTCCGAATACCGGCTTCGGACCCTTTTCGAGGTCTTCTTCCGGGACGAATCCCTTCTCGAAGAGTTCCATCAGACAGGCGATGGTAACACCGGCTGAAATGGTGTCCATGCCGAGGTCGTTGCAGGTAAAGTTTGCGTCGCAAATGGCGTTGAGGTCGTCGATTCCGCACATCGGACCGAAGGCCCACCCGGTTTCGTATTCCGGGCCTTCTCCCCTGCGACCGTTGGGAAGCTCGACGTCCCGGGCACACTGGATCGGACACATGTAGCATCCGGAATTGCGCTTAAGGTAGCCTTTTTCGACGAGGGCCTCGCCGGACATATTGCCGGTCCCTTCGAACATAACATCCTGGGCGTTCCGGGTAGGATACATACCGCTCGAGTTGATGATGTTGTCGAGAACCTTGGTACCGAGGGCCGGGAGCCCTTGTCCGGTAATCGCGCCGTCTTTCAGAAGGGTTCGGCTGGTCTTTACCGCGGTCTTGAATTCGTCGTCGAACTTGATCGGCGATTCAGCATCCCCCCAGACCACTAGAGCCTTGAGGTTCTTGCTGCCCATAACCGCTCCGACGCCGCTGCGGCCCGCCGCCCGGTGCTTTTCGTTCATGACCGAGGCGATAAGGCTCATTCTCTCGCCGGCGGGACCGATGCAGGAGACCGAGGCTCGTTTCTGCCCCGACTCTCCGAGAAGGATGTCGGTGGTCTGATCGACCCGTTTTCCCCATACGTGGGACGCGTCTTTGAGCTCGACGCCCTGAGGCGAGACCGAGAGGTAGACCGGTTTCTCCGACTTTCCTTCGAAAATGACGATGTCGTAGCCGGCTTTCTTTAAGTAGGCGCCGAAGACGCCCCCGGAGTTGCTCGAGGCGAGGGTGCCCGTAAGGGGGCTCTTTGTCACGACCATGTAGCGTCCGCCGGTGGGAGCCGTCGTGTTCGACAGGGGGCCCGTAGCGTAGATAAGCTTGTTAGCCGGGGAAAGAGCGTCGATCTTGGGATCGATCTCGTCGATAAGAATCCGGGACGCGAGACCACGGCCCCCGATGTACAGTTTGGCAAGGTCCATCGGCGTCTCTTCGGTCTTGATAGAGCCGGTGGACAGATCTACGCGAAGCATTTTGCCCATATAGGACATAGCGCGTACCTCCATCTAGGTAGGGATGATGAGTATCTTCCCCTTTCCAAATGGTGGGAGGCGTTCGAGTTTCCCCGGACACCCTGTCGGCCTTGTGCCCTAACTACCGCGTTCGACGAAGGGTAATCGTAGGCAGGTCGGCTCGGGAAAGTAACCGTATTCTATGACGGATTCGTCGAGATGTCAAACAAAAGGTTGAATCGCTCCACGAATCGTGGCGTCAGTTATTTGCGCCACGCCAGGGCACGATTCTTCTCGTAACCGAAAATTTCGTCGCGCTTGAGCTCGCCGGATACGACCTCGCTCCCTGTTGCTTCCCCAAAGGTCGAAACAAGAGTGTCTCGAAACTCGTCGATGGGAACCGGGCGGCCTAGCTCCTCCTGGAGTGACGTCGAAGGCTCGACCACCTTGTCCTTAATTTCCGCTGGGACCCAGAGCACCTTGAAGAACTCGTCGGTCTGCAGGGGAGCCGCGAAGAGGAGCCCGTTCACCACATAGAGGTTTTCTATCTCCTGGACGACGATGGTTGCGAGCTTTTTTCCCCGGCACCGAATACTCCCCCGGTGTTTGTAGAAGGCGCCTTCGACGCCGAGGGACTCGATCGCCGACAGAAGTGTCTCTCCGAAGAAACTGAAGACTTCGTCCCCACTCTCGAACCGGCTCTTGTCGAAGACGGCCTGAACGTTCACCGTGGAGTCCGGCTCGACGAAGACCAGGGTGCGTTGCCCCGTCGTGATTACCTGCCGGAGGGTGGGGCAGTCCCCGCGAACCTCGTTCAAGAGCGAGGCAAAGTTGGTCAGGGCGACGATTGCAACGGCACCGCTGTCGTTGAGAATATGTACGATCTCGCGACCCTTGTAGAGGGTATTGAAGGGGACCGCGACGGCACCAAGCTTCTGTATGCCGAAGAGCGTGTAGACGAACTCAGGGATGTTCGGAAGCATAATTGCCACCCGGTCCCCTTTTTGGACGCCGAGGGCTTTTAGCCCATTAGCAACCTTGTTCGACGCGTCGTCCACCTCGGCGTAGCTAATGGCGCTACCGTCGAAGTAGAGCGCGGGTCGTTTCTTCTGCTTCTTCGCGGCGTCCTGCAGTAGTTGTCCAAGTCCTGAAAAAGTGCTGCTCATAGCGCTGTCTTCTCTCCGCCCTATTCTTGTTGAATGAGTCGCTCGTCCTGGAAACCTTCTCTCAGCTCTTTTCGCAAGACCTTTCCGGTCGCGCTCTTTGGGATGCTCTCCCGGAACTCGATCGCTTTCGGGAGCTTGTACGGGGCTAGGTTCGACTCGCAGTGCGAGAGAAGCTCCCGTTCGGTCGCGGAATGCCCTTCGAGAAGTGATACATAGGCCTTTACAATTTCCCGGCCCCGGCTGTCCTCGGCGCCGATTACCGCGGCGTCCGAGACGGAGGGGTGGTCGATCAAGACCTCCTCCACCTCCCGGGGGGAAATGTTGAAACCGCCGCGGATAATCAGATCTTTCTTGCGGTCCGTTATGTAGAAGTAGCCGTCGGAGTCCCGATGGCCAAGGTCCCCGGTGTGGAGCCAACCGTCCTTTATTGCGGCGGCAGTCTCCTCGGGGAGGTTCCAATAGCCCGGGGTGACCACATCCCCCCGGATAACGATCTCCCCCTCTTCGCCGTCGGGAAGTGGGTTACCCTCGTCGTCTACCACCCGCATCTCCACGGAGTGCGACGGGGGGCCGATGGACCCGGGACGATAGTTCTCACCGAACTGGTTGACGCTGACCGAGGAGGTCGTCTCGGTAAGTCCGTAGCCTTCGTTAATTCGGGTCTCGAAAACGTCCTGGAACTCCTTCAGTACCGCCGCCGGCAGTGGTGCGCCACCGGAGACGCAGATTCTCAGGCTTTTCGGAATATCCGTCTTCCGGACCCGAGCAAGGGCGAGGAGGTGGTTGTACATCGAAGGAATGGCAATGAGGATGGTGGCCTTATGCTGGTCTATCACCGAAAGAAGGCTCGCCGGAGAGTAGTGGGGCACCAGGGCGAAGGCCGCCTGGTAGAAAATGGTTGTGACCAGCCCGTTCGAAAGGCCGTAGACGTGGTAGAGGGGAAGGACGCCGACGAAGATATCCTTCTGATCGACCGGCATGATGTGCCGGACCACCTGATCGCACTGGGTGTAGAAGTTCTTGTGGGTGAGAACGACGCCCTTCGGCTTCCCCGTTGTGCCGCTGGTGTAGAGAATAACCGCCGGGTCGTCCGGATCTACGGGCTCAGGCTGAAACTTCTTCGAGGCGCCGGCCATCATTTCCGAGAGCGAGAGCGTGTCTACCGGCTGGGCCCCCCGGCGGCCGGAGCGCGGCGCCCGTGCTACGTCGACCCCGGCTGTCTCGGCTGCCTTCTTGTCGATCTTGACGTCGGCGCCGGCAATGATCCCCCGGCGCTTTACGCCCTGAACGACGAGGGTGTCCGGGAGCTGATCCTTCGAGAGCATGTACTTTCCGCCGATGCGGCCCTCGGCGAGAGCCGAGGGATAGGCGAGGATATCCGCCGCGTCGCCGTCGGGGTTGTACAGTAGTCGCCACGCCGTACTCATAGGGCCGCGCTTTCGGATCGGAGGAACGCGTCAACCTCGTCGAAGAATTGCTCGTTGATTTCGTCCCGGGGTCGTGGCGTAACCAAGCTGACGACGAGGTAGACGACCGTGTTTATCAGCAGGGTCGGCATTACCGGGTGAAGTCCAAAGAGAAGGACTCGCTCGCCGTCGACCTGGAACAGAAGCGCCGCAACCAGATAGATCACCCCGATCGAGGTTCCCGCTATCGCGCCCTGCTTGGTGCCTCGTTTCCAGAGAATTCCTCCGACGAGGGCCGGTGCCCACTGGGCGAAGCCGGGTATCGAAACGTCGGTCAGATAGAGTGCCATCGCCTGGTTGTTCCAGATAGAGAACCCCATGCTCAGAAGGATGATGCCGATGACCGAGAATCGGGCCCACCGCGTTATCTGCTGATCGGAGGCGCCGGGGTTAAAGATACCCTGGACGAGATCCCGGGCGACGATGACGCTGGAGGTCATCAACTGCACCGCCGCCGTCGACACCGCCGCGGCGACGACACCCATTACTACGAATACACCGAACCATTCGGGTAGGTTCTCGGTGATAATCGTTTGCACTATCTGGTCCGCCTCGGCGACGCTGGTTACCCCGGGCATCACCGCCGGAGCGACGATGGATCCCCAGATGAAGGGGATGATGTAGAAGAAGAGTCCACCGAAGAGGAAGATCAACAGGGGAAACCACTTGAAGAGCGTTTTATCCCGGGCGGTCATCGCGCCAATGGCGATGTGAGGCCAGCTAAAGGCAAGGAGGCCGACGATCATGGTGCCGGCGACGAGGACCGGCGTAAAGGTACCCCGGGGTCCCGGAGCGGAGAGTTGCTCCGGGTTGTTCGCCTCGAGCCAGGCAACCGCGCCGGTGAGGCCCTCGGGAAGGGTCGCGTTTACCACCCATATCAAAGAGCCGAGGAGAGCGGTTACGTAGACGATCCCGAGGAAGATGTTAACCCAGGCGACGATGCGCATTCCCCCGAGCATTACCAGGACGACCAGAAGGACGGCGGTGTAGATGGCACCGTATATCGCCGGCATCCCGGTCAGCGCCTGAAACCCCTGGCCTACGCCGAGAGGTTGGATGCCGACGTACGGGACGATAAACGCCAGAATACTAACGCTCAGGACTACACGTAGAGCCGGTGACTCGTAGCGTTCGGCCAGGACCTCGACGGGAGAGAGAAACCGGTTGATGCGGGAGACCGCCCAGAGGCGGGGACCGATGAACATGTAGAGTGCCGCAAAACCGGCGACGGAACCCCATATAAAGAAGATGTACCCTGGGCCGTCGAGGTAGAGTACCCCCGGGAAGCCGTAGAAGGTCCAACTCGACGATATAGCGAAAAGGACGAAGAAGAACATGACGACAACGCCGATGGTCCGTCCGCCGAGCATGTAGTCTTCCGCAGTCTTGGCGGAAATCCGATAGCCGTAGACCGCCATCAGAATGATAACGAGGCCGAACCCCGTTAGTGCGAGTACTGCAAGCATCTGTCTCTCCTATCGGTAGGGCCAAAAACGAAAAAAGTAGACGAGGTAGGCCAGAAGCCAGACCACAACGTAGGATGCCCCGACCAACAGGGGAAGGGTTATCCACCCGGCTACGACAACTCGCTGTTCCAGAAAGCCGGTCGCGACCAGATAGATGACAGCGACGGTAGAGAGGGCGAGAACCAGGAGGAAGACTCTTCCCGGCCAATGGGACGCAATTTCACGCACGGCACGCCTCCGGTAGAAATTGGTGTGGGTCGTGTTCGGTCGGTGACCGAATCTGTACCCGGAATGTCAGGAAGAGTATACGGAGGTTACTTGGACGTCAAGTCGGCCCCGGGGGACGGAAGAGAGCCGCCGCTCGGCAGCTCTCCACGGGGTGGGCGCCGATTGCGGTCTCGTCGGAGAGGACGATACCGGCGAACCCGGCGCGGATTGAGTCGTAGAGGTGGCACACCTCCGACCGGGTCGGTTCCGGATGCCGTGTCATATGCTCGAGAACCTGACCCGCGAGGAGCACAGGGATCTCGGTCTGGGGGAGAAGGGCGGAAAACTCGCGCACCACCCGCGCCATTTCGACTAGGCCGATTTCTGCACCGAGGTCTCCACGGCAGAGCCACAGCTCGTCGGAGATTTCGGCGATCGCCGGAGCGTTCACTACGCTTTCGCGACGCTCGATCTTCGCAACCGACCGAGCTCCGGGACCCAAGTCCTTCTGAAACGTCTTCATCTCCTCGGCATCGCGGACGTAGGAGAGTGCGTAGACGACACCATCGTGGCCTCGAGTCCGCTCCACGATCCTTCGGTCCCGTTCCCCAAGACCCTCGCTCCGGGAACCGGAGTTCGGCACGGTGACACCCTTGCGAGATTCGATCGGTCCCCCCCGGACGACCCGGCAGAAGGCTTGGCACTCCCGGAGGGCGTCGACCGCCAGCTCTACCTTGGCATCGTTTACCAGGACCGTGCCGTCTGCATCTTCCAGGGCACGAAAGAAGTCACGGTGGGGAACCGGCACGACGCCGGGTAGGCTGTCTTCAAGGATGTCGTCCGGACGATAGGCAAGTGTGATGGAATCACCCGGGGCGACGATGCGGGTGCCAATGTCGCCGACTCGCCACTTGCTACCCTGTAGATCGAGTACTATCTCCGGCGTGTCGCCACCGAAGGTATTCGTGAGCCGGGAGACCCAGTGTTCGGTGTCGTCCGGTAAGAGGTGAGACGTGTTCAGTCGAAAAGCGGACGCTCCGGCCTCTAGGAGCTGCCGCCAGATCTCTGGGCGGGCACTCCCGGGCCCTAGTGTCGCAACTATGCGGTACTCCATCGGCACCCACCAGAATAGGTCCCATATGCGGTTTTGTCACCTCTCCGCGTTGACGATTTGGCATCCATGGATGAGATTCTATCTATGAAAGCTGCGGCATTCGTCCTGGCAATCGGACTCTTTGGGCTCTTTATTCTCTCTATTCCGTCGGTGCAGAGTCTTCTGACGCCGACACCGGAGACAATCGGCTCCCTCGTCGCCGAGTCGGAAGCCATGCCGCCGGTTCCCGGGGTGGTACACCTCGACCTGCTATACGGCCGGGGCGCTTTCCGACGGCACCGCCTCGACCTCTACGAACCGCTGGTGGAGACCGCCGGGGGTAGCGCCCCTCTGGTCGTCTTTTTCCACGGTGGCTCCTGGATCCATGGGGACAAATCGACTATTCGCATTATCGATCGCTTCCTCGAGAGACTGCGGCGGAAAGGCTACTTCGTGGCGTCGGTCAACTACACGACGGCGCTTTACCGCGGTATCGAGGGCCCCATCGAGAATGCGGAAGACGCTATCGTATGGCTCGCAGAACAGGCGGACCGCTTCGGATACGATCCCGGGAACATCGGTCTCTACGGGGTATCCGCCGGTGCTCACGTCGCCCTAATGGTAGCCTCCCGGTCGGCGAAGGCACCGGACCCGGGGACTATTCCGGAGCCGACCTTCGTTTTTGCAGAGTGCCCACCTACCGACCTCCTTGCGATGAAGAACGGCGACGCCTTCGACCGTTCTGCGAGCTTTCGAATATTTCCGGAAAAGCGCCTCGTCGCGTTGAGCCCGATCCATCATGTGGACCCGGAGCTCCCACCGGTTCTTCTGTTTCACGGAGAAGCGGACCGTACCGTTTCCATTCGACAATCGGAAAGATACGCCGAGGCCCTTGCAGGAGTCGGGGGCAGGGTAGAGCTCGTTCGTTACCCCGAAGGGGACCACGCATTCTTGAACCTTCCCGACGACGTCTGGTACCAACAGGAGAGCCGGGCCCTCCGGTTTTTCGAAGAGCAGTTTTTGGGATTCCCACCGACTTCGAAACTCTCCGGCTAAACTCGTCGATAATCGCACAAAGGAGTGCTTCTCGGTGAAACTCGGTGTCCACGCCTGGGTATCCGCAACGCTTGTCGCGGCAACTCTTCTCTGCCCGCCTCCGAGTCTTATTGCGGTGGAACCCTTCGAGGAGGGAGGGCCTGCAGGAGAGGACACCCGACTTCCAGCGCCGGAACCCTTCAGCCTGAGCGGCCGGGACGCTGTAGAGGCTATCGCTCTTCTTCGGAGGGTCGGCTTTCTGTCGGTCGTCGATACCTGGACTGGTTCGATGGTTACCGTCGCGGTTGAAGAAGTCTGGGCGGAGTTTCTCGGTCTCGACGAGAGCTTTCCGCCGGGACACCATCGGAGGTTCGACCTTGTGGTTAACCGCCGGGGAATAGACTGGGAGCGCACGTACATCCGTTACGACGGTCGGCAGCTGCTCCTCCGTCAGCTCTTTACCTATCGAAATCAGCGTCCGGTGCCCTGGGGAGTTGAGCCACGATAGCCGATCAAAGCATTTTCATTACACGGCCGCGACGCGTAGAATAGGCGACACAAGGGGATAAGAAGTGGCGGAAGCAGCAGAGCAAGAAGAGGCGCTCATTCTGGTAACGAACGACGACGGGATCGACTCCCCGGGGCTCATAGCGGCGGTGGAGGCGGTTATCGGCCTCGGTCGGGTTGTCGTTGTTGCTCCCACTACGCAGCAGACGTCACGAGGTCGCAGCATGGTTGGGAACTGGGACGACCACCTGCGCCCCGTGGAGATCCACGGCCGGGGAAATCAGCCTGCTTCCGAAGGTCCGGATCCCCTCGCGGGGATAGAGGCGTACCATATCGATGCATCACCGGCCCTGGCGGTTCAGCACGCGATGAACACGATATTCGCTCACCGGTGGCCCGATCTTGTCGTGTCCGGGGTAAACTACGGAGAGAACCTTGGAATGGATATTACCATCTCCGGGACCGTCGGGGCCGCGTTCCAAGCGGCGGCCTACGGAATCCCCGCGATCGCGGCGTCCCAGCAGTCCGACGTTGCCCATCACTACGAATACGCAGAGATGGATTGGGAGGGGGCGACCCGGGTCGTTCGGAAGTACGCCCAGAACCTCTTGGCTACGATTGGGACTTACGGTCCACCGGCGGCGCCGGCGGGTCAGCGGCGCCTCGCGGGAGATCGTCCCTTCCCCTTCGATATACTGAAGATCGACGTACCTCACGAGTGTCCCCCGGGGACACCGGAGCGCATCTGCCGTCTTTCCCGGCGGCACTACTTTCGTCACACGATCGACGACCCGGCACCGACTAGTGTATTGAGCTCCGGGAGGACCTGGGTCGATGAGGACCCTGAGCTCGTTCAAGAGGGGACCGACATACACGCTCTTGCGTTCGAGAACGCCGTCGCGGTAACGCCGTTGACCGTCGACTGCAGCGCAGACACCGTCGCGAGTGCCCGGGCTCTGGGGATGGGACCGCTCTAACCTATGGGGACTATGGGATGCCCGGGGAGCGCCGGTTAGCTTCTATTCATTAGGAGGAATCGATATGGATATCAAGAGCCCTGCGTTTTCCCCGGAAGAATCCATTCCGGCGGTCTACACCTGTGACGGAGAGAACAAGAATCCCGAGCTGACTGTCTCCGACGTCCCATCGGAAGCCAAGAGTCTAGTGCTGATTGTCGACGATCCGGACGCCCCTGGGGGCACCTTTCTCCATTGGCTTCTCTTCGACATCGATCCGACGGATCGAATCGCCGAGAGCTCCGCCCCGGGGACCGAAGGAGCAAACGACTTCGGAAAGAGCGGGTACGGAGGTCCCTGTCCTCCATCCGGGACTCATCGCTACTACTTTCGGCTCTACGCCTTGGACACCACCCTAAACCTTTCTTCCGGGGCAAGCAGGGACGAGGTGGAAAAGGCCATGGACGGCCAGGTCCTCGCCGAGGCGCAATTGATGGGAACCTACAGCCGGTCCTAGCCGGGCGCCGTCTCCGTTCCCGGAAGAGCCTACGCCGCGCCGAGGGCCAACTCTTCGGAGAGAAGGGCGGCGAGCTCTGCAACGTTCCCGACACGGTAGGACCATTCCGGTCTGTCGAGCTCGGAATACGGCGATACGAGGACGGTATGCGCTCCTGAAGCGTGGGCCGGGTAAAGATCGTTCCAGGGATGATCGCCGATCGACACGATGCGGTCGGGAGCGATCCCGGTCTCCTTGACGACGGCCGCTATACGGTCGACCAGCCCCTGCGGTTTCCCCGCATCGAATCGGACTTCGTCGAAGAGCTCTTCGACGCCGAGGCGCCGAAGCAGCCCCTCGCCGTCGGGCCCGACGGCGGAATTCGAGAACAATATGAGTTGGTGCGATTCCTTTAGATTCTCCAAGGCCGTACGGAGACGTTTCTCTACCACGAAAGGGGTGGAGGGGGACGCGAGGCGAGTTCGCATTGCCCTGAATGCTCGGTGGAAGACGCTTAGATCTCGAGCAAGAGGCTCGGTAACTGCGAAGACTACTCCCCAGCCGTCCCCGATTAGATGGGCCCCGGTTACCGGTTCCGGAGAGCTTCGAAGCGAAAGTAGGTGTTGTTCGTAGGACTCTGCTGAGACCTCGGCGAAGGAGCCAGGCGGATCGTTCGGCGAAACGAATTGGCCGACACGACAGAGGTGACTGCCTGTGGAGATCTGACGCACTGCGCTCCACGCCGGGGCGAAAAGATCCTCCCGGCCCACCTCCTGGAGGATGCATTCCAGGAAGGTCCGGGAGACGGGATCTCCCTGATAGAGAGTCCCGTCGAAATCAAAGATAAAGACAGATTCAGTTAGCATTTCGGAAGAATATAACCAATTTCTTCCTCCGCGATTAGACCTCCGCTTCCGGGCTCGTTCCGGGCTGCACTCCAAGCTCTCGATACGCCCGGACGATGAATACCGAAATGAACCCGGTATAGAGTGCGCTCACGATCATCGTGAGGACGACGCCCAAGACGGGGACCAGGCCGACGATAACGCTCAAGAGGCCGAATAGAAGTCCCAAGGCGATGGCGACGAGAAAGAAGACGAAGGTGGCCTTGAAGTTCTGGGTGACCGTTCGGAAGCTTCTCCCCAGGGCTTCGAAGGCACCGGCGTCGTCGACCATGACCGACACCAAGGTAAACATCAGCAGGAAGGCCGCGATTAGTCCGGGCAACAGCAAGAGCATCATTCCGACGCCGATGATGATCCCCATTACAACCGACGCGATGATCATCGGCACCAGGCGTGCCATGAGTCGCTTCCACCCGGTACCAAGGCTCGGCTTCTCCCCCTTCAGGGCTAAGTCCGACATTGCAACGGTCATGCCGTGGGCCAAGAGGCCGACGATGGCGCTCAGAATCATGACCAAGAACACTCCGCCTATCGCCGCTCCGGCAGCAGCCATCGCTTGTTCCGGATTCACCACCTCGGGCTGTTGGGTAAAACGATTCGCCATCGGAATCGCCGATCCCACCAGGGCGAGAGAGAGGAGCGCGGAAAAGACGCTCGCTGCGAGCATGGGCACGAAGATGAGGAGATTCTTCTTCGAGACTTCCAGGCTTTCTTTCAACATTTGAGTAATGCTCATTAGTATCCCCCTTGGCCTTAAAGCCTACGAAGATTCGAGGCCGAGAACAAGGTTGCGGCGGGTTATTGTTTGCCTTTTCGCGCTGCGACGGCCGACCGGCCGGTTCCTTGGGTCGGTTCCCGGCGTTAGGTTCCCCGCGCCAAGAGGCGCCGCAACACGAACGGTGTAAGGCTGACAGTCACCAAAACCACCAGAATCATTCCATTGTATACATTCCCCGGCATGGCGACACCCTCGAAGGACCTGCCGTGTTGGAGGATGATCATGGTTATCTCGGCCCGGGGTATCATGCTGACCCCGATGAGAAGCGCCGGCCTCGGGGTAGTCACCAGAAGCGCCGGAAGCCAGGAGAAGAGGAGCTTTCCGATTACCGCGGCCCCGAGGAGAACGAGCCCGGGTACCAGGGCATCGAGAACCGCGGAGACCGGAATAGACAAACCGACGAAGATAAAGAAGAAGGGGACGAAGAACTCGTAGAGTGCTTCAAAGGAGGTCTCCATCTGAACCGCTTCCCGATCCTGGCTGAAGACCAAGCCTGCGAAGAAGCCGCCGATTGCCACCGAAAACCCGAGGAGCCCAGCTATCGACGCAAGGACGAACGAAACTCCGACCATCGTCAGCATTGGCTCGGGACCGGATTCTGTTCTCTCTACGTACCGGGTGAAGGGTCGTTCGACGTAGCGCATGAACAGGTAGCATGCGAGGAAAAAGGCGGCGAGCTTCCCGAGTGTGACGGCGATCTCCAACGCCATCGACGTGCCCGGCAATCCGCCGGTACCTTCCGCGAAGAGACTCGTCGCGATACCAAAGAGGAGGGACATCAGCACGACGCCGCTTAAGTCGTCGAGCTCTACGACATCGACGAGAAGCTCTCCCGTGTCGCTCGACAACGCCTTCGCCTCTCTCCAGATTCCCACCGAAACCCCTACGCTGGTTGCGGTCATGGCGACGCCGACGAAAAGGCTCGCGGCCACTGGGGCGCCGAGGAGCCACCGGGTTGCCGCGAAGCCCAGAAAACCGCTGCCGGCCACACTGACGAGCCACACTACCGAGGCGGAACGGATCTTCGCGGCCAAGCCACGGAGGTCGCTTTCGAGGCCGACCCGAAAGAGGAGGGCGATAATACCGATCTTTCCGAGCACGTCGAGGACCTCGACGATTCCCTGGGAAAGAAAGTGGAGGTAGCTGTCTATGGCTTTGACGGCCAAGCCGAGAAGTATGAACCCCACTAACGACGGAAAGCCGAGCTTTCGAGCGTGGGAGTAGAGAAAGACGCAGACCACGACCAGAGCGCCGACCACAAGGACGATGAGCGACTCGTTTATCTGCACGTTCTCCATAACACAAGGGTACCCCGTACTGAGGCCCGCTGGTAAGGGGGCGCTTGCCGAAGTCCGTCCGGGGTCCATATATTCCGGGCATCGTGAACAGTGGTTTGACCAGCCGTCTCGGGTCCGGGGTGAGAAAACTCACACAGGAGCTCTGGCTTATCTTTCGTCGGGCCGTCCGTCCGGCTCTGAGATCCGCTCTCTGGCTCCTCTCGGTTATGGTGCCGATTTCTCTCGGGGCCGCCCTTTTGCGCCACTACGGGCTTCTGGCGCCCCTTGCATCTCCCCTGGCGGGAGCCTTCGAACTTCTCGGCCTCCCGGCCGAGGGAGCGGTGGTGTTTATCACTAGCGCCTTCGTCAACATCTATTCGGCTATAGCGGTAATCGGGACCCTCTCTCTAAATGCGCGAGAGGTCACGATACTTGCCCTGATGTGCCTGGTCTCCCACAACCTTATCGTGGAGACTTCCGTCGTGAGGCGATTAGGGTCCAACGCCTGGGCTATGCTCCTTATTCGCCTCGGCGGGAGCCTGGTCGGAGCGGTGCTGCTAAATCTGCTGTTGCCGGAAAGCCTGTCCGAGACGGTGTCCCTCGGTGGTGGCGGGGCTGCGGTTGGTGCCCGATCCCTCGGGGCGATGTTGCTCGCCTGGTCCCGGGACTCTCTCCGGTTGAGCGGTACCATCGTCGCGATCGTCATCGGGTTGACCTTTCTCTCGCGGATTTTGGAGCACTACAACGTCGTCGGCCGAATCTCCCGGTTCTTTCGCCCCCTGCTTGGGGTCCTCGGGCTTCCGGAGGAGTCGGCGTTCCTCTGGGTGGTCGCGAATACGCTTGGTCTGGCGTACGGCGCCGCGGTGATGTTCGAGAACGTCGAGGAGGGTAAGCTCGACCGAGAGAAGGCGGATCTATTGAACCATCATCTCGTTCTTTCCCACTCTCTTCTCGAGGACACCTTACTCTTCGTCGCCCTCGGTGTCGGGGCGTTCTGGATCACCATCCCTCGCCTCGTGCTTGCTGCGGTTGCGGTATGGGGACGTCGGGCCGTTTTGTACCTCGGTTCTTTGAGACATAGAGCCGGGGTCGTATCTTGAGAGTATGGGCAAGATACAGATCGGTACATCGGGATGGGAGTACGACTCGTGGCAAAAGCCCTTTTATCAGGGGACGACGCCGAGCCTCGAGGTAAACGGAACCTTTTACGGGTCCTCGTCGAAAACGTAGGCGATCTGCCCCCCCCCGGCGGGAAGAGCAATCGAGTTCTTTTGCATATGCTATCGCTCCCCTATAATGGTGGTCATGGCAGATAAGCAGGTACGGGTTGGCATTCTAGGAAGCGGTTTCGCCGCGGCGTTCCACTACGACGCCCTTAAGCGGGTCTATTCGACTCAACCGGTGGTCGTCGGGGTCTACTCACCCACGGCGAAAAAGCGAAAGCAGTTCGCCCAAGAGCGAGGTATCGAGGCCTTCGCCGATGTGGATTCGCTTCTAAAGGAGACGGACGTGCTCCACGTCTGCACGCCCCCTTCCAGCCACGAAGAGATTACGATAGCCGCCCTCGACGCCGGGAAGAGTGCCATCGTCGAGAAGCCCTTTACCGGCTATTTCGGCGACGGATCAAAGAGTTTCAACGGCGATTCCTTTTCCCGAAAAGAGGGCCTCGACGCCGCCGTTGCGAGTATCAAGCGCATTCTCGCGGCAGAGAGCAAGAGCACCGGGCAGGTTCTCTACGCGGAAAACTGGGTCTACGCCCCGGCTATTCAGAAGGAACGGGAAATAATCGAGAAGACTCGGGCCCAGGTAGTCTGGATGCTCGGGCAGGAATCCCACTCCGGTTCCCACTCTCCCTTCTACGGCATCTGGTCCCATTCCGGCGGCGGTTCCATAATGGGCAAATCGGTGCATCCCCTCTCTGCGGCCCTCTACCTTAAGAAGGTCGAGGGGAGAATGCGAAGTGGTGCTGCTATTCGCCCGGCTACGGTAAGCGCCCGGTCCCACGCGGTTACCCGCTCCGACTTCTACATCGACCAGGGCTATTTGAAAAGCGGGTACACCGACATCGAGGACTTCGGCGCTCTCCACGTCGTCTTCGAAGACGGCACCTTCGCCGACATCTTTGCCTCGGAGCTGGTCCACGGCGGTGTAAAGAACTGGATCGAGGTGAACGCGAATAACCACCGGACGGTGTGCAACATCAATCCGAACAACGCGATGGAAACCTACAACCCCGAGGGTAAGAACTTCGAGGATATCTACACCGTCGAGAAAACCGGGACCAAGGAGGGGTGGAGCTTCACATCGCCCGACGAAGCCTGGTTCCATGGATATCAACACGAGATGGAAGCGTTCTACCGATCGGTTGTAACCGGGACACCTGCGGAGTCTGACAGCCAGCTGGCTGCGGATACCATTTCGGTGGTCTACGCGGCGTATCTATCGGCGGAGCGAAAAGGAATCGAAGTGGAGGTACCCAGAGTATGACTGTAAAACATCGAGAATCCGCCGACCGATTTGTGGTTCGTCTCGGAGACGAAATCGCCTACCTCTCCTACGAACGCAAGGGAGAGAATGTCCTTGACTACGCCCACGTCTTCGTCCCCGACGACCACCGGGGCAAGGGCATCGCGGCGGAGCTTACGAAGGAAGCCCTCGAGTACGCCCGGAGGGAAGGTATCAATGTGATCCCGAGCTGTCCCTACGTCGTGACCTATCTGAAGCGCCATCCGGAGTACGAGGACGTCGTAGTCGAAAAGTAGCGCTACTCCCGACGCTGGAGCCGCCAGGTCGAACGGAACCGCTTTCGGCGCTGGAAATCGGGCGGAAGAACCGTCTGCGATATCTCCTGCGCCTCTACCTCCCGGGACACGGATTCCGAGAGGGTAAAGCTGCGCAGGTTCGTCGAGAAGAAGACGGTTCCCCCGGTGTCGAGAACGCCGAATGCCCTCCGGAGAAGCTCTTCGTGGTCCCTTTGCACGTCGAAATCTCGATCCCGCCCCTTCCGATTGGAAAACGTCGGAGGATCGACGAGAATCACGTCGAAGCGGTCCCGGGTCGATGAAAGGTAGTCGAGACAGTCCTGACGCAGAAAGGCGTGGTTCTGGGTGCCGATCCTGTTGAGGGAGAAGTTGTTTCGGCCCCAGGAAAGGTAGGTGTGTGAGGTGTCTACCGAGGTCGTTGCAGCCCCTTCCGCCGCGGCGTAGACAGAAGCGGAGCAGGTGTAGCTATAGAGGTTCAGAAATCGGCGGCCCGCGGCCTCTTTAGCGACCCGGGATCGAAGGATCCGGCCGTCGAGAAAGAGGCCGGTGTCGATGTAGTCGGTAAGGTTGACCTCGAAGAGCAGATCGTCTTCCGAGACGACGATTCTTCGTCCCCCGGGACCCTCGGAGGTACCGTACTGGTCCGAGCCTCGTTGTCGGCGGCGTCGCTTGGTAATCAGCCTCTCCTCCGGGAGCTCGAAATAGTCCCGAACCGCGGTCTCCACGTCGGAGAGCCGCTTCGCAGCGGCCGCCGGATCGACCGTTTTCGGGGCCGCGTACTCCTGCAGCACCACCCAGCGGCTTCCCTTGGTGTCCTCGTAGACATCGACCGCCGCGGCGTACTGCGGTATGTCCGCGTCGTAGAGGCGGAAACAGGATACGCCGTTCTCGTCGAGGTAGCCGCCGAGGGCCTTCATGTTCTTGGTGAGACGGTTTCTAATCGTCTCCACCTCTTCCGAGGTCCCCTGGGGCTCGAGAAAGCGGTTGGTCTCCCCGAGGCGAAGGACGGCGAGGTGTACCTTTAGGTTACCGTTGTAGAAGACGTTGACCCGTTCTGCTCGGAGTCCGAGGCTCTGGGCCTGCTCCTTGCTCTCGGCCAGAACAGCGGCGGTACACCCCGGGAGTGTGGAGCTCATCCACTTGCCAAGGTCCCGATAGAGCTCTTCCGTCGTCTCCGGGGTGGAGAGCCGAACGCCGTAGGGCGGATTGGTTACCACGAAATAGGGGCGGGTCTGAGTCCCCTCGAAGGACTTGTTGAGGCGTCCGAGGAGCGCCCCTCGGGTCAACTTGCGCACATCGATTACTCCGAAGTCGATGGCCCAGGCCACCCCGGCTCTCTGGGCGTTTTCCCGGGCGGCGTCGACTGCCGCAGGTTCCAGGTCCGAAGCCCAAACCCGTCCTCCTTCCGACCGCCATCTCTCCCGCCCCTCCTCGGATCGGCGGGAGGCCTCCTCTCGGAGGGAGCCCCAGAGAGCGTCGTCCCGCTCCTTCCACGCTTCGAACCCGAAGCCGACCCTCGAGAGTCCAGGGGCGGCGTCGAGGGCCATGAGCGCTCCTTCGACGGCAAGGGTGCCGGAACCGCACAGCGGGTCACCGAGAAAGGGCGCCTCGCCGCCCTCCCTCCACTCCGTGAGGGCCCTCGGCCACCCAGCCCGATGGAGCACCGCTGCGGCAGTGTTTTCCCGGAGCGGCGCTTCGGTCCGGCGCAGGCGGTAGCCCCTCTTGTGAAGGCTGTCTCCGGAAAGGTCGAGGTAGATTGCTCCCTGGCGGTTCGTCAGATAGAGAAACACCCGGATGTCCGGGGTGGTCGTGTCTACCGAAGGCCGCTTACCCACCGCGTCCCGAAAGACGTCGACGAGGGCATCTTTGACGGTCAGGCCGGCAAAACCGGGATTGCCAAATTGTCGGTGGTGGACGTGGTGGTCCACCGCGAAGGTGTTCGAGGAGTCGAAGTGCTCCGGCCACGCGATGCTTCGAGCCATGGCGTAGAGCCCTTCTGCGTCTTTCGGCGCTCCCTCGGCCAGTTTTACGAAGACGCGGCTCGCGAGTCGCGACCAGAGACAGACCCGATAGGCCACCTCCAAGGAGCCGTAGAAAGTGACTCCACCCTGGGTCTGGGACACGGTGGCGGAAGCGTCGGCGTCGAGGGCCAGGTGACGAATCTCTTCCTCGAGGAGGCCTTCGAGGTAATGGGGACAGGAGACGAAGAAACTGAGCGGGTTGGGCACCCCTAGAGTATATCAAATTGACCGTCTTCGTCGGCGACCCTATACTAGAAGTGTGTATGTTCCATCGGAAGAATCTATTCGCCGTCTACTGCCGACGATCGACTACTCTCAAGCGCTTACCGTAGACGCCACCGTCGACCAGGTCGTCGAAGCCTGCGCTGCCGGTCGTCGCTACGGTTTTCGGGCCGTCGTTACCTTTCCGTGCTATCTGGAGATCGTCGTGCAGGAGCTTGCCGACTCGGGTGTCCGAGCGCAATTGCCCGTTGGCTTTCCCAGCGGGGCCGCTACGACGGCGGTGAAGTGCCGAGAAGTGGAAGAGGGAATCGAGATAGGGGCTACCGACTTCGATATGGTCATGAACATTGGCGCCCTCAAGAGCAAGGACTACTCCCGGGTTCTCGGGGACATTCAGAGCGTACGAAGCCTCGTAGCACCGACGGGTTCCCCGCTAAAGGTTATCATCGAAGTCGGTCTCCTGACCGAGGAGGAGATCGTGACCGCTGCGACCATCGTTGCGGAAGCCGGGGCTACTCATGTAAAGACCTGCACCGGTTTTGCCCCGGGTCGCGCCGGCCTCCACGTCATCCGGCTTCTGAAGGAGACAGTCGGCGACCGTCTTGAGATTAAGGCCTCCGGAGGGGTGGCGTCGGTAGACGACGGCTGTGCCTTTCTCGACGCCGGTGCATCGGTCGTAGCCGCCCGGGGCTGGCTGGTGTCTCAACTCGAGTCTCAGGGTTACAAGCCGGCGGCGCTCTGACGGCGTGGCGATGACCCGGTTCGAAGACGCGTTCCGAGACTGCGAGCTCATTATCAACCCATCTCGCTATCCTGAGTACGTCCGGGTTCTCAGACGGATCCTCAAGCGGGTCGACATCGCCGTGGTGGCGGAGAGCCGAGATCGCAGCCACTTCATGGAGCTGGTAGGGGAGTTTGCGCGGGGCCCGAACCGTTACCTTTTGGTTTGGGGAGGCGACGGCACCGCTCACGCCGCGATAAACGCGCTGATGGGGTTTCGCGAGGAGCTCGGCAGGCGGGGGAAGTCTATCGGATTTCTCCGGGGAGGCACCGGAAACGGTATACAGGATTCCTACGACGTACCCCTGCGTATCAGTCGCCAGCTGACGACTTACGCAGAAAGCATGACCCGGGGATACCTCGTCGATGTGGATCTTCTCCGGGTGGACGATGGATACAGCAAGCGCTACGGGCAGCTTATCGGCCTTGGCTTCGACGTCGAAGTTCTTCGGCGCCGGGAGCGTGGGAGCCGGCGAGGCGTTGGAGGGGGCGTTCCCGGGTTTTTGAACTACGCCCGGGCCGCGATCCACACCTTTCTGAGCTGGGATTTTCACCGAGGCATTCCCCTCGACGTTGACCTGACCGACGGAAAGTACGCCTTTCGGGGCACCCGGGTAAACGCGGAGTTCCCCTTCGAGGAGGTCCGAAGAACGATTAACCCCGTTATGCTCGAGGTAGGGACGAGGCCTTACTACGGCAAGTTCTTCAAGGTGTGCCCAGACGTCGTCTGCAACGACGGAAATATGGACCTCTACCTCTTCAACTTCCGGCGTAGAACCAGTTTGGCTCGCCACCTGCCGGCGCTCTGGAACGGACACCACCGGCGAATCAATATGTACTTAAGCCGCCACAACGGCGGCGTTATCGAGCGCTTCGAGCTTCGGCGGATGCGAATCGAAGCGGAAGGTTCCCTCGACTACCACGTCGACGGCGAGCTAATTCGCGCCCCGGTAGACAGCTCTGGTGCGAGTAGCCTCGAAATTGCGGTGGAGCCTCACGCCATATCGTTTATCGTCCCGGGCCGTTTCTACCGGCTGTTTCATCCCTTCGACGAGTCGGAAGCTACTCCCTCTGCCACCGGGTAAGACGCGCCTGCCCGCGGTCGATCATGACGATTCCCGCAAGCATCTCGGGGTACGACAGCTTCATCCAGCTATCGACGATGAAGTAATCTATACTGTGATATGGCCTACAAACTGCTCATTTTCGACGCCGATGGGACCCTCTTCGACTACGACCGGGGGGAAGCGTACGCCCTCTCCTCGGCCTTTCGTGACCAGGGAATTGCCTTCGACGAAGCGACAATGGTTCCGATCTATCGCCGCATAAACAAAGAAATATGGCAGGCTTTCGAAGCCGGTCGGATCGCCCAGGACCAGATATCCCCGAGGCGTTTTGGTGAGTTCTTTCGGCAGTTGGGCGTTCGGTGTGATACACGGGCTTTCGGTGCCTCGTATCTTGGGCACCTCGGGGAGGCAGACTTCTTGATCGACGGCGCCGAAGAGGTGGTCGAGGGCCTGGCAACTCGCTACTCCTTAGCGATCGTGACGAACGGCTTGTCCCGGGTGCAGCGGGGACGCTTCGCCACCTCTCCGATCACCAAGCATTTTGACCCTATCGTCATATCGGACGAGGTCGGGGTGCAGAAACCGAATCCAAAGATCTTCAGCTACGTCTTCGACGCGCACCCTGACGTTCCTCGAGAAAAGACGTTGATGATCGGAGACAGTGTGACGTCGGATATCGCCGGCGGCGTTGCAGCCGGTATCGACACCTGTTGGCTTAACCGGGGAGGCCTCCCAGACTCTAGTGTCAGTCCCGGGGCAAAGCGCTTTCCACCCGACCCGACCTTCGAAATACGCAGCCTCGACGAGCTACTGAGACTCTTGTAGTTCCGAAGGACGGCCGCCGTGACGGGTCAGGGTCAATAGAGCGCCCGATCGGGCTTCGCCTCCCAGATGCGGAAGGGTTCGAGACAGGCCTCTCTGTCGACTTCGACCATCTGAATCTTGCGCTCCTCCGGCGCCGCAGCGATGTCGTCGTAAATCTCTTTGTCGTCGAATCCGATAGCAGCGGCATCTTCCTGCGTCGCCCCACGGTATACGACGGAGATTCGCGCCCAGTAGAGGGCGGAGTAACACATGGGGCAGGGCTCGCAGGTGGTGTAGATGGTGCAATCCGAGAGATCAAAGCGGCCGAGAGCGGTCGCGGCTTCTCGGATGGCGTTTACTTCGGCGTGGGCAGTTGGGTCCTTCGTCGTGACGACCGTGTTGTGTCCCCTGCCCACGATTTCTCCGTCGAGAACGATTACCGCGCCGAAGGGTCCCCCGTCGCCGGACTCGACACCGTAGCGCGCCTCTTCGACTGCGGCTTTCATGTAACGATTCATGAGAGGAAAGATAGCACCCGCGTCAGCGAATGGAAACGTAGCCGCCGTCGATACCCCGGGGGGAGAAGACGATTTGCCATAGTTGGTTCTTCCGGGATCGGAAGCCTGCCGCGGAAGTCAGAAGGTAGTAACGCCACATGCGTCGGAATCGCTCTCCGTAGAATTCGGAGAGGCTATCCCAGGCGTCATCGAAGTTAGCGACCCATCGCATGATAGTTCGGTCGTAGTCGGCTCCGAAGTTGTGCCAATCCTCCATCACATAGGTCTCTTCCGAAGCCTCTGCTATTTGCCGGATCGAAGGGAGCATCGAGTTCGGAAATATGTAGCGGGATATCCACGGGTCCCCTTGACCGACGGATCGGTTGCCCCCGATGGTCTGGAGGAGCATCATCCCTCCGGGATTAAGAAGCTCCCTCGTCTTTCGCATGAAAGTTCGGTAGTTTCGCTTACCAACGTGCTCGAACATGCCGACCGAGACGATTCGGTCGAAGCGCTCCGATACCTCTCGGTAGTCCTGGTATCGGATCTCCACCGGTAGACCCGATGGACGCTCCTGGGCGTACTCTACCTGCCTCTCCGACACGGTGACTCCCACTACTTCGCACCCGTAGCGTTGAGCTATGTATTCGGCGGTTCCGCCCCAACCGCAGCCGATGTCGAGGACCCGCATGCCTCTTTCGAGACCGAGTTTCCGACAGATCAGATCTAGCTTGGCCTCCTGGGCTTCGTCGAGGGTCGTCGCATCCCTCCAGTAGCCGCAGCTGTAGATCATCCGACGGTCGAGCATCCTCTCGTAGAGGTCGTTTCCGTTGTCGTAGTGTTTCTTTCCGACGGTGAATGCACGGCGGGGATTCTGGAGATTCACAATCTTGGCGACCAACATGTCGAATCCGGCGGCGAAGGAGCGGACCTTCCGATCGAGCCCCCCGCGAAGAAGGCGGGTTGTCATCTCGTCGAGGGCGTCGCAATCCCACAGACCGTTCATGTAGGTTTCGCCGAGAGCGAGGGAGGCGCCGCCGAGAACCCGACGGAAAAACCGATTGTCGTGGACGCGGATGTCCCAAGGCCTGTTGCCGTTTATTCGGACATCCGTACCCCGGAGCAGACGCCCCACTTTTCTTCGGAAGTAACTCATATATCTACTCCTGGAAAAAGCGTATGCGTCCCTGTTGGTCGGTTGAATAGGCTATACGGACTATCGGAGGCAGCGGGTCGAGGAATCCAAGTGGTACGGCTACTCCAAACGGTCCATGGACCGTCTCTCTCGGTGGATCTACCATTTACCTAGGAGAAGAACATGATTCAGATACCAGCAGGGAGCGTGACCCTCGAAGGCCAGGTAAGGATGCCACCAGATGGTAGAAAGCTCGTTGTATTCGTCCACGGCAGCGGATCGAGCAGGCACAGCGTTCGAAACAACTTTGTTGCCGAACAATTTGAAAAGGCCGGGATTGGGAGCCTCCTCTTCGACCTCCTGACCGAACAGGAAGACACCCGGCGAGAAAACCGATTCGACATACCCCTTCTTACGGAACGAACCAGCGACGTCCTCGAGTGGGTCTCTGCGCAGGAGTCGATTCCGAGCTCCGAGGTGCACCTTTTTGGCGCGAGTACCGGCGCCGCCGCCGCTATACAGGCGGCAGCGAGGCCCGGTACCGAGGTCTGTTCGGTGGTATCCCGGGGCGGGCGTCCCGATATGGCCGGCGAAGCTCTCGGACTCTTGAAAGTACCCTGTCTTCTCATCGTCGGGGAAAACGACCCAGCGGTTCTCGATATGAACCGCGAGGCGCAAGCACAGATGACTTGTGAGAGCGAGCTTCGCGTTGTACCGGGGGCGACGCACCTGTTTCAGGAACCCGGTGCATTGGAGACCGTCGCGCACCATGCGTTGGACTGGATCGCCCACCATTGATATCCGGGAAGGCGGGTAACACAAAAGGGCTATGGCTTCTCCAGGGGCCTCCCCATAGTTTGAGAGAGTACTGCACGAGACACCTTCGCCTGGAGTAGAGCTATGAGAGAACTTGCCGACACCTTTATTCAGAATCGCCGTCAGGACCTGCTTACTATGCAGGACGAAATACAGCGCACCCTCGAGATGTCCACCGAAGAGTTCAACGATCTGTTGAGCGACGTCGCGACGAAGGACTACCCGGCGATAGCCAAGGAAGAACAAGACAAGATAGCCCTCGGTAGAGTTCAGCTCAATGACTGGAACCGGCTCCGCCGAATCGCCGGAGCGCTCCACCGGATCGAAAACGGTGACTACGGCGTCTGCCTTGCCTGCGGTGCCCCGATCGACAGCGAACGTCTTGAGGCACTGCCGGACGCCCCGCTGTGTATGCCCTGCGAAGCCCGGCGAGAAGCCGAAACCGGACCGGAGGCCGAGGCTTAGGTCCAGGCGCTATTCCTAGTCTACGTTACTCGACGGCGCCCAGATGTTCACTCCCCCGTCTCGAGCGTATTTGTCAATTTCTGATAACTCATCCTCGGAAAAGTCGGGGGCGGCCAGGGCTCCCAGGTTCTCCTCTATTTGCTCCGGACGGCTGGCGCCGATCAGGACCGAAGTTACGCGAGGATCCCGGAGGCACCACGCGAGGGCCAGTTGCGGTAGCGTTTGTCCCCGGCTTTCGGCAATCTTCGTAAGGGCACGAACTCGGCTGAGGTTCTCCTCGGTTAGGTAGCTTTCCTTCCGGAAAAAATGCGAAGCGGTCTCGGCGCGAGAATCCTCCGGTATGCCGCCGAGGTACTTCGGCGTCAGTAGGCCCTGGGCCAAGGGAGAGAAGGCGATGCAACCTGCTCCCTGCTTTTCGAGCTCGTCGAGGAGTTCCGCTTCTATCCAACGGTTCAACAGGGAGTAAGAGGGCTGATGGATGAGAAGGGGCACTCCCATTTCCTGGAGAAGCGCGGCAGCTTTCGCGGTCCGGCTAGCCGAGTAAGAGGAGATTCCAACGTAGAGTGCCTTTCCCTGGTGTACCGCCGTCGCGAGGGCGCCCATCGTTTCCTCCAAAGGCGTTCGGGCGTCGACTCGGTGGTGGTAGAAGATGTCGACATAGTCGAGGCCCAAGCGATCGAGGCTCTGGTCCAAGCTCGCCAGAAGGTGCTTCCGGGAGCCGTAGTCTCCGTAGGGTCCCGGCCACATGGGGTATCCGGCTTTGGTCGAGATAACGAGCTCGTCCCGGTAGGGACCGAGGTCCTTCCGTAGTATCTCGCCGAAGTTCTCTTCCGCTGAGCCTCCCGGAGGACCATAGTTGTTCGCCAGGTCGAAGTGTGTGACACCGGCGTCGAAAGCCCGACGGACCATCGCTCGGGCATTCTCGAAGCTCGTGGTTCCTCCAAAATTATTCCAGAGACCCAACGAGATTGCTGGTAATCTGACTCCGCTGAGGCCACACCGATTGTAGTTCATCTTTTCGTAGCGATTGTTTTGTGCTTGGTAAGGCATAACCACATTCTAGACCGGCCCCGCCGCCGGCACAAGCGCTTCCGAGCCTGCGTTGCCTGGCGAGACTTTACTTTGACAACCGGATGCTACCGTGATAGTATTTGGACGAGTAAAAAATATCGATATGGATAGGGCGATATTGACCGCCTTCCGTCTCGAGCCTTAGTCACAAGTGTAACGTCGTCAGTCCTGGGGACTTATCCCCTAACGATATTCGAGAGCCCAAAGGAGTCTCGCGATGAGTGTAGAGAACAACGGCGTAGTTACAGCTGTCCCCAATGCCGAAGAGGAAACCCTCTTCGAGGACCTCGACCGCTATATCGAGACGGTGAGCGGTGAGCCAGGTCCCCTTATTCCTGTTCTTCAACGGGCGCAGGAGATCTTCGGCTATCTCCCAGCCAAGGCGCTAAAGCACATAAGCCTCAGGCTAAATACTCCCTACAGCGAGGTGGCCGGTGTGGTCACCTTCTATTCTTTCTTTTCTACGGTACCCCGGGGAAAACACGTTGTCCGTGTCTGCCTCGGTACGGCGTGCTACGTTCGCGGTGGCAAGGAGGTCCTTGCTTCGGTAGAGAAGGAGCTCGGTATCCCGGTCGGCTCCACAACGGAGGACCGGCAGTTCTCCCTCGAGGTCGGAAGGTGCTTCGGGGCCTGCGGCCTTGCCCCCGTCGTCCTTGTTGACGAAGACGTTCATCAGAGGGTGAAGCCATCTCGGGTTCGAGAAATCTTCGAAGCCTACAAAGAGGAGGCAGAAGAATGAGTTCAGAGAAAAAGGCCGGGATAACGTTTCGAATATGTGAAGGTGCGGGGTGTCTGGCCTCCGGGGCCAAAGAGGTCGAAGAGGCTTTTCGGGCCGCGATCCACGAACAGAACGTCGGAGTAACCGTCGCTTCCGCGGGGTGCATGGGCCCCTGCTCGCGGGGACCCGTCGTTACCGTCGAGCCGACCGGCGAGGTTTATCAGCGCGTGACTCCCGGCGACGTACCTACGATTATCGCCCATCACCTCGGCTTGACCGAGGACGAGGCGTCCGCGGATCTTGCCGACAAGCAGGCGCCGGGGCTCGAGAGTTTCTTTCGAGGGCAACAAAAGATCGTATTGAGAAACTGTGGCGAGATCGATCCCCTCAACATAGACGACTACCTCGCCCGGGAAGGGTATCAAGCGCTCCGCCGGGTTATTGAGACCATGAGCCCCGAGGACGTTATCGCCGAGCTTAAGGCGGCCGGTCTTCGGGGGCGCGGAGGGGCTGGGTTTCCTACATGGCTCAAGTGGAGCTTTACGGAGAAGGCCGAAGGGAGCGAAAAGTACGTTCTCTGCAACGCCGACGAGGGCGACCCAGGGGCCTTTATGGACCGGAGTGTCCTGGAGGGGGATCCCCACGCGGTAATCGAAGGAATGGCTATAGCCGCCCGAACCGTTGGGGCAAAAAGGGGCTACGTCTACGTTCGGGCTGAGTACCCTCTTGCGGTGGAGCGCCTCGATCACGCCCTGGGTCAGGCGCGGCAACGAGGTTTTCTCGGGGATAAGGTCCTCGGAAGCGACTTTAGCTTCGATCTGGAAATACGCAAGGGCTCCGGGGCCTTTGTCTGCGGCGAGGAAACCGCCTTGATGAACTCCATCGAGGGAAAGCGGGGGGAACCCCGCCCCCGGCCGCCGTTCCCCGCCCAGAAGGGACTCTGGGGCAAGCCGAGCCTCCTGAACAACGTAGAAACCTACGCGAACGTGGTGCCAATTTTTCTAAAAGGGGCAACCTGGTATACGGACTTCGGAACACCGGAGAGTCGCGGCACAAAGGTCTTTGCCCTTGCCGGAGCGGTGGAAAACGCGGGCCTTGTGGAGGTTCCCATCGGTACGACACTCGGCGAGCTCGTCTACGACATCGGCGGAGGTATCAAAGGGGGGCGCCCCTTCAAGGCGGCGCAGATCGGCGGTCCCTCCGGCGGATGCGTCCCGAAGCAGTTTCTAAACGTATCCCTCGACTACGAATCGCTCCAGGAGCTTGGGGCCATCATGGGCTCCGGTGGACTCATCGTGATGGACGACGAGACCTGCATGGTCGACGTGGCCCGCTTTTTTCTCGAGTTCGTTCAAGAAGAGTCCTGCGGAAAGTGTGTTCCCTGCCGGGTCGGCACCAAACGGATGCTCGAGATTCTCGACCGGATCTGCGAGGGCGCGGGTGTGCCGGGTGACATCGAGCGCCTGGTCGAGCTCGGTACCCGAATCAAGGAGTCTGCGCTCTGTGGTCTCGGTCAGACGGCGCCGAACCCGGTGCTTTCGACCATCCGGCACTTCCGAGAGGAGTACGAGCAACACATACGAGACAAGCATTGCGAGGCGGGTATCTGCGCTTCTTTGGTTCGGGCCCCGTGTCAGAGCGCCTGTCCCGCCGGAGTGGATGTCCCGGGGTTCGTTTCCTTGGTGGCAGAGCGGCGGTACGCAGAGGCGCTCCGGTTGCACCGGGAGAGAAACCCCTTTGCCGCGGTCTGCGCCCGAGTCTGCTTCCATACCTGCGAAGACCGTTGTAGGCGATCCTCAATCGACGACCCGGTTGCGATCCGGGCGATCAAGCGGCATATGGTCGACCAGGAGGTGACCGTCCAGCTGCCCGAAGTCAGGGAGAATCCGGAGAACGAAAAACGCAAGATCGGAATCGTCGGTGCCGGTCCCGCGGGCCTTTCGTGTGCATACTTTCTGGCGCGCCTCGGTTATCGACCGGTGGTGTTCGAGTCGCAGTCGCGTCCCGGGGGGATGCTGGTTCAAGCGATCCCCGCCTACCGTTTACCCCGGGAGACCCTGGCCCGGGAAATTCGGATGATCGAGAGCCTTGGTGCAGAGATTCGGACGAACGTAACGGTTGGAAAGGACGTTACCCTCGAGGGGCTGCGAAACGAAGGCTACGAAGCGATATTCCTCGGCGTCGGAGCCCCGGACTGTGTGAGTCTCGGGGTCCCCGGCGAGGCAGGTGATGGGGTGGTGCTCGCCGGGGCTTTCCTGAGGGAGTACAACATTCGTGGCTCGGTGCCCGTCGGAAAGCGGGTCGTCGTGGTAGGTGGCGGGAACGCAGCCGTCGACGCTGCCAGGACCGCACTCCGCCTCGGGGCCGAGAGCGTAACCATCATCTACCGGCGGACCCAGGAGCAGATGCCTGCGTATCAGGAAGAAATCGAAGAGGCGCTGCTGGAGGGCATCCAGCTCAGAACCCTTGTACAGCCCCTCGAAGTCGTCAGAGATCGGGACGACAAGGTAGTAGCCATTCGCTGCGCCCCGATGAGCCTCGGTGAGTTCGACCGGAGTGGAAGAAGGCGGCCCCATGCCGGCAGTGGGAAGGAGTTCGCCCTCGACGCGGACCAGATTATCGTGGCCATCGGTCAGCGAATTCAGACCTCGCCCCTCCTCGGTGAGCTCCGTATCGCGACCCGGGACGACGGTTTTCTCACCGCAGACCCGACTACCGGAAAGACATCGATCGACTGGATTTTCGCCGGTGGAGACGCAGTCTCGGGGCCCGATTCGGTTGTCGGAGCAATTGCTGCCGGCGAACGTGCGGCGGTGGGGATAGACCTGAAGCTGAGCGGCGGGCTCCACGCCTTCTGGCGAAGAGAGCATTTCGTCGACACGGAGTTCGACCCCGAGGCCGATCCCGTTCCCTATCCCCGGGAGAAGCTCAGAACGATTGACGTGGACCGCAGAAGGAGGAACTTCGACGAAGTCGAGCTTCCGTGGTGCGAGGCGGTCGCCATTCGACAAGCAAAACGCTGTCTCCGGTGCGACTACGGAAAGAGCCCGGTGTCCCCGGAGACGGGTGGTCGAGAAGAGGCGACCGATAGCGTCAAGGAGGGAATCAATGCCTAGGGTAACTATCAATGGAAGCAGCGTGGAAGTGGCTTCAGGGACGACCATACGGGACGCCGCCGAGGCGGCCGGGATAGACATCCCAACGATGTGCTACCTCGAACACCGGGCCCCTTTAGGAGCGTGTCGTGTCTGCGTCGTAGACGTAGAAGGTGCGAAGACGCTTCTTGCGGCCTGCGCAACCCCGGTTGCCGAAGGAATGGTTATTCATACCAATAATCACCGGGTACGAGAGGCCCGAAAGACGGTGGTCGAGCTTCTATTAAGCGAGCACGAGGGGAACTGTCAGTTCTGCGACCGGAGCCTCGACTGCGAGCTCAAGGAGCTCGCCTACCGACTGGGTGTCGAGAACATTCGATACACCGGCGAAAAGCCGACGGTCCGCCTCGACACCAGCACGCCGGCGCTCTACCGAGATACCGGCAAGTGCATCAAGTGCCGGCGGTGCGTCACGGTGTGCAACGAGGTCCAAAAAGTCGGTGCTCTCTTTCCCCAGTACAGAGGATACGACACGGTCGTCGGCCCGGCGTTCGCAATGGACCTCGAAGGCGTTGCCTGCGTTCAGTGCGGCCAGTGCGCGGCGGTCTGTCCCGTGGGGGCAATCTCGGAGCGGACCCACATGGAAGGGGTATGGCAGGCTATCGAAGACC
>CAZLDK010000004.1:0-35590 GCA_964558285.1 uncultured Spirochaetaceae bacterium | reverse complement strand
GGCCGACCTGATACGCCGGACCACCGGAGACGACAACGTATACGGACTGACCTTTCCCCTGGTGACCCGGGCCGACGGAAAGAAGATGGGAAAGACGGAAGAAGGCGCGGTGTTCCTCGATCCGCTTCTGTTCCCTCCATACGAGTTTTTTCAGTACTGGCGGAACGTTCCGGACTCTGACGTCCGCCGCTTCTTGGCGCTCTATACGTTCCTGCCCATGGAGGAGATCGACGAGCTTACCGGCGGAACCGGGGGATCCGGTGGCGGCGACATCAACCAGGCGAAGGAGCGTTTGGCCTTCGAGCTGACCCGGCTGATCCACGGCGATACCGAGGCCACCGCGGCCCGGGATGCGGCGAAGGCCGCCTTTAGCGACGCGGCCGGCGGCGACCGCTCCGGGATTCCGGCAACCCCGGTCGAGTCCCGAGAGCTCGAGGCGGGTATCCACGCTCTGGAGATCTTTACCCGATCGGGGCTTTCCGCTTCCAAATCCGAAGCCCGGCGGTTGATCCGCCAGGGGGGCGCCCGGATCAACGACCGGAAGGTCGAAAGCGAGGAGACTCTCGTCGACCTCTCGTGGCTCGACGAAGGAGAACTACTCCTCCGAGCGGGAAAGAAGCGATATCATCGTATAGTTGTCGATTCGGAAGAGACCGGCGGGAGGTAAGATGTCCCCGGGTGGCCGCCGAAGCGCCGGGTTGAGAAGCTCCGTTCTTTTTGGTGTCTCCATCGGCACCCTCGGGGCGGTCTGGTTTATCTCGGCGCGGCTCCTCGGTTCCTCCATTCTGCTTCCTGGGCCGGCAGAGGTGCTCCGGGTAACGGCGAGCCTTATGCAGGAGACCGAGTTTCTCGAGCACGTTGGGTCGACGCTGTGGCGGTCGCTGGTCGCCTTCTGCCTTGCCACGGTGGGAGCCGGTGTCCTCGGAATAGCTGCCGGGGTTTTTCCTTCCCTCGAGCTCCTGCTTCGGCCTTGGGTTTTGATTGTCCGGTCGACCCCGGTCATCTCGATCATTCTCTTGACCCTGGTCCTTCTGCGGAGCAGCGAAGTCCCCTCGGTTGTCGCCTTCCTAATAACGTTTCCGCTTATCTACGTTACCGCCGTCGAAGGGGTGGGTTCGGTCGACCCCGCCCTCCAAGAGATGAGCGACCTCTACCGTGTCCCCCTGGGGCGAAAGATCCGACACCTCTACCTTCCTTCTGTTGCCCCCTTCTTTCTCTCGGGTCTCCACGCGGCCCTGGGACTGACCTTTAAAGTGGTCGCCGCAGCGGAGGTGCTCGCTCAGCCCCACTTTGGAATCGGTAGCGCGATGCAGGAAGCCCGAATACTTCTAAAAACCGCGGAAGTCCTCGCCTGGACCGTAATCCTTCTTCTGTTGAGCGCCTTCGGGGAGCTTTTCTTTCGGGGTCTCCGCCGGGGCCTCGGTCGCCGGTCGGCCGACTCGGCAGTCGTCGCGCAGAATCCGGGGCGTCGGACCCCGGGGCCTCTTCGGGAGCTTTGACGTGAACGATTCGACGGTCGGTTTCCACGGCGTCCAAAAGGCTTTCGGTTCGACGCCGGTCCTCGACAACCTGACGCTGAATCTGGTCGTCGGGGGCATCACCGTCGTTCTCGGTCCCTCAGGATGCGGCAAAACGACCCTCTTGCGGATCGCCGCCGGCTTGCTGTCTCCGGACCGTGGTAGTCTCCCGGGTATCGAGGGCAGGGCGGTGAGCTTCGCCTTCCAAGAGCCCCGCCTGCTGCCCTGGCTCTCCGCCCGAGATAACCTTCGTTACGTCCTTCGACGGGCGGACGAGGAGGCGATCGACGAGGTACTGTCGATTCTCGAGTTGAACGAGTTCGAGCGCTTTCTCCCTGGTCAGTTGAGCGGCGGAATGCAGCATCGCCTGGCGCTCGCCCGGTGCTACCTCTACCCCAGCGACCTAGTGCTTCTCGACGAGCCCTTTCGAGGCCTCGACCTACCGAGGAAGCTGCGAATGATGGAAGTCTTTTCGAAGCTTTGGTCCCGGGATCGTCGGACGGTGGTGATGGTAACCCACGACGTTCAGGAGGCGGCGGCACTCGGCGACCTCGTCGCGATCCTTACCGACCGGCCGGCGAGGGTACGAGCCCGGGTAGTTCCTGATATTCCTCGGGATGAGCGCAACAATGGGGGAAGGAGGGGCGAGGAGCTGCAAAGAGAGCTGACCGCGCTCTTACTCGGAGAGTAGCCGGGGATACCGAGAGGGGGGCCTTCTACTCCGGATGCCCGTTGCCCTGGAGGCGCAACTTTACCGAAAGGACGGCGTATCCGGAAGAGAGATCCTCCTTTTGCACGACGACGTGTTCCGGAACCTTTAGCTTAACGTTGGTGAAGTTCCAAATCGCCTGGATTCCCGCCTTGATCAAAAGGTCCGCTACAGCCTGGGCGTGGGACGAGGGAACCGTCAGGATCGCGATTTTGACCGACAGCTCCTGAATCTTCTCCGCCATCTGATGGAGGGTAAAGACCGGAATCTCGTGGATGCTCTTTCCGATCTTCTTCTTATCCATATCGAAGGCGGCGACGATGTTCAGACCCCGACGTCGGAATTCCCGGTAACCGATGAGTGCGGTTCCTAGGCTACCGGCGCCGATTATCGCCGCCCGATGGTCTTTGTGCCATTCCAAGAAGGAATAGATCGACTCGATCAGCTTGTCGACGGGAAAGCCGATCCGAGGCTTTCCGACGATCCCGGTAACCGCCAGGTCCTTCCGAACTTGGATCGGCTCGAGCTCCAACTCCTCGGCGATAGTGGTGCCGGAGATAAACTCTCTCCCGTCTCGCTGTGCGTTCTCTATGACATGCAGATAGGAAGGAAGCCTCTTGATAGTCGGCTGGCTTCCGAGCTTGGGTCTAGTCATAGAACAAACCTCCAGAGAGTAGAGCTATTCCGGTTACTATCCGGTGCGTCTTCGCTATACAACAAACGCCGGGAACCCGGCGTGCTGTCAACGAGTATAACGCAGTGTGCTTGTTTTTGGTAGGATCAGGCAATGGTCAAACGACATCTTCCGGTGGCGACCGTCATTTTGGCTACGGCGATTCTTCTCGGCGCCCCTGCCTACGCCTTTCCCGATGTTCTGCGGTATGTCACCGGAGGACTCTCGCCGGGGCCTCCTGCATCGACGGAGGAGCGTCTCTACCTTGTTTCCGAGGACCGCTACCTCTACGCCTTCGACTACGAAGGTGAGCGGCTCTGGCGTCAGGATCTTCGGCGACGACCTCTGGGCCCCGGAGTCCTGGGCCCCGACGGTACGATCTACGTCTCCCGAGACGGCCGGGGGGTCTCTGCGTACAACCGCCGGGGAATCCGTCTTTGGGATGCAGATATTCCGGATGTAGCCTTTCCGCCGACGGTTACGCCCCGGGGCCTCCTCGTTGTCCCTCGAGCTGAAGGATGGATCTCCGTCTACTCTCCCTCCGGCCGTCTTCTGAACTCCTTCAGAGGTCCAGGTACCCTTGCTACCGAGCCGCTCCTCCTGTCCAACGGCTACCTCCTGCTTCTCGGAGCCGACGGTGTCGTGTCGGCGGTGGACGGCGCGGGTAACCGCTTGTGGCAGACATCGCTCCCCGCTGTTCCGGGAGGCGTGGCCGCCGGGGAGGAGGGAGCGGTCGTCTTGGGATTGGACGACGGGAGGGTACTCCACTTGGATCCTGAGGGCCGGGTTTTCGCCGGGTGGCGGGCTACCGCCGGCGTCCGGCAACTGCGAGTTGGCGGGGCAACGATCGCCGCTACCCTGGACACTGGAAGGCTCTGGGTGCTTAACCGGGAGGACGGCCGGCTCTGGGAAGCCCAGCCCCCCGGCGAGTTCCTCTCCGGGGTGGCCATCGGAGAAGACTGGATCGTCTCGGTGTCTCACAGCGGAAACCTCTACCTCTTTTCTCCGGATGGCGCCCTTATCGGGGAGTATCGACTGCCGGAGAAGGCGGAACTCACCGATCCGACGATTCTCGCCGGGGGTGGCGTGGCCGCGATTGGGTCGAACTGGGTCGTCTATCTTTTTTCGGCCCTGGGGGGAGGTTGCCTGGAGCCCTGGGGCTGTATTCGAGGCGGGGAGTCGCTCGCCGGCAGAAGCGTCGAAGAGGGTGCTCGGGACCTGGTTCTGCCCCCCGGGTCCGGGGGTGGGAGCCTTGAGCGGATCTACTTCGAGAAACTTCTCTCCTCTCCGAGCTCCGAGGAACGGAGCACAGGGCTCGACGAGGTTAGCCGGAGGCTCGAGGAGGGGCGACTGGGATCCGCTCGGGTCTATGTGGTTCCGCTACTCAGGAGGATCGCGCTGCAACGAAGAGCCCCCGGGTTGTCTCCCGAGGATCAGCGCCGGGCGATCCGTCTTCTCGGCCAGATTGGCACCTACGAGGCCTCAGGGGCTCTCTCCGACCTTGCATCAGGCGCCGAGGACTATCTACTGGAAAGCGTTGTTGAAGCCGTAGAAGGGCTTGGGAGCGATCCTGACGAGACGGCTGCACGCTCCCTCTACCGGATCCTTCAGCGTCGGCCAACCCCTCAGATGGCGGAAGCGGTGATTAAAGCTTCAGAGCAGCTCGTGAGGTATGCCGGCCGGCGCTACTCATCGGCCTTCGAGGGCATCATTCGCCATGTTTCGGAAGGTACCTATCCGACGGGCCTCAAGAGGCGTGCCCTCGGTCTCGGCTCCCTTGAATCCCTGCGTCCCTGAGCTATAATCGAAGTACGAAGAACGCCGAGGAGGCTCCGCATAATGCCCGTCAGACAAACGATCGAACGCGTCGCCCTTATCACCGCCCTTGTGGTGCTGCTATGGCCCTTATCGCTGTACGGCCAGACATCCCTCGAGGTCGATGAGGAAGAGCTGGAGTCTCAGATCGATCGGTCCGTCGAGTTTCAGAACTACACCGGCCCCTACGACCGGATCGACCCGGCGGAGGAGATCTTTCAGATCGGGCGTTCCCTCGCCGCGCAGATCGACGGCCCCGGCGGTCGCGGACGCATCGGAAACAGTTACCAGGTTATCCGGGTTGCCGACCCCGACGTGCTCGAAGGCCTCGACGCCGATATTCTCTACATCCTCCCCCAGGGCAGGGTCGACCACATCGATAACGTCCGCCGTATCCTCGCCGGGTATCTCGAGGCAGCCTACGACTATAGCCGATCCGACGCCCTCCTTCTTGCGGAGCTCGTGACCATCTACAACGCGATATACCGGGGCAATCTCGACTTCTACCGCGGACGCTACAAGGACGCTGTCCTTAGCAATCTTTCCGCCGCCGTCGGTATTTCGACCCTCTACTCCGACTGGCCCGGCGCCACCGAGTTGGTTACACCCCTCGACAGCGGTGCCGAACCAGGTCGCCTGCGGTCCATTGACCCGATCGAGCTTACCGACGAAGGCGTCGAAGATCAGCTTCGAGAACAAGAGGATCGGGGTATTGAGACCCGAGAAGACGCGGTCGATCTGATGGAGCGCGCCATAGACCAGGAAGAGGAGCGTATCGAAGAAGAGGAAGAGGCCATCGCCGAAGCGGAGCAAGAGCTTCAACAGCGGGAGGAGGAGCTCCAGAGGCAGTCCGAGGAGGCGACCACCGACGAAGAACGGCGGCAGGTCGAAGAAGCCGAGGAGGAAATCGAGGAAGAGCGGCAAGAGCTCTCAGAGCGCCGGGAAGCGGTTCAGGAAGAACGAGAAGACGTCGAGGAGCTTACCGAGGCGGTCCGGGAACGCCGGGAGAGCATCGCCGAAGATAGACGGGAGTTGCTCGGAGCCGAAGGCGGGGTTGCCGAGGCGGGGCAGGTTCTGTTCCTACGGGTACAAGAACGGGTTGACGGTCCCCTTGGGCAGCTCGTGTACGTCGACGCCGAGACCGGTGCGGTCGAAGACGAGTCGCCGGTTGCGACCGTAACCAGTCGGGGCTACGAGCGGGTCTCCGGTGACCTGCTTCTTGTCGGAGAGACCGAAGGGCAGTCCCGTCTCCTACTCGTCAGCCCCGATGACTTAGAGGTACGTCTTTCCGGAGAAGACGAGGTCTTCCCCGAGAGCATCCTCCTTGTCCGCGACGGGGGAAGCGAAATCTACGCCGTCGTTCGAGCCGACGGGGCGTGGCATCTCGGGCGCTTCGACGATCGATTGGTCTTGAGGGAGCGCTCTACGACGGGGGTTACACCGTACACCACCGTTCACTTTGCTGAAGATCGGGTCTGGGTGCAGCTCCGAGACGGCAGCATAGTCGGCCTCGACGCAGCGACCCTCGACAGGCTTCGATAGACCGGACGGGAGAGTACCGGGGCTATCTTTTGCCCTGCGGTTTCTTCCGTCCGAAAATCTTCCGCAGGAGCCGCAGGATTGCGTTCCAGGCCCGCTTAAAGATACCGGGGTTCTTGAGACGGTCGAGGCGGACGTAGGCGTCCGCCAACTCGTCGGTACTTAGGTTCTTTCGCTGCGTGTTCTCGTCGATTTCCACTTCCAAGAGAGCGGTCTCCTGGGTGGTGTCGATTATCGACGCGGTAACCCGTTGCCAGCCGAGGCGCCGGGCGGATTCCAGTCTGCGGTGTCCTGCCACGAGCTCTCGGTCTCGGGTAATGACGATTGGATTTAGCATCCCGTGGCGACGGAGGCTATCCATTAGCAGCGTCAGGTCGCCAAGGTTCTTCCGAATCCGTTTTCGGATTATCACGTCCCCGACCCCTATCTGGACGAGCTCTCTATCTGTGGGGGTGACGTTACTTCGTACCGGTTGCTTCTTCATGCTCTCTCCGATGGATTCTAGTCGAGAAGTGGGTTCCCTTCCTCTACGCTTCTGCCTGTATCCCCAGAACCGAGGTCGGCGTCGAGATCCAAGGTAAAGTCGAGATCCAGTGAGCCGCGATCAAAGTCCTCGCCGAGGCCCGTGGAGCCGGTGCTCAACGAGAAGTTCTGATTCGAAATGCTCCGTCGAAGTCGGTCGACGAGAACAGGCTGCTGCTGCCGCTCGAAATCCTCGAGGCGGTCGAACTCCCGGGGTTGGGTTCCCGCAAGAAAGACCTCTTCGATGACCCGGCCCGTGTAGTTCTCCGTCGGTAGGAGCCCCGATCGAGCGGTGACTCTGGCCCGGGTTATGCCGGAGGTTGGTTCTGGAAACTCCCGGCGCTCGAGGCCACGGTGGATTTCCTCCATATAGCGAGCCCATACCGGACCGGCGGTCACCGCGCCGGTCTGGTTTGTCCCAAGCGAGTTCCGTCCTCCGCGGTCGAAGCCGAACCAGACCGCCGTGGTGTAGTAGGGCGTATAGCCCAGGGTCCAGGCGTCGGCCCAGTTCTGCGTGGTTCCGGTCTTTCCCGCGGTCGGTTGATCGAAGCCGTCGACCAACGATTGCGCCCACCTCAGGGTGCCGCTGTCGACGGTTGTCTGGAGCATATCGGTCATGATGTACGCGGTTTGGGGGCTGAGGATTTGGGCTTCCTGCCCCTTTTGTTGCTGCGCGAGGCGGAGCTCCTGTTCCGGCTCCATGATGATGCGGCCGTTGCGGTCCTCGATATAGCGAATACTGATAGGGACAACCTCTCTACCTTGATTTGCGATGGTGGAGAATGCCTTCGCCATCTGTATCGGGGCAACCTCCACGATTCCCAGTCCAACGGGATAGCGTCGGACAAGGTTTCGCCGGACCATGTCTTCTTCGGGAATACCAAGAAGCCGGCGAGCGGTCGTCAGCGCTTCGGTAAACCCGACCCGCTCGAGGATTCGCAACGAGGGAACGTTCATCGAATGTGCCAGGGCGTACCGGGCAAGAACCGGTCCCTTCCATTCGCCCCGGTAGTTCTGTGGGGTGTAGGGCGTGCCGTCGTCGTTCCAGAAAACCACCGGAGAGTCGTAGATCATCGTCGCCGGCGTTATTGCTCGATTCTCTATCGCCGCGGAGTAGTAGAGCGGCTTGAAGGAGGAACCCGGTTCAACGGCCGCATCGACAGCGCGGTTGAACTGGTTTCGGGCTTCGAAACGGCTGCCGCCGACCATTGCCAGAATACGGCCCGTACCGTTCTCCAGAGTAATCAGCGCTCCTTCGACCCTCGTAGCCTTCGTTCGGCGGTCGGACGTAGCGTAGGACACCCGCACGGCGTCTCGAACCTCGTCGTCCGCGGTGCCAAAAAGCAGCGCGACGGCGTCAAGAACCGGGTTCAACTCCTCCTGATAGTAGTTCTTCGCCTCCTGGAGTTGCTTGGCGTTTCCGACTCGGAAATCGCCGATATTGAAGGTCAGGGACAACAGATCTATTACCGGAACGAGATCGTTCCCATCGATCGATCGTCGAACCGAGTTGCTCTGATAGATTCGGTTCGCCGATTCGAGTCCCTCTTGCATGTAACGGTCCGCTGCCTCCTGGTAATCCAGGTTGAGAGTTGTATAGACCGTGAACCCGTCTCGGTTGATATCGAGACTCCCGAGGAGCAGCTCGTTCTCCAGTTGATAGCGAACGTACTCGCTGAAGTAGGGAGCCCGGTCCTCCCGTTCGAAGAACGCCGTCGACGTGCTTGCCCGGGTAAAATCGTAGTTGCTCCAGTACTCCTCGAAGGATTTGTCGACTCGCTCCCGAGTCGTGTATCCCAGCTCCACCATCTGGTCGAGAATCGTACGCTGCATTCGCCGGGCTTCGTTGGGCCGCCGGATGGGCGAATAGAGCGACGGGTTAGCCAACTGAATTACCAGGAGGGCGGACTCGGCGATGGTAATGTCACGAGCTGAGTGACCGAAGTAGTACTGGCTGGCGGTCTCGACGCCGTAGGTTCCGTGGCCGAAAAACATCGTATTGAGGTACTTCTCGAGAATTTCGTACTTGGTCCAGTGCCGCTCGAGTTGGAGCGCCCACCAGAGCTCCCGGAGCTTTCGCGTTACCGAGAAGTCGCTCCGGTCGGCGTAGAGGTGGCCCGCGAGCTGTTGCGTCAGGGTACTTCCCCCGCCGGAGTAGGAGCCAGTGAGCAGGTCGAAGGCCGCCTTGGACGTCCGGACGAAGTCGAACCCGTTATGGTCGAAGAATCGTCGGTCTTCCCGGGTAATCAGAGCGTAGACAAGGTGTTTCGGGAGCTCGTCGATCGTAACGAGCTCCCGGTTTTCGTCGGAAAAGAACTCCGTTATCAGACGACCATTGACGTCCAGAATCTGGGACGGGAGGGCGGCAGCTTGAGTTCCCACGCTCTCAAGGTTTCCGACATTTCGTACGGAAGCTATGGCTAATCCGGTGGTAATCCCGAGGGCCAAAGCCATCGCGCCCGCAGTGGCGATGGCAACGTGGAGAACCACTCGTCGTTTTCTCTTTGGACTCATCAAGAGTAGGGTAGGGAGAGCTGTCAAGCTTTGTCAAGCGAGGGGAAAAAAAGAGGGCCGGCCAAAAGGCCGGCCCAGGTGATCGGTTATCGGCTAATATAGTAAACTGGGAGGGGAACTATATTAAGTAACCGACATTCTATTTATCGTCTCACGACGACACTTGCTTAACAAAGATCTTTACTCTTCTCTTATCATTATATCAAGAGACAGAACAATTTCGTAGTCTTTCTTTGGCTCGACTTGAAATCTTCGGCTTACCGAGAAATCCCCGAGCTCGAAGAGGATGGTGTGGTCCCCGGGATCCAGCGAGAGGGGCTCGTTCCGGTTCCATGGAACGCCGTTGACAAAGAGCTCCGCGTTCCGCGGGGCGTCGACCGTTATCTCCGATCTCGGCCGTTCGAGCTCGATGTTCATCTCTGCAACGGTACCCCGCTCGACTCCGAAGGTAACGGTCTCGTTTTCGAAGACCTGCGACTCCAGGGAGAGGCGATGAAGCCCAGTTGCAAGAACGATCTCTTCTCCGGTGTACTCCACTTCTTCCCCGTCGATCGAAAGAGAAAAGTTACGAAAGGCTCCCTGAGCCTCCCGGATTTCGTCACCTTCGGGGGTCAGAATCGATAGCCGAAGAGCTCCCCTGTCCAACAGAAGAGGCCGGGCGGTTACGACGAAACGCCCTTCGGCAGCTGCGGGGGAGATTCCTTTCATCACTGGGATAATCGAGAAGACCACGGGGTAGGCTTCGATTCCCAGGGATTGTGGCGCTACGCGAGCGTCCACTGTGGAACGAAGCTGGTGTTCCGGCACCGCGGGCATGCTGTAGAAAAACCGAGCGCCGAGGGGAAGCGGCTCGAGGGCCACCCGTCTACCCTGAAAGGTCATTACCGCAAGCTCCGGGTCCGGGGAAACGTCGCGGAGAATGTACAGCGCGAAACTGCCGGGGAACTCCTGGGCCGATCCTGGGACCTGCACTTCCAACTGGACCCCGCGGAGAAATCGAACGTCACCCTCCAACCTCAGCACCCCGAGGTCGTTCATCCCCAGCTCAAAGCGCTGTTGTGAACCTGCGGCAATCTGAAGGGTCTCAACCTGTTCAACGCTACCCCGTAGGGTCTCACTGAATCCGGCTTGGATCGAAGAAAGGAGAAGAAGGGTAAGGAGAGCGAACGACTTCATCGATTCAGGCCCGGTAGATGCAAGAGGGGATCCCGCGGTATCCCACCCTGTCGAACTTCGAAGTGTAGATGAGAACCCGTCGAAAGACCGGTGTTCCCCACGGCGCCAATGATACTACCCGATGATACGGTATCATTCAACCGTACGTCGACGTGGTCGAGATGGCCGTAGAAAGTCTGGTAGCCGCCGTCGTGCCCCAGGAGGACAGAGTTGCCCATGATGGGGTCTACCCCGATCGCCTGAACTACCCCGGAGCGGGCTGCGAGAACATCAGTACCGATAGGGGCGGCGAAGTCGACGCCTGCGTGGACGGTCATTATTCCCGTAAAGGGGCTTCGCCGGGGTCCGAAATAAGAAGAGATTCGCACGTTTTTCACCGGGCGGCGGAAGAGAATCCCGAGAAAGGAGAGCCTCTCGATCCGATCGAAGTCGGAACCCGGATGAAACTCGTAGCTTATTGCGCCGTCGGGGCGGTGCACCCGTACCTCCACCGACGTCGGATCTTCGGCGGACCTCAACTCGCTCATCAGGCGTTCGAGGTCGGTCTGGGGCTCTTGGGGAACGAAGATCCCGGGAATGCTCGGAATCAACAGCTCGTCGACCGCTGCGGAGAGCTCTGCCGAGGGAAGGCGATTCAGGCTGGCCAGGGTGCCGTAAGAAATCGAAAAGCGGGAGGCCACCTGGATAAGGGTTTCCTCCGGTTGGGGATGGTAGCTATAGATTACGAGGGGCGGGAGGGGGTCGCCGCTCCGCTCAGCTGCGTAGAAGCGTCGCAGAGACTCTTGGTGCTGCCGAAAGAGGACGTCTTGCGGCGAGGTTCGCCCAATAAGCGGGTAGTCGGCGTGTACGGAAACAGTGACAAGGGAGAATGCAGCCAGGAAGGTGAGAGCCGAAACCCACCCCCGTCTATTTTCGTTCATCCGTCTCCTGCCTGGGCGCAGGAGTCCTTCGGCGACCGACGGACGCCCCGAGCCAGACGAGGTAGAGCGCACCGAGCAGCACGGCGCCCAACGTATACCCCTCCCAAACCAGAATCGCAAACGCGTACACTCCTCCCAGGCCGACGATACCAACGCCGGTTTTTTTTAGTATCGGCAGAAGTGATCGGGACGTTTGGCCCCGGAGCTGTCTTGCCGGCCAAAAAAATAACAGCCCGATAAGAGAGAGCCCCACCAAGACGTTGTACGCCTCCGTTGCCCGAGAAGCCAAGAGCCAGAGGGGAAACACGATTGCCGCCCCAAGGGCTCCGGCGACAAGAACCCCCAGGAGGATGCTCCCGAGGATCCGGGCAAGACCCAGCCAGCCCGAGACGACCCGGCTCGAGATCTCGGTAAGGCCCTTAAGCGCTCTCAACACGTTCCCGTTGACGACGATACTCCTCCGCGTCCTCCTCCCGCCCGGCGTCGCGGGAAAGCGTTTCGAGCTCCCGGAGGGTCTCTATGGTCTCCCGAACCATATTGAGGGCAACATATACCTCGAGGGCCCGGCGAGTGTAGTCCAGGGCAACCGGTAACTCCTGCATCCGGGCGTGGATAACGCCGAGGGCTCGAAGGTCCTTTGCGATGCCCACGGAGTTCTCCATCTGCTTGTCGAGCTCCAATGCTTGTCGAGCGTAGGCCGCCGCCTCGGGGTAGTCCCCCTGTCGGGAACGAAGCGCCGCAAGCATGTACCAGTTCGCCGCCTGTTCCGCCTTGCGTCTCTCGGTTTCGTTCAGAGAGAGAGCGGCACGGAACGAGACCTCCGCCTCATCGAAACTGTTCTGCCGGAGGAGCGCGACCCCTAGATTGTGCCGGATGATTGCTTCCTGGCTGCGGTCTCCTGAGTCGGCAAACGTGAGCGCCCGTTCGAAGGAACCAGCCGCTTCCCCGGGCTCGTCCCTCCGGAGAGACAACTCGCCGATGTTGTTGTGACTCAGAGACAGAAGCTCACCGTCGTTCATCTTTTCGGCGATGGCGAGGGCGTCGGCAAAGGAGCGTTCCGCCGATTCGAGGCGACCCGCCGCCAAGTAGACGCTTCCGATGGAATTGAGGCTCCGGCAGATGCCCGCTTCGTTGTCGACAGCCCGATGCTCGTTCAGGGCCAAGTCGAAAAAATAGAGAGCTTGCGAATACTGGCCCTGAGCGAAGAAGGCGTTTCCAAAGTCCGCGTAGGTCGCCCCCTGGTTTTGCCTTTCTACGATTTCTTCCGGCGGGTCCGGAGCGCTGGAGCAACCGGATACGAAGAGCAGCGACCCGGCTAGGGCCACTATTCCTATCACCTTACTCAAAACTCCGCATCCCTATAGCTCCGGACCGTGGTCGGTTGCTCCAGGGTCGCGGGGATGCCACCTCGGAGAAGCGGGTTGTTTCGGAGGCCAAGAAGCACATCTTGGCCCGTGGAGATTGCCTGGCGACCCTCCTCGAGAAGACCGGCGAGCTGTGGAGTCGAATCGTTGAAGAACTCCGCAAGTCCCTGGACCTCTCCGACGGTCTGATTGAGCCCAACCAGGATGTCCTCGATTTGGTCGTAGAGGACGTTGTTGTCGTCCAACAGCGTCTCTATGGAGCCTTCGGCTCCGAGGAGCATCGGAACCATCCCCCGGGGATCCCTCAATTCCGTCGTGGTCGCTGCCACGTTGTCGAGGATGATGTTGATGCTCCCGAGAGCCTCGTCGGTCTGCTCGACAATTGTCGTGACGGGGCCGACACCGGTTCCGGCGAAGGCCTCGGACATCTGATTCATCACTTCGTCGAGGGAGATGAGTACCCGGTTTACGTTGCCGAGGACAGGCTCAACTTGAGCGAGAATCGCAGCTATTTGGTCGTCCTGTCGTGGAACAACGACGAGGTTTTCCTGGATGAGGACTCGGGCCTCTTTGGTGTTCCACGAGGGAATCGTCGTCCCCTCCGGGGGAGGCTCACTCGGCTCCCGCCCTTGGTGAAAAATCAAACCGCCCCCGAGTCCAAGGGGGTTAGACACCAGTTGAAGGATCGAATGCTCGTAGACCTTATTTATGTAGTTGTCCTGGATGTAGAACCGGGCATCGACGAGGTTATTCTCGTTCAGCGTAATCTCGGTAATCTTGCCGATCTCGAAGCCCTTGAACTGAATTGGCATTCCGACGTCGAGGCCGTTGGCCGAGGGGAAGGTGCTCTGATAATAGTAGTTCTTGGCGAACCATCGCTGATTTGCGCCGATGGAGATGAGGATGATTACGAGAAACCCAATGGCGGCAAGGATGAATACGCCGACCACCTGATTAGCAAAACGGATCCGAATCTTCATCCCAGCGATACTCTAGTCGAAAGCTCGAGCATTCGTCAATTAACGTCGTCGTCGAGGAGCGACAGAATGTCGCCGTCGTAGGTTGCCGCCTGGCTTAACACGTCGGTCAGAATCCCGGAAACCTCGCGATCGGTGGATCGGACTACGGCGTCGAACCGATCGAATACGAGGATACGACCATCCTTAAGGATCAACAGATAATCCGCCAACTGGGAGGCGAGCTGCGGACTGTGGCTCGCCGAAACGATAGTCCGGCCTTGATTCTTTAGCTCCCGGATCGAGGCGATAATCTTCTGTCCCGCCTGGTAGTCGACGCTGGAGAGCGGCTCGTCGAGGAAGATAACCTCCGGCTCGAGAACCAATGCCCGAAGATACGACACGATCTTCCGCTCCCCGGCGGAGAGCTCCGAGGGACGAAGGTTCTGCGTCGCCGCCATGCCGTAGGGGTCGAGCATGTTGAAGACCCTTCGGCGGAGACGGACCTCGGTGATGCTCGAGTCGTGGTACCGAACGGGAAGCGAGAGATTCTGGTAGACCGTCATGTTCTGCCAGAGAGCCGAATCTTGAAAGTCGAAACCCGTTCGTTTACGGGTTTCGACTTCGTCTTTCTTTGACAGGCCGACCAGGGGGCGACCGAACTGCTCCACGCTTCCTCGGGTCGGAGGGAGCAAGCCGCAGGCCACCTTCAAAAGGACGCTCTTCCCCGACCCGGAGGGGCCCATAACAAGGGTGAAGCTCCCCCCTGGGATCGTCAGTGAGATATTCTCGAGGACCGTCTCTTCCTTGTTTTCGAGATAGACTTCTTTTAGGACGATCGGCTCAGACATAGTAGACCAACGTCAATAGGGCATTGGCTATGATCAGTAGCGTGAACCCCTGGCCGACCGATTTAATCGCCATCTGAGGGACCTCGGTGTTGGAGCGCTCAACCTTAAAGCCGTAGTAGGTCGCAACCGTCGAAACGATCGCTCCGAAGACCAGGCTCTTGATCAGGGATGAAACGACGTCGACGACCGAGATGGTGCTCAAGAGATTCGAGAAGTACTCCGTAAAGCCGACCGAACGGACAAGTTGGGTCACGATGTAGCTCCCGAGGAGACCGAAGACGTTAAAGTAGAGATTCAACACGACCATCGATATGGTAACGCCCAGGAAGCGAGGCACCACAAGGTAGGAGATCGGGTCGATGCCCGCCGAGACGTAGGCTTCGATTTCGTGGCTTGTGACCATGTTGCCGAGCTCCGTTGCGATAGCGGTGCCCGATCTGGCGGCGATAATGAAGGCGGTAAGGATAGGGCCGAGCTCCCGGGTAATCACCGTGATGAGGATGCTGTAGATGAGGCGTCCCTGGCCGAACTGGGGCAGAAGGCTCAACCCCTGAACAATGATGACCGCTCCGAGGGCCACCGAGAGAACTGCCACGACGCTCAACGCCTCGACGCCGGTAAACAGTATCTGCATCGTAAGAACCCGGGTCCCCAGGGGGTTCTTACGAACGAACCGGAAGGTCTCCACTATTACCCGAAAAAAGAACCCCGTGGCGTAGAGCAACTCGCGGAAACGAGCAATCCATCGGGCCCCGAGGCGTTCGACGAAACCCTGGTGTCCTTCCGAGTAGCTGTCGGTCAATTCGAATGCTCCACGAACGGCGCGGCAAAACGGTCTTCGATTAACCGCCCTCCGGCGGTATGACCAAGAGCCCGGTCTGTTCGATATGGTCCATGATAATCCGAGCCTGCGGTGGAAAGGAGCCCGTGCTTTACCGCGAGGCGTTCGATTTTGAGGCATTCCCGCCACTTTGCGTTGGAGTGGTACGCTTCGATGCCGTCGAGACCCTGCTCCTTCCAGTCGGCGAGTGCCTCATCAAGATCTCCGAGGGATAGTCCAAGGGTCATGGGGTGGGCGATAACCGCCTTGCCCCCGACGGAGTGAATAAGCGCCGTTGCCTCCTTTACCGGGAGGCTCGGTTTCGGTTCGTAGGCCTGTTTGCCGTCGCCGAGGTAGCGGTAGAACGCCTCGCGGACGTCTTTGACGGCTCCGATCGAAACGAGGTAACGGGCAAAGTGCGGGCGACCGACGACCGTGCCACCGGCTTCCCGGGAGATCGCTTCGTAGTCGGCGGGGATGCCGATGTCCCGGAGCTTGTCGACCATCCGCAGGTTGCGCTCGGTGCGCCTCTCCCGGAGCTTTGTTAAGGAAGCTAAAAAGGCGTTGCTTACGTCGGTTAGCCCCAGGCCGAGCATGTGGAATACTCCGGGACGGAACTCGATTTCGAGCTCGATGCCGGGAATCAGCGCTACTCCGCCCCGGGCTGCTTCATCGAGTGCCTCAGGGACGCCTTCTATGGTATCGTGGTCCGTCAGCGCCAGAACGCGGATCGACAGCCGTCGCGCTTCTTTGACGAGCTCGGTCGGGGTTAGTGTGCCGTCTGAACAGGTAGAATGGGTATGTAAATCGACCACCGTGGGTGATCTTCCGGCTTTTTTTGGCCGATGGTCAATACTGATACCGATTCGCCTTGCTTGAACTAATGGTCTCAGTCGTTTTAGAGTTTATGCCGGAGGAAAGAAGTGCCACGGCCAATGCAGTATAAGGCCAACTCGGTTATCTATTTTAAGGGAGACGCCGGGGACAAGATCTTTATCCTCAAATCCGGCCGGGTGAGCCTAACGTCGAATGACATAGAGACGGGCCAGGAGATCCACGACTTCATCCAGACCGGTGAGTTTTTCGGTGTCAAATCGGCCATGGGACGCTATCCTCGGGAAGAAAACGCCGTCGTCCTCTCGGACGCCCACGTCATTATGTTTACCGTGCCGGAGTTCGAGGCGGTCGTCGCCCAGAATACTCGGGTCATCATGAAGATGCTCAAGGTCTTCTCGAACCAGCTGCGCCGCCTCCACGCGAAGGTTCGAAGCCTTCTCTCTCAGGAAGAACAAGTTGACCCGGAGGAGGGGCTTTTTCGGAACGGGGAGTACTTCATGAAGCGCAAGCAGTACTCCCACGCCCTCTACGCCTTTAACAAGTATCTAACCTATTATCCCTCCGGCCGCTTCCACATGGATGCCAACAAGCTTGCCCAGACCGCCGAAGACTACGCTCAGCGGTACGGTCACGGAAAGGGGCCCGCCGCCCCGGGGCTGGCGGCCGGAGCCGCGAACGGCAGTGACGGAGAGGGTTCTACCACCTCGGGTAAGCCGAAGTTGACCGACGCGGCAAAACGCTACTACGAGGCGGTCAGTCTCTTCTCACAGCAGCGCTACAACGAGGCGCTTCGGGAGTTCAAACACATCGCCAAGGAGGCAGACGACGAGGAGTACCACGTCAAGTCGCTCTTCGAGATTGGCCGCTGCCTCTACAGCATGACCCAGTACGACGCGGGGATTAAGCACTTCACCGGGGTCATTCAGCGCTATCCCAAGCTGCCGGACCTCAAGGATGCCCTCTATTACGTTGGACAGTGTTATCAGGCCAAAGGGGACAACGCGAAAGCCGAGAGCTTCTACCGAAAGATCCTCTCGATGCCGCAGGTGGAAGAGGGGCTTAAGCGCAAGGTCAACAAGGCCATACGAACGCTGGAGGCGGCCGGCTAGTGGAGCCAAACCTTCAAGCATTCGAGCGCTTTGCCGTCAATTTCCCCAAGGGCGACCTCATATTCTGCGAATACGAGCCCGGGGACTCCTTCTACTTGATCCAAGAGGGGCGGGTTCAGATTTCTCGAATCGTGGGCGATATCGAAAAGACGATCGATATTCTCCATCCTGGGGAGATTTTTGGGGAGATGGCTATTCTCGAAGAAGCGCCCCGGTCGGCGAGCGCCATCGCCCTCGACCCGGTAAAGGCTCTCGAGTTCAATCGGGAAAACTTCGAGATCCTCATGCGGGGAAACCCGCAGATAGCGCTGAAGCTTCTTCGCCTCTTTACCAAACGTATCTACGACCAGCGCCGTCGGTTCATGATCCTGACCCTCGACGACGTCCAGGCAAAGGTCGCCGACGTCTTCTTGATGTTGAACGAGCTGAAACCGGAGCCCGAAGAGGAGACCGGGGAACGGGAGTTTCACACCACCGTAGAAGACATCGCGCACTGGGCAGGCATCTCCCCGGAGCAGAGCCGGAGCGTCCTGAGCCACTTCAACTCTCAGCGCAGGATCGAGATAAGCAACGACAAGATCGTCGTAAAGAATATCAACGACTTCGCCCGGTTCGTCAGTAGCCGCCGAAAAGTATAAGGCCGAAGCCCCGGGCGACGACTCCCTAAGCCGGGCGCCGTCCGCGAATAATCGCCGAATACACCGCCGTTTCCGGCGTCCCATCGTTCCAATCGGGATTAGCCCCCTTCGACGACGATTCAACGGCGATGTCGACGAAGCCGGCCTTCTTCATCAGCGCGGTAATCGTTTCCGCCGTCTCCGCTCCGGTAATGCACTCGGAATAGCGGTCCGCGTCGGCCCGTTCGGCTTCGGAAAAGGGGCGGCGTGCCACGAGGTCCGCTACAGCAATTCTTCCGCCAGGCTTAAGGACGCGAAGCGCTTCGGCAAAGACGCGCTCCTTTTCCGGGGAGAGGTTTACTACGCAGTTGGACACGATTACGTCGATACTCCCGTCTTCCACAGGGAGCGATTCGATAAGGCCCTCGCGGAACTCTACGTTCTCGAGCCCCGCGGATGCTGCGTTCTTCCGAGCCCGGACGAGCATTTCGGATGTCATGTCGACGCCGATTACTTTTCCTTGCGGTCCGACGCGTCGAGCCGCCAAGAAACAGTCGATACCCGCACCGCTGCCGAGATCGAGGACGGCCTCGCCGGGTTTCAACTCTGCCACGAGGGTGGGATTGCCGCATCCGAGACCGAGGTCGGCGCCCCCCGGCACCAGCGTAAGCTCCTCGGCGGTGTACCCACCCCCGCAGGACGAAGCCGTTCCCTGGGAACAACAATCCGGCGAGGCTTCCGGTGCCGCCGCTCTCGCGGCGTAGTGCTCTCTGACGTTATCGCGAACCGTATGGTGTTGATTCATGTGTTTCCCCCTGCGTTGATTGGACGAATCGATTGGTCGGCTTTGAACCTCACAGGCTTCCCTCACCAAGGTCCCGGCAGAACTCTTCAACTTTTGCTTTGATCTGGTCCCGAATCGGACGAACGTAGGCGACCCGCTCTTCCATCGTGCCTTCGGCCTTCGAAGGGTCCGGGAAGGGCCAGTGGAGCCGCTTCTTTTCCGCGGGAAATATTGGGCACCGTTCTGCGGCCTCCGGGTCGCAGACGGCAATTACGTAGTCGAAAGACTTTCCGGCTTCGTGGAGTTCGTAGACGCTTCGGGTCGCTTTACCCGAAATGTCGATCCCGTCCTCCTTGAGAAGCTCGACCACGACGGGATTGACCTTTCCCGGCTCGATTCCGGCGCTCTCCACCTCGAGGTCGGCGGTTCCGCAGGCCTGTCGGAGGTACTCCTCCGTCATCTGGCTTCGAGCGCTATTGTGGATGCAAATGGCGAGAACGCGTGTACTAGGCATCCGCTTGCTCCTTTGCCGTGTTCTTTTCTCTGATCGCCGCTACGAACTGGCGCACTTCCTCTTTTATCACATCCCGCACTTCCCGCGTCTTGTCGAGTATCTCTTCCGGCGTGCCTTCGAACTTGGATGGATCCGGAAAGGGCCAATTTAGTCTCCTGACCGGTCCCGGAAAGATAGGACACCCTTCCTCCGCCTCTCTACTGCAGACTGTCACAACGTAGGCGAATGTCTTCCCCGACTTGTACACGTCGAAGACGCTTCGGGTTTGTTTGTCGGAAATATCGATACCGTCTTCCTTCATTACCTGTACCACGTTCGGGTTCAGCTTCCCAGGCTCGAGTCCGGCGCTTTCCACCTCGAAGAGATCCCCGGCGAACTGCCCTAGGTACTCCTCCGCCATCTGGCTCCGGGCGCTGTTGTGGACACAGACGAAGAGAACCGCCTGCTTGTCATCCGCCATTTTCTGCTCCTTTGACTGGTATTCCGGTGGGTTATATCCCACCGTATAGGTGACGACGCACCGGCCGTCTTGCCTCAGGTCGAGTCGCCATCGTAATCGATCGAGATCCTGGTCGAAGGGGTGCTCCTCGCGAGGAATCGTCGCTATCGTATCGAAGAGCCGCAGTGCAAACGGTTCCTCCGCGAGCCGGTAGAACATCAGTTTGCCGCGACGGTCTTCCTCCACCAGTCCGGCCGTTCGGAGTTGCCCCATGACTCGGCTGACTGCGTACTGCGGTCGTCGGAGGACGTCGACCAGCTCGCAGACGCAGACCGGTTCCCCGGCGGACACCAGGACCCGAAGCGCCCGGAGGCGGGTTTCTTCGGACAAGGCCTTAATCATGTCCAGATATCGAGTCATTTATGCAGTATAGCGCATATGTGCACAACAAGCAAGCCTTTTTGACGTATCAACGAGCTTGTTGATGGAGATTCTAATAACTGTTCGTGCGAAATAGATTTGGGGCGGTTTTCTCGTCGATTTTCAGGTTTTGGGGACGAAGGGTCGGCGTCGAAAGGATTTAGAACAAAATATCAACAGGCTTGTTGACACGTCAGCCAAGACGGGGATTCGAACCCCGGACCTGCTCATTACGAGTGAGCTGCTCTACCACTGAGCTATCTTGGCGCGCTTGAGCTGTTTACAAGGCGGAAATATACACCAAAGAGCCCCGAGAGAAAAAGGCCCTTGGCGGAAAGTTGTCGCTGCGGCAAAGCGTAAGTACTCTTTGTGCGGAATATGAGTGCCAAAGAGCTATACGTTGTCGGCGGTGGGTTCGCAGGAGTTTCTGCCGCCCGGACTATTCTCCGGAGAAACCCCGATGTGCGTGTGGTGTTGGTCGACCGCACGGGTCGAGCGACGATGGTCCCCGCCCTCCCTGACGTTCTTTCCGGTCGGGTACCGCGGACGGCTTTTGATAGGCCGTTGGCGGAGATATTCGCAAGTCGAGGGACCGACCGGCTCTCGGTCATCGTCGACGAAATCGTCAAGATCGACCTTGCCGAGCGTTCGTTAATCGGACGGGAAGCGACCTATCGCTACGATGGACTTGTCATCGCCAACGGGTCGGCTCCGGAGTACTACGGCTTCGTCCCGGAAAACGGCCGGATCCACACGGTGCACACCTACGACGCCGCCCTCTCCTTCCGCGATGAGGTCACCCGGCGTTTGTCGAGTAACCGGCTCGAGGTGGTGATCGTGGGTGGCGGCTACACCGGCCTCGAAGTCGCGGCCTCTCTCCGAAAGGGCAGCCAAGGGGCATCGGAGAACCTCGGGGTTACCGTCGTCGAAGCCGCACCGGAGATTATCCCCTTCCTCGACCCCTCGATCCGGCGGCGAGTTCGAGACTATCTCGGACGATTGGCCGTCACCATTCGGACCGGGACGACCCTCGATAGCTACGGTAACGAGACCGCGGTCCTCTCCGATGGCACCCGAATCGACGATTGCCTGGTCTGTTGGTCCGCCGGCATGCGGGCACCGGCGATGGAGCTTTCGGAGTCTGTCGACCGGGCGTCGGATGGGCGAATCCGCGTTACGGAGTGTCTCGGGCTCCCCGGGTACCCGGAAGTATTCGTCGCCGGCGATACCGCGGCCCTCGAAAAGGATGGAAAGCCTCTCCGGAGAGCGGTCAATTTTTCTTACTACTCTGGGAAGACCGCCGGAAAGAACGCTGCGGCCTATCTCTCCGGCGACCGTGTGGTTCCGTTCCGGCCCGTCGATTTGGGATGGGTCATTCCCCTCGGAGACGTAAGCACCGGCCGCATCTTTGGTGGCTTACCGGTGGGGAAGGCCTTCGGCCTCCGGCTCCACTACTCGATGTGCGGTTTTCGTCACTTCGGCGCGAAAGAGGCCTGGGAGTTCTACAAGACGGCGGTGCATCTGGGGCGCGCTCCTGACCCCCTAGTACCCTCGGACGACGAGGCAGATACCCGATGAGCTCCTTCGACGGCGAGGCTCTCGATTCCAGGCCGGGGGACCGGCACGGCTCCCGGCCCGAATCACCGCGCGACGACAGCTTTCTTCGTCGGTGGCTGAAATCGCTTAGGCCCTATTCCTTTACCGCGTCGGCGATGCCGGTACTTCTTGCGGCGGCGTTTGCCTCCACCACGCCTGCGGAAGCGACGTGGTGGTACCTCCTGCCGTTTGCTTTCGCGGCACTGTTGCTCCACGCCGGGACGAACGTGCTCAACGACTACTACGACTTCGTTCACGGAGTAGACCGGGCCGACGACCCGGACCCGACCCACGTGATTACCCAAGGAATCATGACCCCGAGATTCATGAAGATATCGGGACACACCTACTTTTTGGCCGGTATCGCCGTTGGCGGTACGATTGCCCTTACCCGGGGACCGCTCTTCTTCGCCGCGGGACTCCTCGGAGCCCTCGGTGCCTACTCTTATACCAACGCTCGGTTGAGCCTCAAATATCGTGCCCTTGGAGATATCGTGGTCTTTCTCCTTATGGGTCCGGCTCTCGTCGTCATGGGACTCTGGGCTCTCGAGGGCACCGTCTCTCCCCAAGGGGCCCTTGTCTCGCTTCCGGTTGCTTTCCTTGTCACCGCCATTCTCCACGGGAACAACCTTCGCAACATAACAGACGACTCCGACGCAGGAATCTCCACCCTCGCGGTACTGCTCGGCTTTGAGCGGTCGAAGCTCCTCTTCGCCGGCCTCGTCCTTCTGTCTTACCTCGCCGTGGTCGGTCTGGTTGCCACCGAGGTCCTAGCCCTCGAAGCTCTCCTGGCGCTTGGAGCTCTGCCCCTCGGCGTCCGGCTTGTTCGGAACGTGCTGATCGCCGAAAAATCGCCGGCCCTCATGGGTCTGCCGATAAAGACGGCTCGGCTGCACCTGGTTTTCTCCGGTCTCTTTGTGGCCGGGGTCTTTCTAGGTGGCCTCTTCGGCGTCTAGCGGATTATCTTGTTGGTTATGACACGGTTCGGTCGAATTTCTTTGAGTGTTGTGGGAGTTCTTGGTCTAGTTCTCATCGCGTCTTTCGCGTACGTCTGGTTCTCCGGAGGAAGCGGCGAGCCGTCCCGGGAAACGGAGGCGGATCGGGTGGAGCCGCAACAGGCAGAGGCGGTGGTATACGAGGCGGTCTCCGGGCAGTCGGAGGCGCGCTTCATCATCGAAGAGGTCCTCCGGGGAGAGCCGAATACCGTCGTGGGTGTGACTGATCAACTCGATGGCTCCGTATCGATTCAGTTCGAACCGCCGGAGGTCGAGATTGGCCAGTTCGTCATCAACGTTAGGACGGTACAGACGGACGACGAGGTCCGGGACCGAACCATCCGCTCCCTCATTCTCGAGTCAAACAAGGACGAATTCGAGTTCTCTACTTTCGAGCCGACGTCGATAGACGGAGTTCCGGACTCTCTCAGCGTTGGAGACACGGTCAATATCGAAGTAACCGGGGATCTGACAGTCCGGGATGTAACCAAAGCTGTTGTCTTCGACATGTCCATCGAGATTTCTTCCAGGGAGCAGATCCGCGGTACCGCGAGCACGACGATAACCTGGGACAACTTCGACATCACCATCCCCTACGTCGGGGGAGACTCCATCGTCGCGAGCGTCGGGGACGAAGTGCGCCTCGAGCTCGACTTTCTTGCCCGGACGAACGGGGAATAAGTCCCACAGGTTAATCCGAATAGACTACTCCACTTCTTCCCGAGAGGTTAGATACTCTAGGGGGGACTCCTCTGCTCCCGACGATTTCCGGCACTTGAGGGTTCCCGGAGGATTATAACCATGAAGAAACAGTTCAACACTCGCTTCTTTCCTGCGCCGGCCATGCTGATAGCCCTTGCGGCGGCCGGCATCCTCGCCTCCTGCGCCCCGGCGGAAGACGAGGATCAGCCGGTGTCGGTCACGTTTGCCGACATGACCTGGGACAGCGTCCGGGTACACAACCGGATCGTCGCCTTTATTCTGGAAGAGGGGTACGGCGGCTACACGATCGACTACACCCAGGGAGCCACGACGGCGATGGCCACGGGGCTTCAGCAAGGGGACCTCGACGTAATACTCGAGTCCTGGCACAACAACTGGAACGACTTCTACGACGAGGCAATGGCCGCGGGCGACTTTCTCGACCTTGGGCCAAACTACCCGGAGGCGCCCCAGGGATGGTACGTGCCGACCTACGTTGTCGAGGGGGACCCCGAGCGAGATTTAGAGCCGATGGCGCCGGACCTCGAAACCATAGACGATCTTCCCGAATACTGGGAGGTCTTCAAGGATCCGGAAGAGCCGAGCAAGGGCCGGCTCATGGTGGGCCCCCCGGGATGGGCCGTCACCGAGACCAACGAGAAGGTGATGGAGGAAGAGGGGCTCACCGAGTACTACACCGCCTTTTTGCCGGGGAGCGATGCCGCCCTGAAGGCATCGATGGAGTCGGCCTACCGACGGGGTGACCCGTGGCTCGGCTACCATTGGGAACCGACCTGGATCCTCGGAAAGCTCGATATGACGATGATCGAAGGGGTCGGACTGTCGAGTGGTCTCGTCCACAAACTGGTCCATCCGAGTATGGAAGAGCGGTCACCGGAATTAGTCGGGCTCCTCGAGCGCTACGAGACCACCCTGGAGCAGAATAACTCCTTCCTGGCCCAGATGCAGGAGAACGACTGGGACTACGACGACGCCGCCCAATGGTACCTGCGAGAGCACGAGGACTATTGGACCACCTGGGTCGACGACGAGGTGGCCGAGCGGGTGCGAGCCGCGCTGGAATAGTACCCATGAGCGAAGAAAATCCTATTGTCCGCATCGAAGGTATATGGAAGATTTTTGGGGATGAACCGAAGAGAATCCTGAAGGAAGAAGACCGCCACGCAGACAAGGAGGAGATTCTTTCTCGAACCGGGCACGTCATTGCCCTCCGGGATATCAGCCTTACCGTGGACCCCGGAGAGTTCTATGTAATCATGGGGCTCTCGGGCAGCGGTAAGTCTACCCTTATCCGGATCATCGAACGCTTGATCGAGCCGACGGCGGGACGGGTTATCGTCAAGGAGGAGGACGTCACCTCCTTCGGTAAGGAGCGGCTATCTGATTTTCGGAAACGCACGGTCAGCATGGTCTTTCAGCACTTCGGGCTGCTCCCACACTACACGGTGCTTCAGAACGCCGCCTACGGTCTCAAAGCCCGGGGAGAGGAACGGCAGGCCCGGGAGGGAAAGGCCCGGGAGATTCTCAAGACCGTCGGCCTCGAGGGATGGGAGGACTACTTCCCATCGTCCTTGAGCGGAGGGATGCAGCAGCGGGTGGGAATAGCCCGTGCTCTCGCCACCGAGCCGGACATCCTGTTGATGGACGAACCCTTCAGCGGCCTTGACCCCCTTATTCGGCGGAACATGCAGGACGAGCTCGTCGATCTCCAGGCGTCTCTGAACAAAACCATCATCTTCGTTACCCACGATCTCCACGAAGCCCTCAAACTCGGGGACCGCATCGCGATAATGCGCAGCGGGGAAATCGTCCAGATCGGGACGCCGGAGGAGATTGTCTCGGAACCCGCGGACGATTACGTCCAACAGTTTGTCCAGGACGCCTCCCCGGCTCGGGTCTTCTCCGCCGGGAGCATCATGCAGGAGCCGACGATTATCGTGTACCGATGGCAGGGCCCGAGCGTGGCCCGGCGGATGATGGTCGACGCCAACCGTGAATGGGCCTACGTCCTCGACCGTCAGCGAAAGTACCTCGGCGTCGTCCTCCTCGACGACATCGAGGAGCATGCCAAGGGGAAGGGCCAGGACTTCATGGACATCATTAAAGACGACTCAAAGAGCTGCGCGCCGGACACCGTCGTCGAAGATCTCTTTCCCCTGGTCAGCAAGTCGAGCTACCCGGTGGCGGTTCTCGACGAGGAAAACCACCTTCTTGGAGAGGTCCGTCCACGCCATCTCTTCGAGATCATGAGCAAACAGGAGCAGAGCAATGATTGAGTTTCCCGGGTATCTTTCGGTTCCCTTGGCCGCCTGGGTAGACACGGCCATGGATTGGGTCCTGGACAACCTGGGCCCCTTCTTTGACTTCGTCGGGTCGGTCGGTTTGCAGATCATCCTGGCCGTCGAAACGGCGCTCCTCTGGATTCCCTGGTTCGTCGTTATCCTCGGCGTCGCCATTCTTGGCTGGAGGGCCCTGGAAAAGTGGTCCTACGGGGTGATAATGGCAGTCATGCTTCTGTTGATAGGGAGTTTCGGCTACTGGGAGCTCTCGATGCGCACCCTGGCCATCGTCCTGGTGTCCGTCGTAATCTCGCTGATCATCGGAATACCCCTCGGTATCCTGATGGCCTGGAACGACCGGTTTCAGTCCTTCCTCAAGCCCGTTCTCGACGCCATGCAGACCCTTCCGACCTTTGTCTACCTGATACCCGCCCTAATGCTCTTCGGCCTCGGAAAGGTGCCCGCCACCTTCGCCACGATTATCTACGCCGTGCCTCCCGTAATCCGGCTGACCAACGTCGGTATTCGAGAGGTTCCGAAGGACGTCATCGAGGCCGCCCGGGCCTTCGGGTCCAACCGCCAAGAAATCCTCTTCGACGTTCAGCTCCCCCTCGCGCGGCCTTCGATCCTGGTTGGGATAAACCAGACGACGATGATGGCCCTCGCCATGGTCGTTATCGGGTCGATGATCGGCGCCCGGACCCTCGGTATGGAGGTGCTGGTGGCTATCAACCGTATCGAAATAGGGCAGGGCTTCGAGGCAGGCATCAGCATCGTCTTCATGGCGATTATCATCGACCGGATTACCCACGCCTTCGCCGAACAGGAGCACCGGCAGAGCCAGAAGGCGGAGTCCTAGCGTCTCCCGGCTCCAGTCGTCCTTAAGAAAGCCTCAGCTCCACCGATAATGAGTACATGGTAAGAGGCACCTACACCGCGGCAAGCGGTATGGCCGCGCAGGAACACCGATTCAACGCGATCGCGAACAACCTGGCAAACGCCGATACCCACGGGTACAAGCGCGACCTGGCCATTCAGAAAGCCTTCCCCCAGCTTCTTTTGCGACGAATGAACGACGACGGTGTCTTTCGGGTTCCCTACCGGGACCAGGGCATCGGCTCCGTCGATAAGGCACCGGTTATCGGTGTCCTCGGAACGGGCGTCGAGGAGAACGAAGTGTTTACCGTTTTCGAACAGGGCTCCCTGGAGCAGACGGACAACAGCTTCGATCTCGCGCTTCAAGGGGAAGGGTTCTTCGTTGTCCAGACTCCCGGGGGCGAGCGCTACACCCGGAACGGTAGCTTTCTTATCGGCCCCGAAGGGCTCCTGGTTACCAAGCAGGGCTACCCGGTCCTCGGTGAGAACGGTCCAATTCGCATTAAGCTGAACAACTTCGTCATCGACGAGGATGGGCTTGTCTTCGAAAACGATTCCTTCGGGGACGATCCGGAACGACTCATTTCGTTTCGAGAGAACGAATGGCAGAACACCGAAGAGATCGACCGCCTTCAAATCGTCGACGTTCGTCAGGCCCGGTACCTGAAAAAGCAGGGCAACAGCCTCTGGCGATCGACTCGAGAGAGCGGTGACGCGGAGATCATCTACGGAGAGAGCCGCCCGAAGGTCCGGCAGGGCTTCCTCGAGACCGCGAACGTTAACCCGGTTACCGAAATGGTCCAGATGATAGAGGTCAACCGGGCCTACGAGGCCAACCAGAAGGTCATCCAAGCCCACGACGACAGCACGAGCCGCCTGATCAACCAGGCCCTACGGATTTAGGAGTAGCCCGCCATGATGCGATCGCTGTACACAGCAGCCTCCGGGATGACCGGACAGCAGTTCAACATAGACACGATTGCGAATAACCTCTCGAACGTGAACACAACGGGCTTCAAGAAGAACCGTCCGGACTTCGAAGACCTTCTCTACCAGACCACTCGCGTCGCCGGCACTCCGGCGACCGAAGAGACCTTGGTGCCCGTCGGCGTCCAGGTCGGCCACGGCGTCCGGGTGGCGGCGACACAGAAAATCTATACTCAAGGCTCCCTCCAGAACACCGGGAATGTCGGCGATATCGCCATATCCGGGGAGGGCTTCTTTCGGGTGCTCCTCTACGACGGGAGCTTCGGCTACACCAGAGACGGCGCCTTCAAGATCGACTCGAACGGCCAGTTCGTGACCTCGAACGGCTACAGAATGATGCCGGAGGTTATCCTTCCCGAGGGCTTTATCCGGGAAAGCGTAACGGTAAACCAGGACGGCCGGGTGACGGTCCTCGTTCCCGGTAGCGACGACCCGATAGAGGTCGGACAGATAGACCTCTTCCGCTTCGTAAACCCTGCGGGGCTCCACGCGGTGGGAGAGAACGTGCTCAAGGTCTCGAGCGCTTCGGGAGACCCTATCGGGGGGCGACCCGGTTTCGACGGTATGGGGAGTCTAGAGCACCGCTTTATCGAGGCGTCCAACGTCGAGGTCGTCGACGAAATGGTCAACATGATCGTCGCCCAGCGGGCCTACGAGCTAAACTCCAAGGCGATCCAGACCAGCGACACGATGCTCGGCATCGCCAACAACCTGAAGCGATAGGGGTAGTTGATGGACCCAATGAGCCGAATCGATCCCACCCTGCGGCGGGACCCAAATAGCATAGCGCCCCCGGCGACTCCCCGTACCGAGGGCCTCGGTTCAGGTTCCGACGACGCCCGGCTAAAAGAAGTGAGCCGTGAGTTCGAATCGATCTTCGTGGAACAGATGCTTTCGGCAATGCGTGATACATTAGATCCCGAGAGTCGTCTCCTCCACGGCGGTTTTGCCGAGGAGGTCTTCGACGACATGCTATACCGGGAATATTCCCGAATTATCTCGAAGTCCGGCGGTTTCGGCTTGGCGGAGCTCGTCTACGATCAGCTCTCCGGTCGAACGCCCTCGGACCAGGTCCCCCCTCCGGGTCCGGGTAATTCTGTACAATAAAGTATACACTCGTCCCTCTTTACGGCATCGCGGTTCGGATGACCGTTCCGTAGTTCTATTCGTTCAAAACAGTTACACCGCGCCTCATTCCAGGGTCGTAGTTGGCACACGCTTTGCATCATTACGCCGGAGAGGCGTATGAGCACAAAAAGAAAAAAGGCCGATTACGAAGACAACACACTGAAGGCATACTTCGATCAGATAAAGCACGCCCAATTACTCACCTTCGAGGAGGAGATGGAGCTGTCGAAGCAAATCCAACAGGGAGACGACGCGGCAAAGACCAAGCTTATCGAATCCAACCTCCGTTTGGTCGTCAAGATCGCCAAGGGATACGTAACCCCGGAAGTGAGCCTCCTCGACTTGATACAGGAAGGAAACCTTGGTCTGCTTCGGGCCGCCGGCAAATACGACTACCGCAAGCAGGTGCGCTTTAGCACCTACGCCTCATGGTGGATAAAGCAGGCGATTACGAGGGCGCTGAGCAATAAGCGCCGCCACATCCGTCTTCCCCACCGAAAAGAGGACGCCCTTCGCAAGATACAGCGGAGCTACACGATGCTCAGCCAGAAGCTGATGCGCTCCCCGTCGGTCGAAGAGGTCGCCGAAGAAGTGGGCCTGAAGCGGCAAGAAGTCGTTCAGATCCTCAATGTATCCTCCGGGATGGTGAGCCTCGACAGCGACATCAACGAGGATTCTGGAACCTTCCACGACATTATCGAAGACTACTCCTATTCGCCGGATGCAGAGTTTTTGCAGCGCTCCTTTCGGGAACAGACCATGCAGTTTCTCGAGCACCTAAAGGAGAAAGAACGCCAGATTCTTCTCTACCGCTTCGCCTTTCACGGCGGAAAGAAGTACACCCTTAAACGCATCAGCGACGAGATGGGAATATCTCCGGAGACCGTCCGCCAAATCGAGATTCGTGCACTAAAAAAGCTAAAGGAACACGCCGAAGAGCTTCGAGAATACGTATACGAGTAGTATTCTTCTCTCGAGGAGGCTCTGATGGCTACCGGCGGTTCCTCCCCCGGTGCGAAAACTCGCGTACTTCGATTCTCGCTCCTCGGGATAGCTATAGCACTTGGGCTCTTGGTGGCAATGCTTCCCGGGGAACGAGGGGAAGTCTCTCGCGGGACCCCAGAGCCCCCCATGCCGGAGCCCCCCACCGCACGGGATGTGCCGACAACCCCGGAGGCGCCGCCGACTCGAGAGCCGGATGCTCCCGGGCCTGCGGTTCCGGCGGCGCCCCAGCCGGAGGCGTGGCCGCGCCTTTTTGTCGTGGTAGACGACGTGGGAAACCGCCGGGAGGACCTTGACCCGTACCTCGCCCTCGATATCCCAATTACCTTCGCGGTGCTGCCACAGCTTCAGTTCTCCGAGGAATCTGCCGGTCGCATTTCGGCCCGGGGACAGGAGCTTATCCTGCATCTGCCGATGGAGGCTGAGAGCGGCAAGTATCCCGGACCCGGGACGATCTACGTCGGCGATACCCGACGGCAGATCACCGAGACGCTCCGGGCAAATCTCCGGAGCGTTCCGGGAGCGAAGGGCATAAATAACCACATGGGCTCCAAGGCGACCGCGGATCGCGAAACCATGTCCGCCGCCTTAGACTTCGCCCGGCGCGAAGGTCTCTTCTTCCTCGATTCTCGGACGACCCACAACACCGTCGCCCTCGAAGTGGCCCGGGAGAAGCGTGTACCTGCAGCCGAGCGTCACGTCTTCCTCGACAACGTCCGGGAGGTAGAGGCGATCCGCCGGGCGCTCCTCGAGGGGGTCGGCCGGGCTCGAGACCACGGTTTCGCGATTCTAATCGGCCACGCGACCAGCCCGGAGCTTGCCCAGGTGCTCCGAGAAGAGGCCTCGGCGATCGAGAAATCGGGTCTCCGATTCTCCCATCTTTCGGCCCTCTTGGACCTCACCGATGCTGGTCCTCGGGATTGAAACCTCCTGCGACGAGTGTTCCGTCGCCCTCGTCGAGGACGGTACTCGTCTCCGGGGAATGCTTATCGCCACGCAGGATGAGGTCCACGCACCGTACAGCGGCGTGGTCCCCGAGCTCGCCTCCAGACGTCACATAGAGACTATTCTTCCTATCTTCCGAGAAGTACTACAGGATACCGGCTGCTCTCCCGACCAGATCGACCTGGTAGCGGTGACGGTTCAACCGGGCCTCGCCGGCTCCCTGGCGGTCGGCGTCGCCTTTGCAAAGGCTCTTGCCTTGGGGCTCGGGCGTCCGGTCGTTGGGGTGGACCATATTCCGGCTCACCTCTACGCGATTCAGCTGGAACGACCGGTCGAGTACCCCTTTTTGGGCCTTGTCGTTTCCGGCGGGCACACGCTGATCGCCCGAGTCCTCGGGCCGACGGAGCTCGAGGTTCTTGGGACGACTATAGACGACGCCTGCGGCGAAGCCTTCGATAAGGTGGCGAAACACCTCGACCTCGGCTACCCAGGCGGAGTCGCCATCGACCGCCTCGCCCGGCGGGGGGACCCGAAGGCGTTTCGCTTTCCGATTCCGTCCCTCCACAAAGGCGACCACCGCTACGATGTATCCTATTCGGGGCTCAAGACGGCGGTCGTCAACCAGCTTGCGCAGTTTCAAAGCCCCGGCTACCCGGCGACGCCGGAGAACATCGCCGCCGGCTTCGAGGCCTCCGCCGTCGACATGGCCTTGAACCGCCTTCGTCGAGCCCAACGGGACACCGGGCTCTCCCGCGTCGTCGTCGCCGGCGGGGTTGCTTCCAACAGTTATCTAAGAGCGCGTCTGGAGGAGTGGAAAGCCGTCGGGGTCTTCATTCCATCAAAGCGCCTCTGTACCGACAACGGGGCGATGGTCGCCGGGCTTGGGTACCACGTTTACCGGGAGCGAGGTGCCGGGAATCTGGACTTAGATATTCTGCCGAAGGTTCCGGAGTTCCGGGGATACTATCCTTAGAACTGGCCCTGAGCCATCGACTCCTCTTTGAGCTCCGCCAGCTCGTCGTCGGCCTCGAAGAGCTTCCAGAGGCCCGGTAAGCGGGCTTGGATAATCCGCTCCGCGAGGCGATGCACCGACTGGGAGAAGTCACACTCCGGGTGGGATAAGACGACGGGCTTTCGTCGAAGGATCGACTCCGGTACCAAAGGGTTGGTCGGAAGATAGCCGATGTACTGCGTCTCCACGTCGAGGTTTTTCTCGACGATCGCTTTTAGCCTCGAGCCGACCTGGAGGTCCTGATCAGAGCGCCCCATGTTCATGACGATACGCGGTTTGAAGGCATCGAGGTGCGCCGCCGCTCGTTCGCCGGCGTCGGGGTCGATCCGGGCCAAGCCGTCGACCAGAAGCCGGAAACTCTCGGGGCCACCCTCGAGGCGTCTGGACACGAACTCCGACACGAACTGACGCTCTTGGCTTTTTCGGGGAAAGCTCCGGAAGAGGAGTCGATAGAGTGCCGTCTTAAGAAAGCTGTAGGCGTTCAGGATCGCGGTGGTCTCCGGAATCACAACCATTATCCCGCTCGAGGTCGTCAGAAAAAAGTCGACGGTATTGTACGAGGAGCCGGAGCCAAGATCCAGGATGACGTAATCGGCCACCAGTTCGTTCAAGCCTTTTAGAAGCCTGAGTTTTTGATAGTAGGGGAGGTTTGCCGTCCCCGGGAGTAGCGAGTCGCCGGGAATAAAGTGGAGGCGCCGTTCCTCGGTCTCGACCAAGAGCGATTCCAGATTAGTCTCCTGCTTGTAGATCAGGTTCCCTATTCCCGCCTTGTTGTTCCGGATTCCGAGGCAGGTGTGGAGGTTCGCCCCGCCGAGGTCCAGATCTACCAGGACGACTGTCTTACCCGCCCGGGCGAGGGCTATTCCGAGATTAGAGGAAAGAATCGATTTGCCGACGCCGCCCTTGCCGGAGGCAACGGGGAGGAGGGTAACCATACGAAAACCATAATAAGTCTAAAGTATCCGAAATGCAAGGTGCGCTGCCGGGACACCCGCCCCTCCCCGGGGTCTGGTTCGCCGACATGATTGACCGGCGGTGGTCGCGTCGCTACTCTGTGCTGCGATGAACGCATCCGATCTCGACAAAGCCATACGGAAAGTCCCGGACTTTCCCCACGAAGGAATCCTCTTCTACGATATTACCGGGGTTCTCAACGATCCGGCCGCCTTCGGCTACTGCATCGACGAAGCGGTGCAGCGCTATTCCGGCAAGGGCTTCGGCGTCGTCGCCGGGGTAGAGGCCCGGGGCTTCGCCTTCGCGGCTCCGATCGCCCTTCGTCTCGGGCTTCCTTTGATTCTCGTACGGAAGAAGGGAAAGCTCCCGGGGGATACGATTTCCGAATCCTTCGAGCTCGAGTACGGCAAGGCGGTCGTCGAGATCCAACCGGTCGAGGTGCCCAAGGGCGCGAAGGTACTCCTGGTCGACGACCTAATCGCCACCGGGGGCACGCTAAAGGCGGCGATGCGCCTTTTCGAGCGCGCCGGGGCGGAGGTTACCGACATTTTTGCCGTTATCGGTTTGCCTTTTCTAGACTTCGCCGACCGCCTCACCGGAGTCGAAATCCAGACGCTTCTGGACTACTCCGGCGAGTAGGGCAACCCGCCGAGCTGTTACTTGACATAACAATGACGGGTTAATACTCTCTGCGAGTAAAGAGCGATTCCCGGTTGTGTAATGGTAGCACCGCAGATTCTGGCTCTGCTAGTGGGGGTTCGAATCCTCCCCGGGAAGCGGATGGCCCCTTCGTCTATCGGCTAGGACGGTAGATTCTCAGTCTACAAAGAGGGGTTCGATTCCCCTAGGGGCTAAACTCTTCGCAAAGGCCGGCGGAAACGCCGGCCTTTTTCTATTCCGAATCGTACCAAGGAAGCACTGCGATGACACCGGCACTCCTCATCCTACAAGACTCCACCTCCTACCCCGGATACTCCTTCGGCGCCCCGCCGCTTACGCCGGAGCAGCTCGAAGGGCGAGTCGCCGCCGCGAGCGCAGACCCGGGAATAGGGGAGGTCATCTTTAACACCGCCATGAGCGGCTACCACGAGATCCTTACCGACCCCTCCTACCTCGGACAGCTCGTCGTCATGACGCATCCTGAGGTCGGAAACTACGGTACCGATCCCCTCTGGCAAGAGCATCACCGACCCGGGGTGGTGGTTCAACCGTCGGGGTTTGTAGTCCGGGAGAACTACTCCGGCCGTCTACCCTTCGGCAGGGCGTCCCTGGAGACCTTCCTGCAGGAGTCGGAAGTGCCGGGTATCTGTGACGTCGACACCCGGCGTCTTACCCTCGCCCTTCGTAGCCAAGGAAGCCTCACCGGTGCCATCGTCACGATGCCGGAGGGCGTCGGACGGTGGGATCGCCCCGAGATGGTTGCCGGCTACGCCAAGGAAATCGCCGCCATCGTTGCCGCCTTCCCGGGAATGGAGGGGAGGAACCTGGTCGAGCCCTCGGTTTCGTCGGGAGGTGCCGCCGTCGTCGTGCCTCCCGGGAGCCAAAAAACGGGCCCGGGGTTTATCGCCGTCGTAGACTATGGCGCCAAGGCAAGCATCGTCGAGAACATTACTCGGCGGGGCCAGGAAGTAGTGCTCTTTCCTGCCTCCAGCGGCGCAGAGGAGATCCTCTCCGCCGGGCCGAAGGGAGTGGTCCTTTCCAACGGACCCGGAGATCCGGCGGTCCTTACGGGGCCAATCGAGACCGCCCGAGACCTCCTCGGGAAGGTGCCGGTCCTTGGAATCTGCCTGGGGCACCAACTCATCGGGCTAGGCCTCGGGGGAAAGACCTACAAGATGAAGTTTGGCCACCACGGCGCGAACCACCCGGTTCGGAATCAAGAGACCGGTGGTGTCCAAGTGACCTCGCAGAACCACGGTTTCGCCGTCGACGAGAAGAGCCTCCCGCCGGGGGTTACCGTCTGGCTGCGAAACGCGAACGACGGCAGCGTCGAAGGCCTCAAGTCGGAGGACCAGGCGATGCTCTCGGCCCAGTTCCATCCTGAGGCAGCGCCCGGTCCCCGGGACGCCGAATGGATCTTCGACGAGTTCTTGAAAAGGACCTAAGAGTGCCGGCACGAAGAGATATTTCCAAAATTTTGATACTTGGCTCGGGCCCCATCGTTATCGGGCAGGCCTGCGAGTTCGACTACTCAGGGAACCAGGCGGTTCGGGCGCTCAAGGAAGAGGGCTACCACATTGTCCTCGTCAACCCGAACCCCGCTAGTTTTATGACGACGCCGGGGGTGGCGGACTCGGTCTACATGGATCCCCTGGAGCCGGATTTTCTCGAGGCAATTATTCGCCGGGAGGCCCCGGACGCGCTTCTGCCGACGATGGGTGGCCAAACTGCCCTGAACGTGGCCCGGACGCTCCACCATCAAGGAATCCTCAGCCGTTACGGCGTGGAGCTTATCGGCGCCGGCATCGAGGCCATCGAAGCGGCGGAGGACCGCCTCCGGTTCAAGGAGATCTGCGAGTCGATCGGTCTCGACGTTGCCCGGTCGGCCCTCGTCGGCCACGTGTCCGAGGCCCGGGACTTCTTGACCCAGACCCGACTCCCTCTGATCATCCGCCCGAGCTACACCCTCGGCGGGAAGGGCGGAAGCATCGCCTACACCGAGGAGGAGCTCGACGGCCTGGTCCTGCGAGCCCTCGACGAAAGCCCGATCCACACCGCCCTCGTCGAAGAGTCCCTCCTCGGCTGGCAAGAGTTCGAGCTCGAGGTTATGCGGGACAGCCAGGACAACGCGGTTGTCGTCTGCTCGATCGAGAACATCGACCCGATGGGGGTCCACACCGGGGACAGCATTACCGTGGCGCCGATTCAGACTCTCCCGGACCGGGAGTATCAACAGATGCGGACCGCCTCCCTCGAGGTGCTCCGGGCCGTCGGCGTCGACTGTGGCGGCTCCAACGTCCAGTTTGCCCTCGACCCGGAGTCCCGGCGGCAGATCGT
>CAZLDK010000003.1:38097-41501 GCA_964558285.1 uncultured Spirochaetaceae bacterium | reverse complement strand
GGGAATACCCTGCCGGGATAGCTCGGCCTTTACCGAATCGACGATCTCGTAGACCTGCCAGACCTCCTCGACCCCGGAGATCATGGGAAACATTACGCGTAGCTTTCCCCGGACCGAGGCTCGGTAGAGGGCCCTGAGCTGTTGGCGAAAAATGTCCTTCCGGTCCAAGGAGAAGCGAATGGCCCGCCACCCGAGGATCGGATTCCGCTCCACGACCTCGGCCAACTCCGGCACGACCTTGTCGCCTCCGATATCCAAGGTGCGAATGGTAACCGGCTTGTCCCCCATCGCCGTAAGAACAGACGCATAGGCCTCACACTGTTCGTCTTCCGAAGGAACGCGGCCCGGGGAGAGAAAGAGGAACTCGGAGCGGTAGAGCCCGATCCCGTCGGCGCCGTGGGATAGCACCGCGTCTACCTCGTCGGGAACTTCGATATTAGCCATCATCCTGATGTGCGATCCGTCGGTCGTAATCGCCGGTTTTCCGGTTTGTCCCAGAAGCTCCGCTTCCCGGCTCTTCCATACCGACTGAACCTCGAGGTAGTGCTGGATCGTCTCCTCCTCGGGTCCCACGACGACCACCCCACGGTTCGCGTCGACCACGACATCGTCTCCCCAGCGAACCCGGGTGCTAACCTCTTTGCAACCGACGATAGTGGGAATCTCGAAGGCCCGGGCCAGAATCGCCGTGTGCGAAGTCCGTCCCCCGGCATCCATGGCGATTCCGAGTACTTTGTCTCGGGGAATCGTGAGGGCTACCGAGGGGAGAAGGTCGTGGGCTATCAGGATCACCGGCTCTTCGAGGTCCGCCAAGGAGATATGGTCCCGGTAGAGGAGGTGATTCATGATTCTCCGGCAGACGTCTTGGAGATCCGCAGACCGCTCCCGGAGGTATCGGCTTCCCCGGGCATCCAAACTGGCGACGTATTCGTTGGTTACCGCGGATAGCGCTCGCTCGACGTTACACTGCTCTGTGCGAACCCTGTTCTCGACGGCACCGAGGAAGTCGGGGTCCTCCACCATCAAGACGTGGGAGTCGAGAAGTTGCTCGTGGACGCGCTGGGAGCGATACCCCGGCATGTCCCGGAGGGAGTTGAGCTCCTCCCGAGCGGCGCCGACGGCCGCGTGGAGTCTAGAGACCTCACCTTCCACGGCGGCGGCGGCGATCTCGTACTCTGGGACCTTTGGGAAGTCGTCGACGTAAATGAACGCCTTGCCGATAGCGATGCCTGGTGATACCGAGATACCTCGAATCTCTCTCATAGCGGCTTCACTCGACCCTGTTTATACTGACGATTCAAAGAGATTCTCCTTTGGCCGGCGGCATGACCTCTCAATGGGAACTGAGATGTCGTCGATAGTTATGATAGCATGGCGCAACGACAGACAAAAAGTAGGAAAAAAGCCTCCTTCGGCGTACTCTTCTGGCTTGCATTCCTACTACTCGTACTCGTGGTCTTTCTCTACAACCGTACCACCATCGAAAACGTCCTCGAGACAACCGGGCTCATCGAAGTGCTTCGGGACCGGTTCAACGGCGAAGAAGAGCCGGAGATCGTCCAGGTCGACCCGGACGGCGACTCCGACGCAGTCGATAGACCCGAGGAGCCGGATGATGAGCCCGTCGAGGCGCCGAGAATAGTCGATTTGCCCCCGGAAACCGCCCCGGATATTCAAGACGAGGCGGAGGACCCTCCCGAGGCGGTGGAAGAACCCGCCGGGGTGCCCGAGCGGCCGGATACCGATTCACGAGAGTCCACCGACGAGCCGGAACTGCGGCGCCGGGACTCCAATATCTACTTTATTCGGGTGACCGACCAGGGGACCATCTATCCCGAGGGTGTGGTTCGGGAAGTAACCTACACGAACAACCCGATGACCGAAACCTTGAACACCCTTCTCGAGGGCCCCACCAGCGACGAGCTGAACCTCGGCCTCCTCAATTTGATCCCCGACGGCACCCGCCTCCTCTCGGCGGCGGTCCGGGACCGGGTCGCCTACCTGAACTTTAGCGAAGAGTTTCGCTTCAATCCTATGGGGTTCGAAGGGCTGATGGCTCAACTGCAGCAGATAGTCTATTCGACGACCGAGTTCTCGACCGTCGAGCGGGTACAAATTCTGATCGAGGGGCAGTTGGTCGAATACCTCGGCGTCGAAGGACTGTTCATCGGAAAACCGCTCGCCCGGGACTCCTTCGGTTAGCTCCCTTCGACGTCGATATCCTCCGACGCAAGCGTAGCCCCCTGCACGGCATCTCGGGGACGGAAGAGAAAGAAGGCTTCCCGGTTGCCCCGGCGCCCCCGGATAGGCGAGAGCATCCACGCCGTCGCGACAATACCGTCGCCGCGTAAGTCCGAAACGACGCTTCGCAGTAGCTCCCTCACCACAGAACCGTCACGAACAACGCCGTCAAACTCCTCGGTCTGTTCCCGGCGTCCCGCCAACTCGAACTGCGGCTTTACAAGGGTAATCGCCTCTCCCCCACCGGTAAGCTCGAGGAGCTTCGCAACTACCTTCCGTACCGTCCGAAAGGAAATGTCGCACACCGCGGCCGTCGGCCGGGGGTCCAGCCCTTCGAGGTCCATGATGTTGGTCCCTTCGTGGGGGATAACCCGGGGATCCTGCCGGAGCGACGGCGCGAGCTCGTTCCGACCGACGTCGACGGCGTGGACGAGGGCGGCGCCGTGCTTGAGTAGACAGTCGGTAAAGCCGCCGGTGGAGGCGCCGGCGTCGAGAAAGAGTCCCGCGGCGGGGATAATCCGGAACTCCCGGAGCGCCGCCTCGAGCTTCTCTCCCCCCCTCGAGACGTAGCGCCGCCGGAGAAAGGTAACTTCCAAGTCCCCAAGGGCTCGTTTGGGAAGCTGCACCTTCGGATCCGTAAGCCGGATGCCGTCGATCAGCACCTCGCCGCAGAGGATCTTCGCCAGGAGGAACTCTTTGTCTCGGTAGGGAAACCGCCTTCTCAGCCCCTCCAGAAGAGTCACGGACTCCCTCGGCCCTCAGACGAGGGAGTGGCGAAGGAGCCGCTCGACGGAGAGCGCCCGGCCGCTATTCGCGTCGACATCGACGATAAAGCCGTTTATGTCAGCCGGTTGGTTCGGAACCTCGTTCCGGATCGGAATATGGGTAAGTACTCTCTGTACCGATATGTCGCCGTCGAAACCGATGACGCTATTCCGAGGTGCGCAGGCGCCGAGATCCGTCAGGTAGGCGGTTCCCTTCGGAAGAATCCGCTCGTCGGCGGTCTGGACGTGGGTGTGGGTGCCGACGAGGGCCGCCACCTCTCCGTCGAGATAGTAGGCGAGAGCCTCTTTCTCCTCCGTCGCCTCGGCGTGGAAATCGACCAGAGAGAAGGCGACTTCCTGTTTGACCTTCCGCAAGAGCTCCTTGGCCTTCCGGAAGGG
>CAZLDK010000003.1:0-37997 GCA_964558285.1 uncultured Spirochaetaceae bacterium | reverse complement strand
GACGAGGTCACTGCCGACATCTCGGATAATCCCCGGGAGCATCGTGACCACCGCCCGGAGTCCCGGGGAGCCGACGATGTCGCCGAGGAAGAGAACCCTTATCGAATCACCGTGCGTACTCAATGATACGGGTCTCTCGGATCATCGTAACCTTGATGCGTCCGGGGTACCGAAGCTGGGCCTCGATTCTCCGGGCGATCTCTTTCGCGATCTCCTTGGCCTCTACGTCGCTGACCTGCTCGTGATCGACCATGATGCGAAGCTCCCGCCCCGCCTGGATCGCGTACGCCTTGTCGACTCCGTCGAAGTCCTCGGCGATCCGCTCGAGGTTTTCCAGTCGCTTGATGTAGTTGTCCAGCGTCTCTCGCCGGGCCCCCGGCCTGGAGGCGGACAGCGCGTCCGCAACCTGAACGACGACCGACTCGATGCAGCTGTGGGGAACGTCGCCGTGATGCGCCGCGATGGCGTTGATCAGTTTGTCGTCCTCACCGATGCGCTTCGCCAGTTCTACGCCAAGCTCCACGTGATTGCTGTCACCGTCGCTTTCTATGCCCTTCCCCACGTCGTGGAGTAGACCCGCGCGACGGGATAACTCTGTATCGGCCCTAACCTCTGCGGCAATCATCCCCGACAGAATAGCAACTTCCTTGCTATGCGCCAGGACGTTTTGCCCGTAGCTGGTGCGAAACTGAAGACGTCCAATGCCACGAATACCTTCCGGCTTCATGTTATGGATACCGAGCTCGTAGAGGACCCGTTCGCCCTCGTCGTAGATCGACTGGCTTATCTCCCCGGTAACCTTCTGGACCACTTCTTCGATCCGGGTGGGGTGGATACGGCCGTCTGCGATGAGGCGTTCGAGTGAGCGTCGAGCGATTTCCTTTCGGACCGGGTCGAAACAGGATACGACGACCGCCTCGGGCGTATCGTCGATGATGATGTCGACACCGGTGAGCGTTTCGAGGGTTCGAATATTCCGACCTTCCCGGCCGATTATTCGCCCTTTCATCTCGTCGTTCGGAAGACTAACGGAGGTTACCGTAACCTCGGCGTTAACTTCCGAGGCCATGCGCTGGATCGTCGAAACGAGGATCTCTCTCGCTTCCCGGTCTGCCGTAACGGCGGCTTCTTGCTCTATCCTGTTGATGACTCCCTGCGCCTCGTGCCGGGCTTCGTCGGCGAGAGAATCGACAATGAGTTTCTTAGCCTGCTCCGGAGTTAGTCCGGATACCGTTTCCAGCTCCCTACGCCAGTGCTCCTCCTGGTCTCGAATACCGGCTTCGCGTTCAGCAAGTTCCGTCTCAATCTTTCCGAAGGACTCTTGCTGCTCCTCCACGGACGCCGTCTTCCGCTCTAAGTTTTCTTCTCGCTGCAACAACCGTTTTTCGAAGCGCTGCAACTCGTTTCTTCGTTCTCGAAGCTCCCTCTCTTGCTCGTTACGCTCCCTTAGGAGCTCATCCTTGGTTTCAAGCAGTATCTCTCGCTTTTTGGCCTCCGCTTCCTTCTGGGCATCTCGCTTTAGTCTTTCAGACTTTTGCTCCAAGGAAGAAAGTTGAAATCTGGCGTACAGCCATCGGATTGACCAACCTAGAATCACACCAGCAAGAGGTAGGGCAACCCAGGTCAAAAGTCCCATGTTGACCCTCCGCTTGTGTTGATAATAGGCCAACATAGCGCTAGTCGCCGGGATTGTCAATATGCCCTGTTGTGCACAAATTTATACAGGCTTCCGGTCCAAGAAGGGTCAACTTCGCTCCTTTTACATTCTTGCGTCTAGGGTATTGCGGCACTACAATGCCCCGGGATGAAAGAAAAGGAACACGAGCGAGTTTTGGAGTTCCGCAACGAAATCGAAGCGCGGCTGGTAACGTCGCATCTCGAGGACGAGGGAATACCCTATCAATTGATAAGCAACCACGACTCCGCCTACGACGGCATCTTCCAGCTCCAGATGGGATGGGGGCACCTCTTGGCGCCCCCGGAATACGCCGACCAGATTCGTCGGATCTACGACGACCTGGTTGCCCGGGGCTAGAGCGGATCCTCGGCGCCTCTGCGTCGGTTCCTCCGGTCGACTCGCTCGTCCCGTCGCCGCAGTCGTAGCGAGCGCCGAAGACCTCGCTGCAGCAAGGTAAGAATGTCGGCGATCAGAACGTCGACTCCCGGGTCCTCGAGACGAACGACGATGGTGTCGAAGATCGCGAGAATCATCTTCGCGGGATCCTGATAGAGACCGGTCCGAAAAACGCCCTTGGAGGTTCCTTCGAGAATGATTTCCCGAACGAGGCCCTCGATGTGTGCTCGGAGACGGTCGCTCCGTCCGGCAATACCGGGAAAGAGATACTTCTCGTCCCGGAGCATGACCCCCCGGAGGATCACGTTGTTCTTTAGCCCCAGGGTCGAAAAACGATAGACGGCCTTGAGTTTGTTCATCGGCGAATGGAGTCGGTGCACGACGACGTTGGCGTTCTTGATTCCCTCTTCCTCGATGGCATCGAGAATCGCCCCGTAGAACGCCTCCTTGCTCTCGAAGTAGTTGTAGAAACTGCCCACACTCATCCCTACTTCCCGGGCTATGTCGGCAATCGACACGTCGCGATAGCCATACCGGGCGAAGAGTCTCTGTCCTAGGCTCAATAGTGTCTTACGATCCATAGCTACATAAACTGAATCTGATATTCAAATATTCATCAAGCCCAAACGGGTTATTGACAACGAAAGGTGCTCAATTGGTCAGTTTTCGATGAATCGGCGGGATTATGCTTTGCCTACGTTGACAATTTTCCCCACGAGTCATATTTGATACGAATGAGCGACAACCAGATGACCGATCTTTTCGCCAAGTGCGATACCGACCAAGGATACTTCGGGATTCTCCGGGCGATGAACGACCACTACTTTACCCGTCCGATCGTGGAGCCGAAGGCCGGCACCGAGATGGTTTTCGAGGGCGAGAACCGAATTATGTGGTCGGTAAACAGCTACCTCGGCCTCGCCGATTCCGAGGAGGTCAAGGCTGCGGCGATCGAGGCGGTCAAGGAATACGGCGTCTCGAATCCCATGGGATCGAGGATGATGACCGGGAACACCGAGCACCACCTCGCCCTCGAGAGAAGCCTTGCGGCGGCCTCCGAGAAGGAAGCCGCGTTCTTGTTCAACTACGGCTACCTCGGAGTACTCGGGACGATCCAGGCCCTCGTGTCGCCGGAAGACACAATCGTGATGGACAAGCTGGCCCACGCCTGTATCGTCGACGGGGCCTTCCTGTCCCGGGGCAACTTAAGGGTCTTCCGCCACAACGACATGGACAGCCTCGAAACCATCCTTAAGAAGACTAATCGGGACCGGAAGGGCGGCGTTCTCATCCTAACCGAGGGGGTCTACGGGATGACCGGGGACCTCGCAAAGCTGGATGAAATCGTCCCCCTGAAGGAGAAGTACGGCGCCCGGCTCTTCGTCGACGATGCCCACGGATGGGGCGTCATGGGAAAACAGGGGCGCGGCACCGGGGACCACTACGGCGTTCAAGACGGCGTCGACGTCTATTTTGGGACCTTCGCAAAGGCTTTTGCATCGATCGGCGGCTTCTCGGCGTCGACCCAGGCTGTAGTCGACTGGATTGCCTACAACGCCCGGACGCAGGTCTTCGCGAAGAGCCTCCCGATGGTCTACGTCAAGGCGCTGGAGAAGACCCTGGAGTTGGTAGTCGCCGGCGACGACCGACGACGACGAATGTGGGAGATTTCGGACAAGCTGAAGGCGGACCTGAAAGAGCTCGGATACCTCGTAGGGCCGGGAGAATCTCCCATCTGCTCGGTTTTTATGCCTGTCGCCGACGAGGCGGTAGAGCGGGTGGGTATGCGCACCGTCCAGTTTCTCCGGGAGAAGGGAATCTTCGTGACTGCCGTTATGTACCCGGTGATTCCCGTCGGGCTCTTGATGTTCCGGATTATCCCCACCGCCGCCCACAACGAGGAACAGATCGCACGGACGGTCGAAGCCTTTCGGGAGATGCGGGACGACATGGGTGTTTCCCTGAATCCCACGACCGAAGATTTGGACAAGATCGCCAAGGTATACGGTGGGGTCCCTGTAGCTGTCTGAGGCTGAAGAATCGTCGAGGGACCCCCGTGTAGGCGGCCGGGTGTAGAACGAAGGTCTATTTGCGCCGCTTGAACTTCATCAACTTGAGAAGCGTCTTCGAAAGCGGCTTGCCCCGGGGGCGCTTCTTCAGGTCGATGGTCAAGCCCACCTTCGGCACCAGGGGCATCCTGTGTGTCTCTACGAGCTCGACGAGGGTTCCGTCTGGATCCTCGATATAGCCGAATCGGCCGCCGGCCTCTCCCATGTCGAAGGTAGCTCCGCTATCGACGGTCAAGGTAAAGCCACGGTCGACGCAGGCCTCCTTGAGCTCCTCGAAGCCCTGGATGTCGAAGCAGACGTGGATAAACCCGAGATCGCCCCAAAAACGCCCCTCAAATATTCGGCGCCCGGGCTGTCCCCCGATCCGCTCGAGGAGCTCGATCTGGGTCGATCCCAATAGACGTCCGAAGGGGCCCTCCGGCGGCTCCGAGGTGCCGAGAATAACCCGGCGAAAGCGTCCGATTCCGCCGGGGAGCTCCGCAAGGTCGGAGAACGTTCCTACCTCGTCGAAAACAATCCGGTCGTACTTGAGTACCCCTTGGTAGAGGGGAAGCGCGTCCTCGATACTCGAGACGCCTATGGTAACCCCGGCGACTCCCCCCATCATGCTCTTCCGGACGCTTCCGAACCAGTCGATGCCCTCGACAACTTCGAAGAGGTTGTGAAGTGGGTCCCGGACGTAGAAGTGGCTGCCGCCGCCCGGGGCGTCGACGACGTTCCCGACCAGGGCGTCGCCGGCCCGCCGTAGCCGCTCGTAGGCTCCGGTAATATCCTTTGCCTTCAGCTTTACCGCGAGAATCCCAAGGTCGCCGAGGGCCGGTTGAAACGAGGGCTGCGTGGGAGTCCGGGATGTAAACTGCCAGATCTCGAATCCCCCGCCTCCGGAGAGGTTCATTGCGAGGGCCGCCCGACGGCTCTGAGGGATCCCCCCGGTGTAGCGGGTCATCAATCCGGCAACTTCGGTATCGTCAAAGACGCCGATGTCGGCCCCGAACTGACTCCGGTACCAGCTCCACGCCGGGTCGACGTCGGGAACACCGATTCCGACCTGTTGAATTCCGCCGATGATGTAGTCCGCCATTGTCGCTATCCCCCGCTCTGTTTTCGAAAACTCTACCGCATTGGAACAATGAGGAGAAGCCAGTTCAGCGAAACGAGAAGCCCGGAAAAGAGCCACCCCCGGAGGTCCGTTTCCGTAAAGCGCTCCATCTCCGGCTCTTCGTCGGCTTCACCATAGATCGACTCCAGAATATCGTCGAGGGAGGCGATGAGCCGCCGAGGCTCGATCCGCTTACGCCCCTCGAGTATCTTCTCGAAGTAGTAAAAGACTCTCCCGATAAGGCCCCCGAGGCGCCCCGGGAGGGCCAGGTCCGAGCGGATGGAGAATAGCGAGATAAACACGAGACCGACGACGGTCATGCCCTTCATCACTCCGCCTCGGAGGGCGCCGGAGGTAACTTCCAGGGGACCGACGGAAAAGAGAACCCGGCCGAAGGGGGTCAGTAGGTTAAAGACGGTGATCGAGGTGACCATGATGACGAAATAGAGCCACTTTATCTTCTTCCCGGCGCGGTCCGCCATAAAGGCGAAGAGCAAGACCTGCGGCACCCGGACCAGGAGGCTCGGCTGTAGCAGATACGCCGGGATAACCAGCAGACCGGTCAAAAAGAGGTTACGAGTGCTCAGGTGGGAGGCAAGGAGTCGATTGGCCGCCGGCATGACTACCCGCCGGAGTAACGAGTCGCGATATCCCGGTACCACCGAGAACGATCGGCGAACCGGTTTGCGAAGAGCCCAACCGCTAGGCCGCTGGCGGCGCCGATTCCGAGGAACAGCGGGGCGATAATCCAGGCCGAGAGCCCGAAGATGAATCGAATCGACAGGTAAATTTGAACTGTGTTACTCGCGAGGGCACCGAAGAGGCTTATGCCCACAAGGCTGATCCGCCGTCGAAAGAGTCGGTGGGCGCCGATCATGACTAAGGCGCTCGCGAAGGAGCCACCGAAAGAGAAGAGAAAGACGTAGGAAGCGAGAGTGCCGTTTACCAGGCCCTGCCCCAGCACCTTGAGGAGCACCAGGAGCAGAACGAACCCGACGGGAAAGATGTCGAGGGCAAGAAGCACCGGTAGATTGGCCAAACCGAGCCGAAAAAAGGGAAACGGCTTCGGAAAGAGATACTCGATCGTCGCAAAGAAGAGGCAGAGAGCGCCGAAGAAAGAGATCAGCTCGAGGCGGTCCCGCGGTTCGGATTCAAGACTCATCCGAAGCCACCTTCGCAAGCACAAGGGTGATGTTGTCTCTGCCACCGGCTGCGTGCGCCGCGGCTACCAGCCCTTCGGCGGTCGTCGACAGTTCGTCTCCCTGCATCAGGATCGCTTCCATCTCATCATGATCTAGAAGATCAGACAAACCGTCGCTACAGATCAAGTAGAGATCGTCGAAGTCGTCTATCCGGCCGAGGGAAACTACATCGGAGAAGAAGTCCGACGAGATGCCGAAGCAATTGGCGAGGATGTTCCCCGGGATATTCGGGTTGTTGGTCATCGCCCGGATAGTATGGTCCCTACTAATCTGCTGCAAGCCTCCGTTTCTCAGTCGGTAGACTCGGCTGTCGCCGGCGTGGAGCATCGTCAGCTCCCTCCGGTAGACGACGAGAGCGCTCAAGGTGGTGGCCATTCCCTGATGAAGGCGACGTCCGGAACCGGAATAGACTATGTCGGCGTGTACCGCCTCGGCGACGGCAGAGAGGTGCTTCGGTACCCCGCCGGCGTCGGGGTCTGCTCCCAGGGCCTCGAGGCCGCGAAGAACGCCGATAGCCGCCTTACGGCTCGCAACTTCTCCGGCGTTGGCCCCCCCGACTCCATCGGCGACTCCAAACAGTAGAGGACTACCGCTATCCACCGAAAGGCGTCGGGATGCTACGCCGTTCCGGACCAGGGTGTCCCCGAGAAACGCGATATCTTCGTTGTTCGATCGAACCAGACCGACGTCACTAACGGCGCGCAAAACTATATCCATAGTGCTTATCTACCAGTATCGGCCGGTCTCGGCCGAAGCTCTAGAACGGCTTGGCTCCCTTGTCGTTGAGAAAGGTGTGGGCTTTGTCGAGAAGCACCCGGGTGTTCTCGAAGGTGAGCAGCTCCCTCGCGTCAGGGTAGCTGAGCCAGCGAAACCTCCGAATCTCCTCCGGCTGGATTCGGACCTTCCGAGTGCGCACCCGAGCCAAAAAGCAGACAAGCTCCTTCTTCCGGGATTTCGGCGTCAGAAAATGACTCCGCTCGTAGAAGCCCGGTCGAAAGCGAACGCTTAGTCCCGTCTCTTCGAAGATTTCTCGTATCGCGGTCTCCTCCTCGGTCTCGTCACCGGTACCGTGCCCCTTTGGGAATCCCCAGTGGTCCCCGGTGGTATGCTCGAGAAGTAGGTAGCGCGGTCCCGCCAGGGTGCGACGGTACACGATGGCGCCGCAGGACTTTCGAGTCGAAGACTTCTTGGCGGTTTCGAGCTCGAGGCGGGTCGATCGAGCCCGGAATCCCATCTCCTCCCAAAAGCCGATTTCCGACCGATGCGATGTAGCGACGTCGGTCTGAATCGAAGCCACGTTCTGCCAGAGCTCCCGCCGGAGCTGGTGTATCGCCTGCTGGCCGTATCCCTTTCCCCGGAACCCATCGCGGATGTGAAAGGCCTTGAGGTGAACGTACTGTGGCTGAACGGAATAGACGGCGTAGCCGATCGTCTGCCCTTGCTTGTTCACGAACAAAACGGCGGTGCACTCCCCCTGCAGAAGAGAGCTGAGGTGAAAGGTTACATCCGTGTCGGATCCAGGAAGCTCTTCCGCCGTTTCGTTGAGGTAGGCGTGGTGCATCACCAACAGGTCCGCTGGTAACGGCGCTTCGGAATCGATTACTTCGAGTGTAACGGAAGGTCGGGCCAGGGGAACCCCTCTTGGAATGTAGGTTTATTAGACGCGGCGGGATTCGAACCCACGACCTCTGCCTCCGGAGGGCAGCGCTCTATCCAGCTGAGCTACGCGTCCACGAGCGTGATAAAACAGACTATCGAGGCGGGTGTCTTCCGTCAAGATACGCATGTTTGTACGGATGCGGGTTCTCAAGCCCGGTCTTGAAGGGTGGCTCCTCCCGGGCTACAATCCCCGGGGTGAAACTTACCACCCGAAGCCGTCCCGTCTTCCTCCAGCTGATCCTTCTCGGAGTCCTAGTCGGGACCCTCTTCTGGGAGCTCTTGATGCGGCTCTTCGGCCTGGAATCTCCGTTGACGATCGGGCCCGTCGGTTTTGACCTGTCGGTCCTGGCGGTCTGGCTCTCCATAAACCCGGGGTCGTTTCTGGGCCTGGCCCTAGGCTATCTTCTCTTTCGATCCGCATGAGCACGTCGCGGGCCCCGGCGATAGTAGCCGACGGTGTTGGGCGAACTATCCTTGCCTCCGGCTCCCCTCGACGGCGGGAGTTGCTCCGGCGTCTAGTCTCTGATTTCGACGTTGTGGTTCCAGACATCGACGAGGAGCGCACCGACCGGTCCCACCCGGTGGAACACGCGGCCAACCTTGCAGTCCGGAAGGCAGAGGCCGCGGCGGCCAAAGCCGGGCTGGGCCCATCCACCGCCGACGCTATCGCGGACCGGGAGGGCTCCCGGGCTCTCCTCGTCGCCGCGGACACGGTGGTGTTTATCGGACGGGAGCTTCTCGAGAAACCCACCAACCGGGCGGAGGCGCAGGCCTTCCTTCGAGAGCTCTCCGGCCGAAGCCACACGGTGTGCACCGCGCTGTCGGTGCTACGGTGGGGCGTCGACGGGACCGGTTCGGCGCCGGGGGAGCGCGGCGCCCTTCCCCGCCGCGTCGATACGGCCACCCTCACCGAGGTGCGCTTCCATCGCCTATCCGATCGGGATATCGAATGGTATCTTTCGACCCAGGAGTGGAAGGACGTAGCCGGGGGGTATCGCCTCCAGGACGCCGGAGCGGCTCTCGTTTCTTCCATCCGTGGTTCCTACACCAACGTTGTAGGCTTGCCTCTCGAGGCATTATTCTCTATTCTAAGGCCTTAAAGCGTGTCCCTGCCGGGACATAGATTCCGTCAAAACGACGAGAAAGAGTGAAGGGAGACACGGAGAGACGTGTCTATCTGAGGAGGATACCGTGGCAGTAGTCACAATGAAGAACCTGCTCGAGTCAGGTGTCCATTTCGGGCATCAGACCAAGCGCTGGGATCCCAGGATGAAGAAGTACATCTTCGCCGAGCGAAACGGGATTCACATTATCGATCTGCAAAAAACCATTACGTGCATCAGAGAAGCCTACGACGCCGTCCGAAGGACTGTTTTGGAGAACAAGTCAGTCATGTTCGTCGGAACCAAGAAGCAGGCTCAACAAGCCATCGAACGGGAAGCCGAAAAATGCGGCATGTACTACGTGAACAACCGATGGCCCGGCGGAATGCTCACAAACTTTACCACGATCAAAAAGTCGCTTCTTCGACTCAAGAAGATCGAGAAGATGGAAGTCGACGGCACCTTCGAAAGCCTCACCAAGAAGGAAATCGCCCGGGTAAACAAGGAACGGGCCCGTCTCGAGAAGAGCCTCGGGGGCATCAAAGAGATGAAAGAGCTTCCGGGCATCATCTTCGTTATCGATACCCGGAAAGAGGCTATCGCCGTCGCGGAAGCCAAGAGAATGAACATCCCCATCATCGCCGTCGTGGACACCAACTGTAATCCGGAAGGTATCGACTACCCGATTCCCGGAAACGACGACGCGATTCGAGCGATCAACCTCTTTGCCCAGATTATCGCGAATGCGGTAGTCGAAGCGGACAACGAGATCGGCCTCGAGGTTATCGAGAGCCTCCAGGACGACGAAGAGACCCCCGAAGAAGAGGCGAACGCCCCGGCGCCTGTGGCGGGCGAAGTCGAGACCGCCCCGGTTGCGGCGGTTGCCGGAGACACCCCGGCAGAAGCAGCCCCGGACGAAGAGCCGGTAGCGGCAAGCTTTACGAGCGAGGACTATTCCGAGTACGTCCCGGACGAGGTGAAGGAAGAGGGCGAAGTGACCACTCCCGAGGAGAAGGTCGCCGAAGAGGCGGGATTCCACCGCGACGAGCTTTACGAAGACTAAGGAGAAAACGGTGGCAATTAATGCTGCAGATGTTAAATCGCTCCGGGATAAGACCGGGGCAGGAATGATGGACTGCAAGAAGGCGCTCCTGGAGGCCGACGGCGACTTTGCCAAGGCGGAGCGCATTCTGAAGGAGCTTGGCCTTGCGGCAGCGTCTAAGCGGGTCGGTCGGGCGACGAACGAGGGACGCATCTTTACCGAGATCGGCGTCGACAAGGCCGGGGCCCTCGAGCTTTCCTGCGAGACCGACTTTGTCGCGCGAAACGCCGACTTTGTCGCCATGGGCGAAGAGCTGGTGGCGGATCTTCTCGAAAAGGGAACCCCGATCGACGACGATTCGGTGGGACAACGGATCGCCGAGGCGGTCAGCAAGATTAAGGAAAACATGGCGGTTCGCCGCTTCGAGAAGGTAGACATCGGTCCGAACGAAACTGTCGTAGATTACATCCACGGCGATACCGGAAACATCGGCGTACTCGTCAAGCTTTCCGTGGGGGATCCGGCGCTCCGGGAGAACCCGGTCCTGAAGAATTTCGCCTTCGACGTGGCCCTCCACGTCGCCGCCTTTAACCCGACCTACCTCTCGGGGGAGACGGTCGATCCCTCCTACCTGAAGGAACAGGAAGAAATCTTTACCAAGCAGGCCGAGAGCATGGGGAAGCCGGAAAAGGTCGTCGAAGGAATCGTCAAGGGAAAGCTAAAGAAGCACCTCTCGGAAATCTGCCTTCTCGAGCAGCCTTTCGTAAAAGATGACAAGCGGACGGTCGCGGACGTCGCCAAAGATATCGGAAAAGAGATCGGCACGGACGTATCCGTCGCCGAGTTCCTCTACCTTCGGGTCGGCGAGGAGCTATCCTAAAAGGAGCACAAGATGGATGCGGTCTTAAAGGACACGCGAGATCGGATGCAGAAGTCGATCCAGGCCCTCGAAGAAGAGTTGAATACGATTCGCACGGGCCGCGCCTCGGCGGCCCTCTTTGAACGGGTAAAGGTCGAGTACTACGGTAACCCTACCCCCCTCAACCAGGTGGCGACGATCAGCGTCCCGGAGGCACGGCTGGTGGTAATTCAGCCGTGGGATAAGGGAATAATCAACGAGATCGAGAAGGCTATTCAGAAGTCGGAGCTTTCGGTCAACCCTTCCAACGACGGCAAGGTAATCCGAATTAACATTCCGCCCCTCACCGAAGAGCGCCGGAAAGAGTACGTCAAGGTCGCAAAGAATACGGCGGAGCAAGCACGGGTGGCTATACGAAACATTCGCCGGGATGCCAACGACGAGCTAAAGAAGGCTCAGAAGGCCGGCGACATCTCCGAAGACGACGAAAAACGAGCGGCAGACGAGGTACAGAAGCTGACCGACGAGTACGTCGAAAAGGTCAACGAGGCCGTCGAGGCAAAAGAGACCGAGATTCTCGAAATCTGAACTCTAGAGACGATGAAGCTGAGCACCGAGCCGGGGAAGATCGGCACAACCGAGAAAACAACGACGCCTCAACACATCGGGTTCATTATGGACGGCAACGGACGGTGGGCTCTGAAGCGAGGATTGCCCCGGGCCCGGGGGCACGAAGAGGGCCTAAAGGCGGCTAAGCGGGTTGTCCGAGGTGCCGCCGAAGCGGGAATCCATCATCTTTCCCTCTACACCTTTTCGACGGAAAACTGGAAACGGACGCCGGAAGAGGTCAAGTTCCTGATGGGATTGGTGAGCAAGAATCTCCGAAAGGAGTTTCCCTTCTACGAGGAACACGGTGTCCACGTTCTCTACAGCGGAGACGTCGAGCATCTTCCCAAGGCGGTCCAGAGAGAGCTCGAGGCCGTCGAAGAAGAGACGCGGCGCTTCTCGAATATAAACGTGAACCTTGCCATCAATTACGGTGGCCGGGACGAGATTGTCCGGGCCGTAAACCGCTGGAAGGAGCAGACCGACGAGGAAGCCCTGACGGCGGACAGCTTAAGGGACTTTATGGACCTCCCTGAGTTTCCGGATCCGGACCTGATCGTTCGAACCGGAGGCGAATATCGCTTGAGCAACTTCCTTCTTTGGGGCAGCGCCTATTCGGAGCTGATGTTCAGCGAAAAGCTCTGGCCCGATTGGACGGAGGAAGACGTAGTCGAAGCGCTGCGATTTTTTGAGTCGAGAAAGCGAAACTTCGGCGGAAGTAGATGAGGAACCTCTTCTTCCGCATCCTCGTCTTCGTCGTTGGAATTCCCGGACTGGTGGCGCTGGTGCTTTCGGGGCGGGAGAACGACAACCTTGCTTTTCACCTAGTGGTGGTTGCAGCCTCGGCCCTCGGGGCGAGGGAGTTGGGCCGTCTCTTCGAGAAACGGTTATCCGCATACCGCGGCAGTGGAGTGCTGCTGCCGATAATCGGTGCCACTCTTCCGGCTGCTGCGATGGCGGTTGTCCACGGCGGAGCCTCGCCGGGTCTTTTCCCCGGGGTTATCCTCGCGGTCCTCGGGGTCGTTCTAGCGGTCCAGGCCTTTCGGCCGAACGAGGAGGAGTTCGACGCGATCCTCCCGACGGTGTCGGCCCACGCGGCCATCATCGTCTATCCTGGTCTCTTTCTCGCCTACCTCATTCTTCTTTCGGTCTATCCCGGCGCCTCGGAGCTTCTCCTCGTCCTGATCGGAGCAGTATATTTAAACGACGCCGGTGCCTACGTGGCCGGCATGCTCTTCGGGAAGAACAGCCGGAAGGTAGTGTCGATAAGCCCGAAGAAGAGTCTCGTTGGCTTTGTCTTCGGCTTTTTGGTCTCCCCGGGGGTTATTCTTGCAGCGAGAGCCCTTCGGCCGGCGCTCTTTCCCGGCCCGGTTTGGGCGTCCATCGCCTTCGGTTGTGCCCTCGGCGTCGCGACCATTCTTGGGGATCTCGCCGAATCGGCCCTTAAGCGGTCGGCGACGGTCAAGGATTCCGGGCAGATAATCCCGGGCCGAGGGGGTATTCTCGATTCGATCGACTCCCCCCTCTTCGCGGCGCCGGTGTTTTTCTATCTTTACGCACTCCTTTTCGTACAGTGAGTTAGAGAAAAAATATGATTCTAAATATTGCCATTGGTCTCGTCGGTCTCGGTATCGTGGTATTTGTACACGAGCTCGGACATCTGATCGCCGCGAAGCTTGTTGGAATCGATGTCGAAGTCTTCTCCCTCGGGTGGGGGCGACGCCTCGCAGGTTTCAGCTACAAGGGAACCGAGTATCAGATAAGCGTCTTTCCCATCGGTGGATTCTGCAAGATGCGCGGCGAAGAGTCGCTCCGTACTGCCTGGCAGGAAGAAGCCGAAGAGATTCCCCGAGAGCCGGGGAGCTTTTTCGGTGCTTCTCCGCTTCAACGCATTTTCGTTGCAATCGCCGGGCCCACCGTCAATCTGCTCTTCGCGGTTGTCGCCTTTGCGATTATGTGGGGTATAGGATTCTCCATCGAGACCTTCCCGAATCGTATTATCCTCGCAAGCGACTACTCCGAGGGCACGTTCCCGGCGGAGGAGGCGGGTCTCGAGTCCGGGGACGTAATCGTGGAGATCGACGGACGGCCGATTAGTAGCTTCCGGGACATTCAACAGACCGTCGCCCGGGCGCCGGAGGAACAGCTGTCGGTGACTCTCCGGCGAAACGGCCGAGAACAGACGGTAACCCTCGAGCCCCGACTGAACGCCCAGACCGGAGCCGGACAGATCGGCGTCTATCCCTGGATCGACCCCGTTGTCGGGAGGGTGGAAGAAGGGTCTTCCGGGGACGCGGCGGGTCTCCAGGCTGGGGATCGGATCCTCTCGGTCAACGGGCAGGAAGTCGAGCATGCCCTCGCGTTCCGGGAGGCAATCGGCGACAGCGCGCGCCCCGCGGAGTTGACCGTCTCTCGGAACGGAAGCCGGCTGGAGACGACCATTGTTCCCGGGACAGATCCGGAAACCGGTCAACCAGACATCGGCATCGCCTTCGAACCGGTAGTCGTCGAATCGCCGAACTACGGTCCTATCCAAGCAGTGGGACGGGGAGTCAAAGAGACCGTCGATACCGTCGTTCTTTCGGTCCGAAGCATCAGCTTGCTGTTTCGAGGAGTCGACGTCACCCAGGCGGTTGCCGGACCCTTAAGAATTACCTACATAGTCGGAGAGGTCGCGACGAGCGGCCTGGCAACGGGGCTTGGAGAGGCGGTACGCTCTTTCTTTAGCTTCTTGAGCGTCCTGAGCGTTGCCCTCTTTATCATGAATCTTCTACCGATTCCCGTCTTGGACGGAGGCCAGATTCTTCTCTACACGATCGAAGGAATGAGTGGGCGCCCCTTGAAGCCGAAGATAGTGTATCGTTATCAGATGGTGGGCACCGTTATCGTACTCGCATTGATCGTTCTTGCCCTCTTGGGCGATGTAATGTTTCTTGCTGGAAGATGAGGCCGCTGATGAGAAAGTACTTTCTGTTTACTCTTTTTGTTTGTTCGCTCTCGCTGACGTCGGCTTTTGGACAGGTACTCGTCCAAACTGCTCATACCGCGGCGGTCCGCGACATGGCCGTCGACGGGGATGCGCAGTTTATCGCCACGGCAGGTGCCGACGGTACGGTCAACGTGTGGACCGAGTCTGGTCGGCTCCTGAGCCGGGTCAACGTGGGCCCCTACCCGGTCGTCCGGGTCGCGATAAGAAGCGATAGCGACGTCATAGCGGTCGTCCAAGCCCAGGGCCCCAGGGAGTATCGCGTAAGTGCCTGGAACTGGCGTCAGAGACGAGAGCTCTACGGGGTTACCGAATCGTATCCCATCACCCATATCGAGTTTTCCCCCCAGGGAAGCTATTTGGTCTATTCCGTCTCCGACATCAGAAGCCTGCGGTTTCTCGATGCCGATAGCGGTCAGAGCCGATCGCTGGTCAACCTGGCGTTCGGCGTAGTCACCTACTTCGTCGTGGCCCGGAGCGAAAACAATATCATGACCTACGCTCCGGCAACCGGCGAGATATTCTACTTCGATCTTCGAACCGGCAGGCGTATCGAATCGTTGCGAATCGGAACCCAACTGGAGCACCTTTCACTCCTACCCTCTCGGCGCCATGTGGCTGCTATCTCCCGGGAGGAGCTCGTTGTGATCGATATCGTGGACGGCCGGGTGGAGGCCCGGACCTCCGTTGGGGCCGTCGCCTCGGTTACGGTTCACCCGGACAGCGGGGCGATCGCAGTAGTTGGAAGCGACGGCGAGCTGTCGGGATACCGCTTCTCCCGAGACCAAATCTCTTCCCTCTTCTGGAACACGAACCTGCGCGACTGGGAGCCGTCGGCGCTCTCCTTTTCCGGCTCCCGGCTTCTCGGGGGAACTCGATTCGGGGAACTGGAGTTCCTTCCCTTCGGCGGTAACTCCCCTACGACCTTGGCGGAACGAACGGTAGATAGCGTCACCTCAGTGGTTGGTCACGATGACACTCTCTACCTCGCAACGGAAGAGGCGCTCTTTTCCGTCTCGAGCCCTCTGGTCATGAACGGAGACCTGAACGCCCGAGACGGCTCGATCAGTTTCGAGAGGGTTGAGAATCCGCTGGGTAACCGATCGCGCCTCGACGTTTCCGAAGACGGCACTCTCTTGCTCTGGCAGCCGGGAAGCCGCGGGAGGGGTCTCCTCGACGCGACCAACCTCCGCCGACCGGAGCCGGTCGCCGATATTACCCAGGGGATCAGGACCATATCCGTAGGACCAGACGGCTTCTTGGTGGTTCAGGCAAGCGGGTCGGTAGTGTCCTTGGACTCCGAGACTCTTTCGGCAGAGTTGCTCTACTCAGCGGTAGGCATCGAAGCGGCGGTACGTCTTGCGAGAAACCGAGTCGTCGTCGGAAGGACGCGATCCGACACCTTCGACTCCTCTCTGGTCCAGATAAATACGGTGACCGGAGAGACCGTTCCGCTTCCCAGCGAAGCGTTCTTGGCGTACCGCCTCGCGGTATCACCGAACTACCGGGTTCTCTACGCCGTCGAGCTTATCCGTCGGGGTGACGAGACATCGACGGCCTTGACGCGGTACAGCGGATCCTCCTTCGATCGCCGAACCGTCCTTGTGGAGCGCAACGAAGAGATTCTCGACGCCGTGCTCCTTGTGGCCCCGGACAATGGCCGCGTTATTTCGGACCTCGCGACGGGAGAGCTGGCGGAGTACGACGGACGGAGATGGATACCCTTCGAGTCTTCGGACACCTTCCCGGTCTCGGCGGCGGTCTACGGCAGCCTTGTGGTGGCGGCGGGCAACGACGGGGCCCTCTATGCCTGGGACCGGGCTTCCCGGCGGCTGCGTTACACTATGCAGGTCTTCCAAGACGGAGAATGGGTGGTCTTCTCGGATCGCAGAAGCTTTGTCCCTTCGAGCGAACGAGTTCTCGAGCGGTTAACGACCACGGAGACCCGCGCCGGACAGTCACCAAATGTCGAGCGCTACCGTCTCGACGTCGAGGTCCTGCGCCGCTAACCGGATGCCGGAGGATTCTTGGAAATTCGGTCGATTGCCTCCCGGACAGCCGAGCGGATTATTCCGCCGTACTCTGCGTGGAGGGCTTCGGTGTAGAGTCTTCCCAGAAGATTGACCCGGTACATCGGTTTGACAATGTTGAGAGCGTAGGCCGCCATGTCGAGAACCGCTTCGGCGTTGCGAGGAACGCGAGGGTCGATGCTCCCCTCCAACTGACGCTCCAGCTCGTCGATGACCAGCTCTTCCGCGGCGTTTTCAAGCGATTCAAAGTCAACGTATTCCCGCAGGCTCACAGGAACCTCCTCTTAGTACGGCTGCTCGGCAAGCGATTCGAATTTCGTATACTTCGGAACAAAGGCAATCCGCACCGTCCCAACGGGGCCGTTCCGCTGCTTTGCAACGACCAGCTCTGTTTCGATTACGTTCGGAATACCCTCCGTGTCCCGGTCGCTCCCCCGATCTCGGTGCAGAAAAATTACAACGTCGGCGTCCTGCTCGATGGAGCCGGACTCCCGGATATTGGCCAGGGTCGGTCGCTTTCCCTCGGAGTCACGGGTAAGCTGAGAGAGGGCGACAATCGGAATCTCCAACTCGCGGGCGAGGGCCTTGAGAGAGCGGGAGATTTCGGCTATCTGCTCGTGTCTCGGCAGGTCGGCGTTCTCCGAGCTGATCAGGGTAATGTAATCGATAAAGATGATCCGAACGCCCAACTGCGCCACCATACGCCGCGCTTGGGAGCGAAGGTCGAGAAGCTTCATGTTCGGGACATCGGTAATCCAAAGCGGCGCCTCGTAGATAAGGCCCGCCGCATCGGTAAGGCTTTTGAAGTCCGACGGTTTGAGCATACCGGTCCGGAGGGTCTGGGATCCGATTCGGGCCTCGCTGGCGATGAGCCGCTGCATCAACGCCATATTCGACATCTCCAAGGTAAAGAAGCCACAGGGCACCTTTTGATGGATGGCGATGTTCGCCGTAATCGTCAGGGCCAAGGCGGTTTTGCCGACGGAGGGTCGAGCCCCGACGATGATGAACTCCGAGTCCTGGAATCCGCTGAGCATATTGTCCAGAGCCGGAAACCCGCTCGGGATGCCGGTGTAGTTGTCTTTGGTGTGGTAGAGCCGCTCGATGGCTTCGACGGTCCGTTCGACAATCTCCCGGGCCGGGAGAAAGCTGACGTGCTGGGTTCCTTCGGCGACGTCGAAGATGCGCTTTTCCGCCTCCTCGATAACCCGACGGCTATCCTGACTGTCGTCGTATGCGGAGGCAAGAACCTCGTGGGAGATCCGAATGAGCCGGCGCCGAACGCTCGCCTCCTTTACGATACGGGCGTAGTACTCGACGTTTGCGCTCGTGGGGACGTTGGAGCTTAAGGAGGAGACGTAGGCCGCCCCGCCGACCTGGTCCAGCTGCCCTTTGGCCCGGAGCTCGTGGGTAACCGTGATCAGGTCGATCTCCTCCCCTCGCTCGGAGAGAGCGATGACGGCCTCGAAAATGCGGCCGTGAGAGGATTTGTAGAAGTCTTCGGGACGCAGAAAGGATAAAAGCTCGTCCAGCGTCCCGGGGTCTAGGAGTATGGCACCTAACGCGGCCACCTCCGCATCGGCGTTGTGAGGAGGTATGCGGTCCTTTAGTGGTGCCGAAGCCACGTGGGTTTAGTCCGCCTCTTCCTCTTGCACGGAATCTTCGGTGTCGCCGGGCGCTTCCTCCAGCGTCTCGGATGCCGACGTGTCGGGCATCGGGGCCGCGGCAGCCGCTTGCTCCTCGGCTGCTTCCGGCGGCGCTTCTGCGCCACCCTGCGGCTTGACCCGGACCTTTATGCTTGCTTCCTGGTCTTCGTAGAGCTTTATCCGCACCGGGTGCACTCCGACGGACTTGATGGTTCCATCCGGGATGTCGACCCTCTTACGCTCGATATCCAGCCCTTCCTTGGCGAGGGCTTCGACAATATTGGCGGTAGTAACAGAGCCGAAGAGCCGACCGTTCTGCCCGGCAGTCACCTCGATAACCAACTCCTGGCCTTCGAGGCGCTCTTTGGTGCTCATCGCAGACCTGCGCTTCTCGGTCTTGCGCTGCTCGATTACCTCTCGTCGATTCTCTATTTCCGTAAGGTTCTGTTGGTTGTAGGTGATTACCAGTCCCTTCGGCATGAGGTAGTTACGGGCGTAGCCCGGGGCAACGTCTCGTACGTCGCCCTCTTCCCCGAGATTCGGGACGTCCCGGTTCAGAATTACTCGCATTATTGTTCCTCCTGCTCTAAGCCACTTCTGTGCTGAATCCACGTTTCACTTACTCCGAGACCCGGAAGCCCCAGGAGCACGATGTAGTTGAGCCCCGGCACAAACAAAAGAATGGCCAGGACCGGCGGCGCAAGGAGCCGCACCGACGGCGGCGCGCCGCTTCGCTCCATCAAGTACCAGAGAATACCGACTCCTTGAAGAGCGTACAAGAAGGCAATCACCGAAACAACGTTCCAAGCGATGTACCCAATCGTTTCGGCGTCAAAAACTCGTGCCATCAACGCGACGGCCAGAGAAACCACAAGGTACCAGACCATTTCGGCCGGTAAAAAGAACCGTTGCAGCTCCGGATAGCCGTCGATTCGTCCCCGGCTTCGCATTCCCAATACCGTTCCCATGTACCAGTTGGACGTGAGCACGGCACAGTAGCCCAAAAGGAAGGTGCTCCGCACAACGTCGGTCACACGCTCCAAAACAAGGTCCAACTGGGCGCTGACCAAGGCATCGCCTTCGGAAAGAACGCCGGCTGCGCTTAAGTGCAGCTCGACGAGACTTCGCAAAACATCCCCGGTCCGGGGATGCAAGAAAAACGGTAGCCCCAGTAGCCCGGTAACCCCGACGGCTACAAGGAACCGATAGAGACGTCGCCGCAGGGGCACGAGGTCCGTATCGATGAGGAGCAACCCGCCGATCAAGAGGACCGGCACAACCAAATCCGCGGCCACCAACGACGGGTGGGTCTCGAAGAGATCCAGCCGAGCCGCTTGGTAGAGTTTGAACGCCGAAACCGCGGCGAGGGCGCCGGCTCCTGAGAGCACCCCAAAGCTCTGTCCGTGACGTACCCGAACGATCTGTATGGGCACCAGAAAGACAAAGACAAAGAGTGAAGACTGAAAAAACAGGCCGCCGAGGAGGCCGAGGCTTATTGCCTCGACCAGCCGTTGACTGTTGGGGCGCTCACCCATGGTACTCCGTAGTGCGTCAGCCCATGGGGAGGAGACCAAGATACCGTGCTCTCTTGATCTCTCGAACCAGGCGCCGCTGGTTCTTGGCCGACGTACCTGTAATGCGTCGGGGAAGAATCTTGCCCTTCTCGGTCACGAACCGTCGAAGAACATCGGGGCGCTTGTAGTCAACGACCAAGTTCTGGGTCTTGATCTTGTCGACTTTCCGCCGAAAGTAGGGTCGCCCACCACCTCCGCCGCCTCGGCCTCGGTAACCTCCGCGGCCGCCACCGCGATCGTCGCGGCTGTCGTCTCGCCCGTCGCCGCCGCGATCGTCGCGGCTACCGCCACCCCGATAATCACTCCGGGGGCGGGATCCGGAGCCCTGATATCGGTCCTCTGAACTCGTGTTTTGGTCTGACATGTATTCCTCCTTAGAAGGGGACGTCGTCTTCGAATGAGCTGCCGGTATCCGAGGATTGCTGCGAGCCCGAAGAGTGCTGTGGCTCGCTCCGCCGGTCCGAACCGCCTGAGCCTCCGCGATCGCCGCCGCCGAGCAATTGAAGCTCTCGCACGTTGACGACCACCTTGCTTCGTGGCTGGCCTTCTTGCTCCCATTTCTGGTGACGAAGCTCGCCGTCGATAGCGACCTGCTTGCCCTTGACCAAGTAGCGATTGACCGCCTCGGCTGCGCGCCCGAAGTATTCGCAATCGAAGAAGTTGGCCTCGTCGACAAATTGGTCGCCGTCCTTTTTAGTGCGGTTGACGGCTACGCTGAAGTTGCTTATCTGCAAACCGGAGTTGGTAACTTTGTAGTCTGCGTCACGGGTAAGACGGCCCACCAAAACGACGCGGTTGATATCTCGCATGATCTAATCAGCCACCCTCTGTGGCATTCGTGGGTTCCGCAGGCTTTTTGGGCTCTTCCGGTACCGCTTCGGCTGTCTCCGGCGCCGCCGCGGGCTCTTCAGACGCGGCTTCTGCCTTCTCCGGCGCCGCTGCCGGCTCTTCGGCTGCGGGCTCTTCGGCAGCAGGTTCTTCGGCTGCGGGTTCTTCGGCTGCGGGTTCTTCGGCAGCCGGCTCTTCGGCTGCGGGCTCTTCGGGGGCTGCCGCGGGTTGCTCCGGTGAAGCCTGGTCTCTCTCCGGCGCTGCCCCGGGCTTTTCCGGTGCAACCTTCTCGTCTTCGTCGCGTCGCACCATCAGAAAGCGAAGAAGCTGTTCCTGGTGACGCACCTTGTCTTCCACCTGATGGGCCTGTTGCGGATCCATCTGGACGTAGTAAACGTAGTAGTGGCCCTGAACCTGCTTTTTGATCGAGTAGGCAAGGGCCCGTTGGCCCATGTCCTCTTCTTTGATAAAGGTAGCGCCAAGGTCGGCAAGGTGGGCCTTAATGGCCTCTTGTCCCTTGGGAAAATTGTCTTCGTCGGTCCGGAATACACAGACCGCTTCGTAATTGCGCATAGTTCCTCCTTATGGACATACGCGGCCACCGAAATAAAGACGGTGGCAAAGAGGTTTTCAAAACCTATCACTTGGGCTACTGTGTGTCAAGTTTCTATCAATATGGCAGTCTCAGTAAACTACGACGACAGCATTTTTTACGTACAGACCATGGTCAAAACCCTTAGCACGGGTATGAACCTAGACGTGGATCCGGTTATTTTCAAAGAGAAGATAGTGGAAGAGATTCTTTTCGTCGACTCCGCGATAAACCAGATACTTCAACGACTTCGGGACAATTTCCGGCTGATCCACCGTACCGAATACCTCCGGATGCTCCTTCGTGGCATCAACGGATACGTGGAGCTTCTCGACGACTGTGTGAACGGCAGAGTAGCACTATCGGGAGAGCTCACGGATTTTTTTCCGAAGCTCACCCGGCTTTTGGAGTCTCACGAGGCACAAGCCCGGGAAATCCAGGCTGCCTTGCAGCAAGGAGCCGTCGGTGCCGACGCGCCGGAAGACGTTGTCTCCCAGGAGGAGTTCCGTTTTCTCCTCCGGGAAGAAGAGGAAGAGGAATAGCACGGAAAACAGGAGAGTCAAGAAATGAGCCTCGAGTCGGTCTTGCGCCCGGAGTGCGTCGTTGCTCGGCGTCGTTTCGCCTCGAAAGAGGAAGCGATCAGGGAGGTTGCCCGCCTCGCCGCCCATAGTCCGGTACTGTACAAGCTTGAAACCGATACGGTCTTTACGGCAATTCGAGCTCGGGAAGCCCGGGCAAGCACCGGTTTCGAGGAGGGAATAGCGATTCCCCACTGTAGCTTGGAGAATCTTGACAGCTTCGTCGTGGGTGCTATTACCGTCGACGGTGAGTTGGACTTTCAGTCTCTGGACAATAAGCCGGTCAAGCTTATCTTCTTTATCGTCGGTCCCACGAGCGGGCGCACCCGCCACGTCAAACTGCTCTCCGCCCTCTCGAGGCTCACGAGAGTTCCAAGACTCGTCGACGAGCTGGTAGCCATCGAGTCGAACGAAGAGCTTCGGCGGCGAATCCTCGAAGAGGTTAAGTTTGACGACGACGAACCCGATCGGACACTGTCCCTCCTCCACGTGTATGTACAAAACGAAGCGTTCTTCGAGTCCGTGCTGGAGGTGGTGACCTCGTACACCGAGGGCATGCTTCTGGTACAGGAGCTCAAGGCCCCGTCGTACTATCTTCATCGTCTTCCGCTCTTCGCGACTCTATGGGGAGACGGAGGAGAACAGGACGTCCGCTACGTCCAGGCGATGGTAAAGACAGCCCATTGTAACGACCTCGTACGCAAAATCTCTCTGATTCCAGGAGAGCCGCTCGGAACCCCTGGCGTCATGGTCTCGGTCCAGGATCTTCAGTACGTTACAGGAAGCCTCGAGCTCTAGCGATCGACACGAGGAAGGAGTAACTATGACGCGGAGATCCCTACGGAAAACCAAGATTGTCTGCACCCTCGGTCCCGCCGTGGATAACGAGAAAAGCGTCGAAGCGCTCTTGAAAGCGGGCATGAATGTAGCCCGTTTCAATTTTTCCCACGGGAACCAGGACGAACACCTCGAACGCATCCGCCGCCTCCGGGGGATAAGCGAGCGGGTCGGCATTCCCTGCGCGACGCTCCTCGACACCAAGGGTCCGGAGATCCGGACGGGGATTCTCGTCGGAGACAAGAAAATCGACCTGGCCAATGGAAGCAAGATAGTCCTGAGCTCGGAGCAGTTCGAAGGAGACGAAAACCGCGTAAGCATTAGCTACCGGAGGCTACCGGAAAAGGTGCAACCCGGAGGGCACATCTACGTCGCCGACGGGCTCATCGACCTGGAGGTTGAAAAGGTCGAAGGCTCCGAGATCTTCTGTGTGGTTCGCTCCGGCGGCACCCTCGGAAGCCGAAAGAACGTCAACGTCCCCGGGGTCCGGACCAGCTTGCCGGCGATGACCGAGAAGGACGAGAGCGACATCGCCTTCGGGGTGTCGGTGGGGGTGGACTACATCGCCGCGTCGTTTATCCGGAAACCGGGAGATGTCCGGTTGATCCGGGAGACTGTCGAGTCTCACGGCGCTTCGATCCCCATCATCGCAAAAATCGAGGACCAGGAAGGTCTCGACAACATCGACGAGATTATCCGCATCGCCGGCGGAGTTATGGTCGCCCGGGGTGACCTGGGTGTCCAACTGAGCATTGAAGAGATCCCCTTGGCCCAAAAGCGAATAATCGAAAAGTGCAACCGGGAGAACAAGCCGGTCATAACCGCAACGCAGATGCTGGATTCGATGATCCACAACCCGAGCCCCACCCGGGCAGAGCTGACCGACGTGGCCAACGCCATTTTTGACGGTACAGACGCCGTCATGTTGTCCGGAGAGACGGCCTCGGGGAAGCATCCGGTCAAGTCGGTGGAGACGATGAATCGAATAGCCCTGGCGGTGGAGTCCTCCCCGGAATACCTCGAGCGCAACAAGGCGTACTTTTCGTTCCACGGAAGGTCGGGAGATATCGGACACGCGGTGGCCAAGGCGGCCTACGTCGTCGCCGACGAGATCGACGCCAAGGCAATCGTCGCCCCTACCCTCCGGGGAAATACCCCTCGCATCATCAGCAAATTTCGTCCGAAACAGGCGATTATTGCGGTTACCGCTTCGGAGCAGTCCGCCCGGGAGCTACTTCTCAACTGGGGCATCTTTCCGGTAATTACGGAGCTGGTCAAAGACTCCGAACAAATGATCCAGAATGCGCTTCGTCTCGCGATGAAGTACGGGTACGCAGACAAGTTCGACAAGGTAGTGAGCACGGCCGGCATTCCCATCCAGTCTCCGATCCCGGTCAACACCATCAAGGTGCACTTTCTCGGGAACATTCTCGGTCGAAGCCGTCAAGGAATCGGTGGCTTGGTCTCCGGCCGAGTAGTGACGGGAGCGTCCCTCGAAGAAGCCCTTTCCCGAGCGAAGGGCGATAAGAGCGAAGTGCTCGTCGTCCGAGAGTTCGATAGTTCCTTTCTCGATCTTGCTCGAAACCTAGCCGGTGTGATAAGCGAGGAGCCGACGGAGGTCGACCCGGACGAGATTCGAACCGTGAACCCGGATATCGTACTCCTCGCGGACCTTGCCGGCGCCGGCGACATGTTCGAGGACAAACAGTTCGTTACCCTCAGCGGTCAGGAAAAACTCGTCTACGAAGGGATGATCGAAGAAGAGTAGAATTCGAGTCGAATCGGTCGACGTCTCGTCGGATATGTCGTATTCTCCAGAAAAGCTACAATTTGGTAGGGCACGGAAGGGAGAGATGGACAACCAGTCTGACGAAATTACCACAATCGACGGGAGCGTAGAGCGGGGCAAGTTCGAGGAGCTTTCTCTCCTCTTCGAAATCAGCCAACTCCTCGACCAGAGTCTCGACCTCCACCGAGTGGTCCATCCGGTGCTCCAGTCGGTTACGCATCATCTCGGCTACACCCGGGGTGTCATTACCCTCCTCGATCGGCAGACGGGGGACATCTTTATCGAAGCCGCTCACGGTCTTTCGGAGACCCAAAAGGAGCGGGGGCGCTACAAGCTCGGCGAAGGAATAACCGGAAAAGTCGTCGAATCCGGGAAGCCACGGATTATCCCCCGGGTCTCGGACGATCCGAGCTTTCTGAACAAGACCGGCGCCCGGAAGGGACAGCGGCAGAAGGACATTTCCTTCATCTGCGTTCCCATCAAGCTGGGTAACGAAACCATCGGCGCCTTCGGTGTCGACCGCCCCTACGACGCCGAGAAGAACCTCGAAGACGACGCACGACTGCTCTCCATCATCTCATCATTGATCGCCCAGGCAGTAAAGATTCGCCAGAGCATCATGGAAGAGAAGCGGCAGCTTCAGGAGGAAAACACCCGTCTCCACGAGGAGCTCCGGGCGCGTTTTAAGCCGTCGAACATCATCGGTAACTCCAAGGCGATGCAGAACGTCTTCGACATGATTGCCCAAGTATCCCGGAGCGAAGCGACGGTGCTCATTCGCGGAGAGAGCGGCACCGGAAAGGAGCTGGTGGCCCAGGCGATCCACTACAACAGCCCTCGATCCGCCAAGCCGTTCATAAAGGTTAATTGCGCGGCTCTCCCGGAGAGCGTTATCGAGAGCGAGCTTTTCGGCCACGAGAAGGGCTCCTTTACCGGGGCAATCCAGACCCGGAAAGGGCGGTTCGAGCTCGCCGACGGCGGAACCATCTTCCTCGACGAAATAGGCGACCTCTCGCCTACCCTTCAGGTAAAGCTGCTCCGGGTACTGCAGGAAAAGGAGTTCGAGCGCGTCGGGGGCAACGAGACCATCCGGGCAAACGTCCGGGTCATAACGGCTACGAACCGAAACTTGGAAGAGCTAATGAACCAGAATCTCTTCCGGGAGGATCTCTACTACCGCTTGAACGTCTTCCCGATTCACATACCGCCCCTCCGGGATCGGAAGAGCGACGTTCTGCTCCTGGCGGACCACTTTATCGAAAAGTACGCCGGGAAGAACCACGTAACCATTCGAAGAATATCTACCCCGGCTATCGACCTGTTGATGAACTACCACTGGCCGGGGAACGTTCGCGAGCTCGAGAACTGCGTCGAGCGTGCGGTGCTATTGAGTGTCGACGAGGTGATTCACAGCCATCACTTGCCGCCGAGCCTTCAGTCGGCGGAATCGACCGACACCCAGGTCTCGGGGTCGCTCCAGGAGAGCCTCGACAACGTCGAGCGGGAGATCATCATGGACGCTCTAAAGTCGGCGAAGGGCAACATGGCAAAAGCCGCCCGAATGCTCGACATTACCGAGCGGATAATGGGCCTCCGGATCAAGAAGCACGGCATCGACACCCGGCATTTTCGTACACATAGGTAGCTATTGTATCGCTTAGCGACATTTGCGTAGGTTTGCGTCTCTCAAAATACGCGGCGGAATGCTCTTATCCTCGACGCTCGAAGAGCCGATAGAGTTCTCTAAATAGCTTGCTCATATACTCTTAGAGAAGCCCAGCCCTCGAAACCAACAGCGAGACAGGGTCTTGGCACGTACATTGCAATACAGCAGCAACTATCACTTTCAGGAGGTTACTTTTATGAGAAAGGTGTTGCTGCTATTGGGCGTAATGCTGCTGTTCTCCAGCTCAACGCTCTTCGCCCAGACGACCGAGGAAACTCTCGCCCTCTATAGCGAAGCCTTTGACATGATCTGGCTTGTCCTTGCTGCCGCCCTGGTATTCTTCATGCAAGCGGGTTTCGCTATGGTTGAGACGGGACTAACCCGAGCCAAGAACGCCGGAAACATCATCATGAAGAACTTGATGGACTTTTCGGCGGGTGCCGTTGCCTACTGGGCAATCGGCTGGGGCTTGATGTACGGCTCTTCCGCCGGGGGTTTCATCGGGACCGACCAGTTCTTTCTCGCGGGTGCCGACAGCGCGATATTCCGGGACTGGATGTTCCAGGTCGTCTTTGCCGCGACCGCGGCGACTATCGTCTCCGGCGCCATGGCAGAGCGGACCAAGTTTACCGGCTACCTGTTATACAGCGTGGTAATCTCGGCGCTCATCTACCCGATCTCCGGACACTGGATCTGGAACGGCGGCTGGCTCGCAGAGATGGGATTCCACGACTTCGCCGGTAGTACCGTCGTCCACTCCGTCGGCGCCTGGGCTGCGATGATCGGTGCGCTGATACTCGGCGCCCGAAAAGGCAAGTACGTCAAGGTCGGCGGACGGACGGTCGCAAAAGCGATCCCGGGCCATAGCATGCCGCTGGCTGCCCTGGGTGTCTTTATCCTCTGGTTCGGTTGGTACGGCTTTAACGCCGGAAGCACCCTGTCCGGTACGGATATGACGATCGCCCACGTCGCGGTTACCACAACCCTCGCGGCGTCCACCGGAGCAATAGGTGCCATGTTCACCTCTTGGTTCTGGTTCGGCAAGCCGGACCCGAGTATGTCTCTCAACGGGGCACTCGCTGGTCTGGTCGGAATTACCGCCGGCACCTGGGTAGTAAGCCCCTTGGGTGCGGTGCTAATCGGATTGATCGCCGGCGTACTGGTCGTCGCCTCCGTCGAGTTGTTCGACAAGGTGCTCCACATCGACGACCCGGTTGGTGCGATCTCGGTCCACGGCGTCTGCGGCGCCTGGGGAACCTTGGCAGTCGGCCTCTTTGCAGACGGAGTGAACGACTCCGGTATCGTGGGACTCTTCTACGGCGGTGGCCTTGGACAGCTCGGCGTTCAGCTGATAGGTGTCTTGGCGGTCTTTGCCTGGGTCGTCGTCACGACGTTGGTGCTCTTCGGTGCTCTGAAAGCAGCTGGTTTGCTCCGTGTGAGCGAAACCGAAGAACTGATGGGTCTGGATATCGGCGAGCACGGCATGGAGTCGTACGCAGGATTCCAGATTTTCACCTCGATGTAAGTAGGGGGAAGCACGCGATATGAAACTAATTATTGCCTACATTCAGCCCCACAAGCTGAGCGATGTAAAGGAAGAGCTGTACAAAGCAGAAGTATTCAAGATGTCCGTGACCAACAGCCTTGGTTGCGGACAACAGAAGGGATACCACGAATCCTACCGCGGGGTAGACATCGAGGTTAACCTGCTGAAGAAGACACGGATCGAGATCGGTGTCAACGACGACTTTGTACAAACGACGGTGGATGCCATCATTAAGGGCGCACGGACCGGAGAGATCGGAGACGGAAAGATCTTTATTCTCCCGATGGAGGAGTGTATCCGGATTCGGAGCGGCGAAAAGGGCAAGGAAGCCATCGGATAAGGGCCCGGACCGGGGCATCGAACGGTCCACTATTCACATCACAACCTACGGGGGGTGGGCGGCGTTGCCGCCTGCCCTCCTTTTTTTCGGCAAACTTTTCTACAATGACGCTATGCCTGAGCCAAAGCCCGCTCCGGAGGAACTCGCCGCCCTTCTGCCGGAGGTAGACTCCGGATTTCTTTCGGAGCTCCTCGAAGGCCTTCCGAGCCACTACTTCTCCGACTTTTCTCAAGAGGCGTATTGCTCTCACTTTCGCCACCTTTCGGAGATCTCCGATGAGAAGCCGTACCACATCGTCGTCGACGAGACCCCCGACCGTCTCGTCGCCGTAACCGTCCTCGCCCGAGACTACGTCGGGGAGTTTGCCATCCTAACGGGACTCCTCGGAGCCCTGGGGTTTTCGATCAAGGCCGGGGACGTATACACGACGGCCCCCGCCGATGGAGGCGAGCTCTCGGATGTCAGGGGCGCTCGACGATGGTATCGCAGGGAGGCCGGAGTCCGCCGCCGACCACCGAAGGGTCCCCGGCGCTTTATCATCGACCGCTTCGAAGGGCTCCCGTCCGAAGGAGCCGAAGGTTTCGCCGACGAGGCGGAGCGAGCAATCGGCTACGCCTTGACCCTCCTCGAAAAGAATGAGAACGCCGAGGCCCGGCGATACACGATGGAGAAGGTAGTTCAGGCCTTGAGACAGGGGCTTGGAGGAAAGGCGCCGGAAACTCAGCCGGCGCAAATCAGGTTCGACGAGAGCGAACGGGAGATGACCCGGATCGTCATCCTCGCGGAAGACACCCCCTTCTTTCTCTATACGCTCTCGACGGCTCTGAGCTTTCATAACGTCTCGATCGAGCACGTCGAAATCCGAACACACCAAAACCAGGTCGAAGACAGCTTCGAGGTCGTCGACTCCCGACAGCGGAAAGTCGAAGACGAAGAGATGCTAAACCAGATCCGGCTTTCAGTGCTCTTTACGAAGCAGTTTACCTATTTTCTCGGCTCGGCGCCGGACCCCTACCAGGCTCTCCTACGGTTCGAAACGATGATCCAGGACTTTCTCCAGATTTCCCAGACCGGTCAGATGACCGGTCTTCTTTCGAGCCCCCGAATACTCCAGGACCTGGCAAAGCTCCTGGGCACCAGCGACTTTCTCTGGGAGGACTTTATCCGGACGCAGTACGAAGAGCTCCTTCCGCTCCTGGAGTCGGCGGCGGAACAACAACCGATCAGCCTCCCGGAGGAGAAGCTGCTCACAGGTCTCCGCCGTTCCCTCGAGGCGGCGCCGGATTGGGAGAGCAAGAAACAGGCCCTCAACGACTTCAAAGACCACCAGACCTTCCTCATCGACTTGGATCACATCCTGAATCGAGAGATCGATTTCTTCTTTCTCAGCACCCGACTCACCGCCCTCGCCGAGGCGGTTGTGGGCGAAGCCTGTCGCCTATCCTGGGATAAGACTACCGCGCGATACGGGGTGCCGCGTACCGTTGCCGGTCTCTCGGCGAGCTACGCGGTCTTTGGCCTGGGGAAGTTCGGGGGAATCGCCCTGGGATACGCCTCGGACATCGAGCTTCTGTTTATATACGACGACAACGGAAACACCGACGGGGCCGAGCGCGTTTCAAACGCGGAGTTCTTTGAGAGGATGTTCCACGAAGCGGTTGGGCTTATCGAGACGAAGCGCGAGGGCATCTTCCAGGTCGACCTTAGACTCCGGCCCCACGGGGCGGCTGGCCCCGTCGCAGTGGGACTCGCCGCTTTTGTCTCTTACTTTCAGAGCGAGGCGGTAAGTCTGGAGCGCTTGGCCCTGGTTCGGCTGCGTCATGTGGCTGGAGACGGCGAGCTCGGAAGACAAGTCGAAGCCGCTCGAGACGAAATTGTCTATCGACCCGAAAGCATAGAGCTTGCCGAGCTACGCAACCTGAGGGCGATACAGCTTGCCGAGAAGCAGCGCCCCGGGGAGATAAACGCGAAGTTTTCTCCCGGAGGATTGGCGGATCTCGAATATACCGTTCAGCTTCTCCAGGTTTCTCTCGGCGCGGCGAATCCCGCGCTCCGGACTCCCCGGATTCATAACGCCCTCGACGCCTTGGTAGAAGTCGGCGGATTGACTCCGGCGGTTGCGAGCCACCTTGGAGAAGCCTACCGGTTCTTCCGTCGCCTGATTAACGGTCTCCGGATGCTCCGGGGAAACGCAAAGGATCTCTTTCTCCCCTCGGAGGAGGCCCTCGAGTTCTCTCACCTGGCCAGGCGAATGGGCTACGAGGGGCGCGGCGGCCTAACGGCGGCCGAAGAGCTTAAGATGGAGTTCGAAACGACCTCGGCGGAAATCCGTGCCTTCGTCGAGTCCCAGCTGGGACGCCAGGCCGAGGCGCCGCAGGAGGTACGCAGCGTCGCCGACGTAATCCTGAGTCCCCGGCCTCCGGACGATGAGAGTTTTCTCGAGCTCCTCCGAAGCCGAGGCTTCTCGAACCCTGGACGGGGGGTCAGAAACCTCCGGTCCCTCGCCGGGGAGGATGAGCGGCGCCACACCTTTGCCCATTTGGCGATTCTCGCCTGGGATCTGCTCTCCCGAAGCGCCGACCCAGACATGGCGTTGAACAACTGGGACACCTTTGCGGCGCAGCTGCCGGAACCCGAGGAACACTTTCGGCAGCTCCAGTTTCAACCGCGGCGCCTGTCCCTCCTTCTGGACATCTTTGCCTCGAGCCAGTTTCTTTCCAATGTCTTGATACGCCATCCGGAGTTCTTCGAATGGGCGACGAGCCCCACCGTCGTTCACCGGAACCGAAACGAGTCTTCCCTCCGGAAGGAGCTCGAAGAAGAACGGCAAGCCTCCGTCGACGAGGACTCCTTTATGACCAGGTTGCGGCTCTTTCGGTTCCGGGAGATTCTGAGGATCGGAACCCGGGACATCTGCTTGGGGGTACCGATCGAAAGCGTTGTCGGGGACCTCTCGGCCCTCGCCCGGACGATCTTGGACGCCGCCCTAGAGTTTGCCTGGGATCAGCTCGAACAAACTCTAGAATCCGGAGGCGCCCGATCCGGGGTCGACCCAGGACGCTTCTGCATCCTGGCCTTCGGCAAACTTGGGGGCGCCGAGCTCAATTACAGCTCCGACCTCGACCTTCTGGCGGTTTACGAGACCGATGGTCCCGGGGGGCCCGAAATCTCGGCACTCTACTCCCGGTGCATGAAGCTTCTCCGCCATCTGGTAACCGCGACGACGGCGGCGGGGAACGCTTACCGGATCGACATGCGGTTGCGTCCCTTCGGCTCCGCCGGCGTTTTGGTAAGCCCTGTCGACGCGGTTGTTCGCTACTACGCAGAGCAGGCCGAGAACTGGGAGCGTCAGGCTCTCCTCAAGCTCGCCCCCGTCGCCGGAAACGCAGAGGTCGGTCACAGGCTCCTCGAGCGGCTTCGGGGGGAGATTACCGCGGTGGGGTCCCGTGAGGAGCTGCGGCGTTCTATAGAGCAGATGCGTCGAGCGGCTACCGACCGACTCGGTGACGCCCTGGATGTAAAAGATGGTGTCGGCGGACTTCGCGACGTTGAGTTCGCGGTACAGGGGTTGCAGCTGATACACGCGGCGGATGACCCGGAGCTTCTAACCGGCAGCACCCTCAAAGGAATCGAGCTGTTAAGGGAGCGGGGTCTCCTCGACCCCGATCTCAGCACCCGGCTCCGGAAAGACTACGTCTTTCTCCGCCGAATCGAGCACTTTCTTCAAATTATGGAGGATCGTCAGGTGCATGCGATACCGGAGGACCCGGCCTACCGCGGCGCCCTAGAGAAGCGGCTCATCAGAACCGAGAGCCTCGACGGAAGCCTGGAATCGGAGCTGGAAGCCGCTCGAGGCCGCTGCCGTCGGACCTTCGAGGAGTTCGTCGAGGGGAAGCTTTCCTAACCCTGGTCGAAACGCGAGATTATCTCCGGAAACTCGTAGGTTACCAAGCCGTCTTCGCTCACTTCCATTCGTACACGGCTGTTGTCCACCATCCCCTGGACGAGGGATTCCGCTTCCTGGACGCTCAGCCCCGTCTCCACGACGATATCCGAGACTGTAATGGAGCCCTTGAACTTGTAGGCGAGCTGGAACACCTTCGCCTCCATGTCACCGGGCCCGGCTCCGGGAAAGAAGGGGCTATTTGATAGGGAAACACAGCGCCCCGTCGGCTCCGGAACAGGGTAGACCCGGCACGAAGGAGGAGAAAGACGAGCATAAAGGGAACAAAGAAGAAAAACGGGAATCCGAACCAGAAAAACACCATCCGCTCCTGCCTCTTAGTATAGCGCAGGGAAGAGGACGAACAAAGCCTAACGGAAGAAGAGAGCACCGCATTCTGAGAGAGCACGGCGAAAACGACCGTACGCCTCCTGATACCGATGATACTTCTCCCCGAAGACGGCAAAGCGCTCCGGATTCGGCTCAAACCTTTTAGGGAACCGAACCAGCTGGTCCGCCGCCTCGACGAAGCCGGAGTAGTCTCCGAGACCCACGAGTGCGCAGGCGGCACTCCCGAGGAGCTCGGCGTCGGCTACCTCGGGGATCGCGAGGGGCTTACCGATCATGTCGGACTTGAGCTGGTTCCAAATGTCGTTCTTGGCCTGTCCTCCGCACACCCGGAGCTCGGAGATTTCGCAGCCTCCTTGACCGAGAATCTCCACCGCCTCCCGAACCGCGAAACCGATGGACTCCACGACGGCTCGCCCCATCTCCGGGGCCCCGTGTTGGGCACCGAGGTCGATGAACATTCCCCTACTGAACTCCCAGGCCGCGCCCTGGTGAATCGAGGGAAAGAACCAGGGGACGTGGTGTTCGAGACCTACGTCGAGGATCTGGACCAGGGTAGTCGTGTAGGGAACGCGCTGTTGACCTGAGATCGAACGAAACCATTCGAATATCCGTCCGGTCGAGGCGAGAATACCGGCGACGTTATAGAGACCCTCGACGGCGTGGGGAAGACAGCGGAGACGAGGGTCGTCGACGTAGGAATCGTGGCAGTGGTTTATGCCTTCGGACGTACCCGCTCTGTCGCAGGTTCGCCCGGGATGGACGGTTCCGGTGCCGATAAGGCTGGCCAAAAAATCGCTCCCGGAGGCAAATACCGGCGTCCCTTCCTTTAGCCCGTAGCTTTCCGCCGCTTCTCGGGTTACCCGGCCCATCAGGCCGGCCATGGGAACAAAAGGGGGGAGCTTTTCCTTGTCGACGCCGTAGCCCTCGATTTCGTCGTCGCTCCAGAGGTAGGGGGTAAACTCGTCGTTCGGCGTAATGGTCCACGCCTCGCCGGTAAAGCGAAAGGCAAAGAACTCGGGGCAGGAATAGAAGCCGGCGGCCCGGTCGTAGACGTCGGGGTGCCGATTCCGGAGCCACTGAATCTTCGGGAGATAGAAGGACCGCGCGCCCTCCCGTCGATGCCCCCGAGAATCGAACCAGAGCAGCACCGGGGTCAAGGGAGCTCCGCTTCCGTCGACGGGAATAATTGTCGGCCCGTTCCCGCTTACGGCAATACCGTCTACTCCCTGGTACTCCGGGTACTCCTGCCCCATCGCGATAAGCGCTTCCCGAAGCGCCTCGTCCCAGACACCGACGTCCCACCCCTCGGGCGATGACGACGCCGCAACCAGAGTCCGGCGGTGCTCCGCCAAGAGAGTGCCGTCGGAGGAGATAACCCCGATCTTGATCGAAGACGTACCGATGTCGATTGCCAGTATCCGACGCGAAGCGAGAGCCATGTGTGGCGGCACGGTAGCATGGGGACCCAAGGGGGTCAACATTCAGGGGACGGAGCCCTTACCGAAGGGGCTCCGCCCGGGTATATTCAAGGAAACGAAGGGAGGAACAGACAACGATGAAGCGATACAAGACGGCGATTGTAACGATCGCCTTGATTACCCTCCTAGGGGCGTATGCGTTTGGCCTCGGAGGCGGAGAAACCGACACGACCGACCTCTTTAACGTGGCCGTCTTTGTTCCGGGAGTCGTCGAAGGGAGCCCGACCTACGAGCTTCTGGTAGCCGGGGTCGAGCGGGCGGTCGAGGAGAGAGAGAACGCCACGGTGCAGGTCGTAGAAGGCGGGTTCAATCAGTCGCTCTGGGAGGAGGGAGTAACGTCCCTCGCAGCGTCCGGGGGCTTCGATTTGATCGTTACTTCCAACCCCTCGATGCCGGAGATATGCGCCTCTGTAGCCGAGCTTTTTCCGGACCAACGTTTTCTGGTCCTCGACGGTTACCTCGAAGGGAACCCGGCCATCTACACCGTTCTCTTCAACCAACGGGAGCAGGGGTTCTTGAGCGGCTACTTCGCGGGTCTGGTGACAACCTCCACCATGGAGGACGCGAACCCGGAGACCCGGGTTGGCCTCCTCGCAGGGCAGGAATTCCCCATTATGAACGGAGTAATTCTTCCCTCCTACGAGCTCGGTCTTAAAGCGGCGGTTCCCGAGGGCACCGTCGATTTTCGAATCCTCGGAAACTGGTACGACGCCTCTAAGGCGGCGGATCTCGCTTCCAACATGATCGACGGTGGCGTCGACACGATCCTGGCGATTGCCGGTGGAGGGAACCAGGGCGTTATCACCGCGGCCCGGCAGCAAGGAGCCTACGTTCTCTGGTACGACACCTCCGGCTACGAGGAGGCTCCCGGCGTCGTCATCGGAAGCTCCATGGTACGCCTCGATCGCGCGTCCTACGAGAAGACGCAGCAGGCGATCGACGGACTTTTGCCCTACGGAGAGGCCGTTATCCTCGGCGCCCAAGAGGGGTACGTCACCTACGACACGGAGCACCGAGAGTTCGCGCGGCATGTCCCCCAACCGATCCGCGGAGAGCTCGCGGCAATGCTCCGGCGCCTGGAGACGGGAGACCTCGTTCTGGATATGCCGACCCGTTTCTAGATGATATTCGCCGGATGGAACATCTCGAAGCGTTTCGCCGGTGGGGCGGTCGAGGCCCTCGCCGGGGTCTCTGTATCGGTAAACCCCGGGGAGGCTCACCTGATCCTGGGGGAGAACGGCGCCGGAAAGTCGACCCTCTTTAACATCCTCGCCGGCGACATTCCCGCAGACACCGGCCTTTTTGCCTATTCCGAAGGAGCAGGCGGAACAACTCCTCCGGGGCGGTTCCTCCGGCTCACCTACGTCCGTCAAGAGCCCCGCTACGATCCGCGCCTGCGGGTCTGGGAGCACCTGCTCCTGGGATACGAAGAGAGGCCGGTTCTCGGGTCGATCAGTCCGCGAGCGGCCGCTCGGCGACTCGAGAAAGCCGGCCTTTCGTCGAACCTCGGGATTCAACCGGAAAACCGGATGTCCACCCTCTCCCCGGGAGAGCGTTACCTCCTCTCCCTGATCGCGGGCCTTTCGATCGAGCCGGAGGTCGTTATCCTCGACGAGCCCTTTGCCCCCTGCACCGGGAGGGAAGCGGAGATTCTAAAGGGGATAATCGCCTCCCTCCGGGAGCAGAATGCAGCGGTGCTTCTTGCGAGCCATCGAATACGGGAGGCACTGGACATCGCCGACACGGTGACAGTGTTGCGAGGGGGAGTTGCAACCCTGACCTCCCCTCGGGGCGGCCTTACCACCACCGACGTTTACGACGCGATGTTCGAGGTCCGGGAGACCGAGCTTTCGGAAACGGGCCCCAGCGCATCGCCTCGAGGCGCGGCGGAACCCGTCCTCCGCTTTGGGAGCCTGGGCATCGAAGACGGTCAGGGTCGAAAGGTCAACTTCGCAGACTTGAGCGTCTATCCCGGGGAACGCCTGGGCGTTCTATCGAAGGACCCCAAGCTCTTGCGGACCGCCGAAGACGCGATCAGCGGTTTTGCCCCGGAAGGCACCCATTCCCTGGTCCTCCGGGGCGCACAGCTACGGCGCCCGACACCCCGGCGCCTCCGGGACAGCGGTTTTCGATACGTCCCCCGGAGCCGTGACAGCCGTGGGCTGGCCCTTTCCTATTCGATCGACGAGAATTTGCGAATTCCCCTGAGCCCGAGGGACCTCTCCCGGGCCCGGGTGGATCTCGGAGAGGAGATCGAAGCGCCCCTGGGAACCGGCGCCCCGGCGGCCACCCTGTCGGGGGGAAACCGGGGGCGATTGGTTATCCTACGGGAGACCTCCGGGGACGTATCGCTTCTCTTTATGGTGCGGCCCTCCGCCGGCCTTGACCGTCGCTCCCTCGATCGGCTTTCGGCGCGCCTAGAGCGCCGTTGCCGAGAGGGCGTCGGGGTGCTTCTTCTCTCCTCGGATCCCGAGGAAGTACTGGCTCTGTGTTCTGCGGTTCGGGTCGTCTCGGGAGGCGTCCTCGGGAACCCGATCCCGACAGCGGGACTCACGGAGGGAGAGCTGATGGAGTTGTTGGCTAGGTGAAACTTCCCGCCCGCTCTCGGAGCCGCGTCTTTGCAGTTGGACTCGGGTTGGTAGTAGCCCTGGTGTTGGTGGCTCTCGGGAGCGACCGGCCGCTCCAGGCGATTCGGGTATTCCTAGTCGCCCCGCTTACGAATCGCTTCTACTTCGGCAGCATGATTGCCACGGCGTCCATCCTGCTCCTCGGTGGCCTGGGAATTGCCGTCTCTTTTCGAGGCGGCAGCTTCAACCTCGGCGGAGAAGGACAGGTCTATCTGCCGGGTTTGCTTACCGTCATCATCCTACTCCAAATGCCGCCGGGTCTCGGCTGGATCGGGACGCTGACGGCGCTGGCCGTTGCCGTCCTCGCCGGCGCCGCGATGGCCGGGATATCCGGACTGCTCCGGTGGAGCCTCGACGTTCCGGAGATTATATCGAGCTACCTCTTGAGCGCCGCTAGCATCCCCCTGGTCGACTATCTGATTGTTTCGGTAATGCGCGATACCGGGAGCAACCTCCTTACCACCCGGGCGATCCCCGAGTCCTTTCGCTTTACCGCTATCCTGCCGCCGTCGAATCTGACGACGGCCTTCGCCTTGAGCCTCTTGGTCTTTCTCGGCGGGGTTTTTTGGTACCGGAAAAGTAGCCGGGCGTATCAACTGCGCTTGGTCGGCGACGCCCCGGAGTTCGCACGTTACGGCGGGATTCGAGTCGGCGCACATCGAACCGTCGCCATAGCGATTTCCGGGGGACTCTACGGCCTCGCAGGAGGTCTCCTGGTAACCGGGCTCCGGGGAACCGCGATCGCCGGTTTCGGCTCCGGCTACGGGTGGAACGGTATCGCCGTCGCCTTGATAGCCGCCTTAAGGCCCGAGATGATACCGGTCGGTGCGCTCATTATCGCGTTCCTTGACACCGCCGCCCGGGCCGTGTCCGTCGCTTCCCGGGTTCCGCCCCAGGTCATCACCGTCATACAGGCGGTGATCTTCCTCGCGGTTACGGCCAGGGGCCTGCTCCGCACCAGGGGCCGAAAACACCAGGGGGCCTCGGAATGACCTTCTCCGTTCTCGAAGCGGCGACACCGATTCTCTTGGCTGCTCTCGGGGGTCTTCTGACGGAGCGAGGGGGCGTCTTGAACATCGCCCTCGAGGGAATGATTCTCACCGGCGCCTTTTGGTCGGTTGTCGCGGTCGCTTCGACCGGCAGCGCGGCTCTGGGAATAGCCGCAGGCGTCCTCGCCGGAGCGCTCCTCGGTGTGCTCTTTGTCACCCTGGCGCTGGGCTTCCGGGCAAACGTTTTTATCGTCGGCTTGGGAATAAACCTCTTGAGCGTCGGAATCAACCAGGTGGTGTCAACCTGGGTATTCGGCACTTCGGGAGTTATCCAGCTCGCAAGCGATTTCTCGCTTCTCGGGGCAACGGCTCGACGAACCCAGGGACTCTTCGCCGAAATTCTCTTTGGACACTCGGTAGTCACCTACCTGGCCTGGCTCCTGGTCCCGGCGGTTGCCCTTTTTTTGCGGCGCCATTCCTGGGG
>CAZLDK010000002.1:5042-42228 GCA_964558285.1 uncultured Spirochaetaceae bacterium | reverse complement strand
TATCCCCGGTTCCGCCTCCTCCGAAGATGTGGAGGGGAGATTCCTGACCCAGTCGGGCACCACCGCGGACGCTTCACCCTCCTGCGACGCCAGGCGCCGTCCGGACAGGAGAGCACATAGTAGAGCGACGCAAAGCGCCTTTCGGGGTACCACGCGAATAGTGTAGGGCGTCAGACCGCCAAACAACAAGACCGGCCTCGAAAAAGGGGCGGGCAGGGAGAGGAGCCGGTCAGTTGACCACCGGAAAGTTGAGAGTTACACTGCGGCGTCGTGCTAAGAGCGCTTTTTCCCGGCTCCTTCGATCCTCCTACCAATGGCCACCTGAACATCGTCGACCGGTGTGTCCGCATCTTCGACGAGATCGTCGTCGTGGTTGCTTCCAATCCTCAGAAGGCGTACGCCTTCTCCGCGGAGGACCGCTTCGCAATGGTCTCCGAGATGATGGAGTCCTACGACAACGTCCGGGTCCGTCATTGGAACCGCCTCATCGTCGAGTGCGCCGAAGAAGAGGGGGCAAAGGTCATGGTCCGGGGAGTCCGCGCCCTCGACGACTTCAGCTACGAGTTCGAGCTTTCGATGATAAACCGTGGTCTCAACTCCCGAGTGGAGACACTCCTTATTCCAACGGATCCGCAGTACTTCGTTCTGCGGTCGACGGCGATCAAGGAACTCGCACGTCTCGACGGGGATATATCGACCATGGTGCCCCCGAATGTAGCACGGCGCTTGCGGGAACGGTTCAAACGGTAAGGTTGACATAGCCTTGGGGTTACGGTAGATTTGGCTCCATTATCCCAAAAGCGAGGGGCATAGTTCCATGGCGGTTCCAAAGAAGAAGCATTCTAAGGCGCGAACGCGTCGACGACGAAGCATAAATTCTAAGTTGTCATTACCGACCCTCATCACCTCTCCCGAATCCGGAGAGATGGTCCGACGTCATCACGTCGACATGAAGTCCGGGTTCTATCGAGGTAAGAAAATATTCGACCCAGAAGAACTGGGTTAGTCTGACAGGAGGATACGATGGCTGATGAGCTTTTTGAGAAGATGAAGAAGCTTATTGCTGATAAGCTCGAAGTGGAAGAAAGCAAGATCACCCTGGACTCGTCGTTTCGACAGGACCTCGGGGCCGATAGTCTTGACACCTATGAGCTTGTTTACGCAATTGAAGAGGAAATGGGTGTTTCCATTCCCGACGAAAAGGCCAACGAGTTCGAAACCGTCCGAGACGCTTTGGAATTCCTAAAGTCGCAACAGAAGTAGTGTTCGATTGAAGCCCGGCGGAGCCGGGCTTTCTTATATTCAACTCCAAGGGGTTCGCGTTTGAAACTGTCGCGAAACATTGGAGAGGTCAGACCGCCCAAGGTCGATAGTGAACGTCGTAAGGAGTTGCAGCTTTTCGAAAAGCAGGCGGGAATACGTTTCCGCAAGCTTGAGCTTCTAAACCACGCTTTTTGCCATCGTTCCTTCGCGAACGAATCTAACGGCACCGTGGCGAACAACGAAAAGCTGGAGTTTCTTGGCGACTCGGTACTAGGTCTCGTCATAGCCGAGTACTTGTACCTGACGCTACCCGGCAGCGCGGAGGGAGACCTCGCCAAAATTAAATCCTTCGTCGTCTCCGAAGACAGCCTGGCGGTGATATCTCGGAATCTTCGAGTCGACAACTTTATTCTCATCGGAAAGGGCGAAGAGTTCTCCGGTGGTCGCTCGAAGAAGGCGATTCTGGCCGACGCGATGGAAGCTATAATCGGCGCCTACTTCCTCGACTCCGGTATCGGAAGTGCCAAGAAGTTCATCCTTCGCTACCTGGTTCCGGAAATCGACAAGGTACTTCAGAACAAACACAAGAAGGACTACAAGACCCTCCTGCAGGAATTCGTTCAGAAGAAGTTCAAGACCTATCCGAAGTACGTTCTGGTTAAGCGGACCGGGCCGGATCATCGTAAGACGTTTTGGATCGACGTCCGAGTCAAGGACCGCAATTACGGTCCCGGTCAGGGGCGCAACAAGAAGGAAGCCGAACAGGAAGCGGCTCGGGTCGCCTTCCAAGCCCTCGGTGGGGAGCCTCCCGAGCCCTCGGAAGAGATCGACGAAACCTAGTTTGGCTTCAGTCGTCGGAGATCCGGATTCTCTCCTGGTAAAACCGACGAGCTATCCTTCGAAGCCGCTCCGGGTCGTTCTGGGCGGGATCGTCGAGCACGGTTTCTAGTAGCTCGCGAAGCACGATACCCATTTCCGGTCCCCGGGGAATACCGACCGAGGCAAGGTCCTCCCCGGTAATGGCAAGGTCTCCGATGGAAAGGGCGGAATCCTCGGTTATCACCTTTTCGATTCGATCCGAGAGAGACCCAAGCCCCGGCGCTTTTTTGATCGGCATTCCCTTACCCAAAGCGTCTGCCTTCCGGAGTGAGAACCAGGCAGATAGATTATCCCGACCAATGGTCCGGACAAAGCGTCGAACCGCTCCGTCACTCCAGGAGTCGTCGTACCGGATCATGTGGTGCCGGATAAGATGGCATACATCGGCGACGACGGCGTTAGGATAGCGTAGACGCTTCAGTATGCCTTCGGTTTCCTCCGCGGAGACCACTTCGTGCCGGTGAAAAGAGAGGGGACCCGGAGCCTCGCCTTCCTGGGTACGAGACTTGCCGATATCGTGGAATAGCGCCGCAAGGCGGACTATAAGGCTGTGATTCGGGGACGCCGCGGCGGTGCGGATCGAGTGGTCCAAGACGTTCTGGTCCACCCCCCTTCCTTGGGGCGTAAGGCGCGTCCGAAATAGTTCGGGGAGTAGTTCCTCCATCAGTCCGGAGTCTCGCAAGAGGGTAAGGCCCCAGGTGGGGTCCTCCGCCAAAAGAATCTTGGTGAACTCGTCTCGAATACGCTCCGGTGAGACCGCACCGATTCGCCGAGCTCCGGTCCTAAGGGCGGAGTAGGTAGCCTCGTCGATCGAAAACCCGAGGCGCCCGGCGAAGCGCACACAGCGCAACAGACGGAGCCCGTCCTCAGAAAAACGCTCCGCCGGGTCTCCTATCGCCCTAATGACCCCCCGCTCAAGATCCTTCAATCCACCGTGAGGGTCGACGAACTCCTTCTCCAGGAGGTCGTAGGCCATCCCGTTGACGGTAAAGTCCCTCCTCGAAAGGTCCTCCTCGATCGTCCCAACGTACTCCACCCGGTCCGGCCGACGGCCGTCACTGTAGCTACTTTCGGTACGGAAGGTCGTAACTTCAAAACTCTGTCCGCCGAAGAGCACCGTGACGGTTCCGTGTTTTATTCCCGTGGGAATAGTACGACGGAAGAGTCTCGTTACCGTCGTTGGAGGCGCATTGGTGGCGATATCGTAGTCTTCCGGTTCTTCTCCCATCGCCAGGTTTCGCAGGGCCCCGCCGACCACGTAACAGCCGTATCCGGCGTCCGCAAAGACCCTGGCGAGAGAATAGAGCACTTCCGGGAGTTTAGGTTTCACTGCTGGTTGATTATCGACCGACAAGACGAGATGTCAACCGTCGGAAAAAACACAAGCTTGGGCGCATAAAAAAAGGCAGCCCGAAGGCTGCCTTACGCATGCGAAAGGCGACGTACTATTGGAGTAGCTGGAGAACCGACTGCGTCTTCTGGTTCGCCTGAGCAAGCATAGCGGTAGAGCTCTGAACCAGAATCTGGTTCGTTACGAACTTTACAACCTCGTTTGCCATATCGACGTCCCGAATCTGGGATTCCGAGGCCTGGAGGTTTTCCGCGCCGATGCTCAATCCTACCCGAGCGTACTCGAGACGGTTTTGATACGCACCCAAATCAGCCCGCTGCTTGTTCACGGTCCGGAGGGCGGCATCGATAACACCAATAGAGATGTTCGCCTTATCCGGGGTGGAGATCGAAATGAAGGTTGCCGTATGGGGCAGTCCGTCGGCACTCTGGATGCCGAGCCCCTGGGCGGTCATCGTTCCGATAAACACGCGCTCGCGTTGGTCCATGTTGGCACCGATGTGGAAGTACATGCTGGCGGTTACGGCGTTTTCGCCTGTTTCTCGAGCGAAACGCCCGGTAAGCAGGTTCATACTGTTGAACTGAGCATGCGAGGCAACACGGTTGACCTCGTCCACGAGACTCGACACTTCGACCTGAATTTGCATTCGGTCTTCAGACGAGTAGATGCCGTTCGCGGATTGTACCGCGAGCTCCCGAAGCCGTTGCAGGATGTCCGTGGTTTCCTGCAGATACCCTTCAGCCGTCTGGATCATGTTGATGCCGTCCGCCGCGTTTCGTTCGGCCTGTTGAAGGCCGCGAATCTGGGACCGCATTTTTTCCGAAACGGCCAGTCCTGAAGCGTCGTCGCCCGCGCGGTTAATCCGCAGACCGGAAGACAGCTTTTCGATGTTCTTGTTGGTAGCAATGTTGTTAAACTTCTGCTGCCGCTGAGAGAACATCGCGCTCAGGTTGTGGTTAATGATCATAGCACACTCCTTGAAGGTCGATCGCGACGAACATCCCTGTTCGCCTTGACAAGCATTTCATTCATAATGTCGGATTACTAATCCGGCCCTTTAGGTTTTTAGGTTAGGCGCGTATGAACAAAGACCCTCTCGGAATTCTGATAACCGGCGGCAAGATACCCACCCGGGATGCGATCGAGCCGTTTTTGATTCCCCCATTTATCGTCGTAGCGGCGGACTCAGGTGTCGACAACGCCGCTCGCCTCGGTCTCTCCCCGGACTTCGCAGTCGGAGACTTCGACTCCATCGAAAACCGCGACCTTCTCTCGGCTCTACCACCTGGTAACGTCTTCCGGCATCCCCGAGAAAAAGACGAAACCGATACCGAGTTGGGCCTCGCGTTTCTCGCCGAACGTGATATCATTTCCAGGGTTATCGTCGGCGGGGGAGGAGGGCGGATCGACCATCTCTTGGCGCTTACCGCGCTCTTTCACCGAAACTCGGGGCCCTTGGTCTGGGTTTCTCATAATGCCGTCATGAGACGCTTGGATGGAGAGCATAGTTTTGACGTGGATAAGGGCACGACTGTTTCTTTCTTTCCCCTCGGTCCCGGCCCCTGCACCATGAGAAGTAGCGGCCTAAAGTGGCCCCTCGACGGTCTAAAGTGGTACCCCGGAGACGCCGGGCTCAGTAACGAGGCGACCTCTGCGACTCTTTCGGTCTCCGTCGATTCCGGAGCTCTTCTGATGGTACAACCGTTCTCTCCCGGGGATCGATAGACGTGGCCACCGCGACTCTACGCCAGCTTGTCAGCAGCCTCACCGAAGACGAGCGCCGGAAGCTCCACGATCGTATTCTGAAAAGCCTTGCGCTTTCGTCGCACAAACAACCCCGGATCTTCAGGACTGAGATTTCGGTCGAGCAACGCAACACGATGCTGCAGCAGGATCTCGATAGGCTCGGACTCTTCCTTCGGCTCCGGCTGTGGATGCGTCAGCTTTTTACCGGAAAGACGGCGGAAGGGGCGTATATCGACTACCGTCTTTCGAAACTGAGGCGGCGAATCGTCGCAGTCGGAAGCGACGACGGGCCTCCGGACCCTGACACCGTTTCCGAAGGCATAGCGAGTAGGTTCTACGAGCTCTACAAGGAGTGTTATCCCCTGATTCCGGTGTTCCGCTTTCTCTGGGACGAAAACGAACGGCTCCGGGCAGTTGCCCGTCACCTTTTGGAACAGCGTATTCCGGAGCCACGTTCGCGGCTAGAGGACTTTGCGTCGACACGGGAGCTTCAGGACGCCTTCCTCGACCGAGACGACCGGAGCGCCCCGAAAGAGCTTCTTCTCGGCCGGATCAACGATTACCTCGACGACATTCACGACGACTTGTTCCGACACGTCGAAGGCGCATTCCTCCCCCTCTACTACCTTCGAGACGTATGCCTCTTTCCCTTCGAAGACTTTTTCCGCGCCTTCGGTGTGACCGTTGGTGACGCGCCCCCCGACGATGATCCTGAGTTCAAGGCCGCCGGGGCGACCGGGGTCGTGGATAAGCTGGAGCTGATGTACTACGCCCTCTACGCTTCATCCCGCCTTGGAAAGGGAGATCGACTTCCTAAGGATCTCTTGGAGTCGATACACCTTACCGCCGGAGACGACGAGGCGGTTCCCCTCGAGACGGAGCAGCTTCAGACCTATTTCGACCGGCTCATCGGGTCGGTGAATCGATTTCGTCGTGCGGTTCCCGTGGGAGACCTGATTCGGTACATCCGGCAGGACCCCTACTACCGCTTCGTCGCCTACTTACCCTCCCTGAACATCCGAGGCTTCTACGGCGACTCCCTCCATATCACGGTGCTTAGTCAGCTCGACGAACGTTTCGAGGACATCCGAATGGGAGCCATCGGCCGCCTCATTCAAGAGGCCTTTCCGGCGGATCCACCACCTTTCCAGCATTACGGCACGGTATCCGCCGGCTCTCTTCGGGCAATCGGTCTTCCGGCGTTCCGCTACGTGCAATCACTCAATATTCTGTATAACTTTGTCCGGACGGTGTTCTCCGAATCGGACCAAGAGTTTGTCCGGCACGTCGCTCGACTCTTTCCAACTCGTCGACGGGAAGCGGCAAACGACCTCCTGCTGCATACAAACGGCCTCATCGATATCGGGGAACGAATCAGAGCCCTCGACCGTAGTTTTGCTCCGGACCTGGAGAACGGGAAAACGTTCTTTCGTCTTCGCTACGGTGCCGAGAAGGACCCATCGCTCCATCCCACCTACCGTAACTTCGTAGCGGGTATCGACCGGCAGACAAAGACGCTCTTGGAAGACGGTTTGAGTTTTCTTCGTCAGATAGAAAGCCTTCTCCGAGAAATCCCGGAGGCGGCGAGTCCTTCGGTCAAAGAACGCCTAAACGCTCACTCGTCCTTGGCAGGAGGAACGATAGACGAGACGATCGCCACGAAAGCGAGGCGGTTGGCCACGGTTCGCCGGGCGATCATGCATTTGGTCACGATGGAGGAGGGGGGATAGCTTTTGACTACTGCCCGCCGAAGCCCTCGGGGCGCAGACCCCTAAGCTCTAAGGGATCGAATCCCTCTTCGGCCCCCAGCTTAAAGTAGTCCAACAGAACGGGATACTCGGCGAGGACCTCGCCGTATCGACGAAGCGCACCAAGGCGAGCCTCCTCGATAACCTCTTCGGTTGACGCAGTTGCCATTGCCTCCTCGATGGCGCTCTGACGGACATCCATCGCGGAAAAGTACATCTCCCGAGCCTCCAGATAGAGCCCGACATCCGGTAGGGTGATCTGTCGAGGCGATACGGAGACTATTTCCGCCTCGGACATCGCGGTGGATAGACGCTCTTTCATGGATTCGGAAAATCGGGATACCCGCTCTCCCGGGGACGATTCGGAGGTCGCTTCCATGGCGTCGGCGACCAGATCGAGGGCCTGTGCCTCGATCCTGTCGTTCATACTATCGTACCAGGCGGACACATTACTCCCCTCTATGACGCCTTCTTCGATAAGAGCCGGCAGCTGTTCCAGGTCGATTCGGTAAGTAACGTCGAAGCTTACCTCATAGTCGAAGGCGGGCGACCCCTCCAGGAAGCCGCCGTAGAGTGACCCCGACGGAAGGTTTCCCTGGGAGGAAACAGCGACGGTAACCGGCTCGGAGTCGACCACGTAAAGGCTGAGATTCGTCGGGAGTAAGGCCTCCCACCTCCAGGAAAACTCCCCGGCCTCGACAACCTCAGAGTCCCACCCGGAGGTCTTGGTAAAGACCACCCCCACGGTGCCCGGCGGGAGCCGAAACTGCACCCAGCCGAAGTAGAAAGCGGTCCCGGCGGCAAGAATAAGTAGAATCAGAATTAGAATGAATTTTCTCATGGTCAGGTCACCTTTATTCCTTCGGGAATCTGATCGAGCGAAGTAACACGCAGATCCGGGACAACTCCGGCGCACCGCTCTTCATCTGTCCGGAGACGCAACGATCGTCGATCCCCGGCAAAGAGGCAGGTTTTGAGGCCGCAGGAGGCGGCCGCCGCAATATCGTTGAGCATATCGTTTCCCACATACAGCGACCTGGAAGGTTCTAGGTCGGGGTTACGATCGAGGAGGCGTTGGAAGATATCGGGCGACGGTTTGGCTACTCCCTCCTCGAAGGACCAGACCAAGAGTCGGCGGTCAAAGCCCAACTCTTCGGTCCCGGCGCCTAACTGCCCCGAAAAGAGCAAGGGCGTAAAAAATTGCGCGTTCGAGACGATTCCGAGGCGGATTCCCCGATCCCGGAGTCGAGCTACCGTCTTACGTGATTCGGGCATAGGGTAGGTCGGGTTACTGAAGAGCTCGTAATAGAGTGCCAACTCTTCGACGCTATCCCCCGTAAGCGGGCCGTCCTCTACGAGCCCCGAGTCGCCGAGGCGGATCCATACTCTGCGCCAGATCTCCCGAATGTCGACCTCGGGAGAATCCGTACCGGATTCGATCTTCGTCGCATGCTCCGATTCGATTTCCGCAAAATAGCCGTCTCGAGCTACCTCGCCGGCAGCAGGAATGTTACGGACGCGACCTTTTTCGCCGAAACTTGAGAGCGCCCGGGTAAACGCGTCGGAGCCGGCGGCTTCCCGGGCGGTTCCCACGTCTCCGGAAGCGGACACAAAGAGGGTCCCGTAGACATCGAAAAGAACGGTTTCTATTTCGCCCTCAAGAAAGGAGCCGGAGGGCTCGACATCCGTAGGAACCGGCTCCAGCGTCGTCGTGTGTTTCCTAATTATGTCCAGTAGATCCGACGCGGTGCCGTTCGCCCTAGGCATATATTCATAGTATGGTAAACGGAGGGTGCTTTCAACTCGGCAGATGAAGGACACAGTGCAGCACGATCATCATTCCCACGGCCGTTCCCTCCTCTCCGTCGCCCTACGGCTTATCGAGAGTCTGACCGTATTTCTGTTGGTATTGGCGCTCCTCGCTCTCAGCCTCTACATAATTGGAAGCTATCAGGGCTTTCTCGACGCTACTCAACGGCTCCTACTAACCCTTCTCCAAGCCGCCGGAGGCGTCTGTTCCGTCGTGAGCCTCTACTACACGTTACTTGTGGCATTGTGGAGTTTCCGTCGTCATCATCTGCTTCTTGGACGATTGGTTTTCGGCGTCGTCGGTGCCCTTATCGGACTCTCTTTTTGGCTGTCAGTCGAGCTTTTGGTAGTCTTTCTCGGGCCCTATCCGTAAAATTGAGGACGGTATGAAGATATACGCGCTCCGGGGAGCGATTCAGCTCCAGGAAGACACCGAGGCCGCGATGGAGATCGCGGTCGGCAGAATGATCGGCGAACTGTCTGTAAAAAACTGCGTCGAGCCAGGTCGAATCGTACTGATCGTTTTTTCTCAAACCGACGACCTGCAAAAGGCTAACCCCGCAACCGCGCTTCGTAAGGGCGGCTTCGACAAAGCGCCCCTGTTTTGCACCCAAGAGCCGGAGTACCCCGACTCTCTGCCGAGAACGATCCGGGTCCTGCTCCTCTGTAAGGCACCGATCTGGAGCCGGGCGTACTGGTGCTCCCCGGTCCATTGCTATCTCGATGGGGCCGCTGCCCTTCGGCCGGACCTGTCTCAGCCGGCGGTGGGAGACGGGTCACAATGATCGAGAAGACTTCCGTCGACATTCTTCGCCTCGCGAAGCCCGCGCAACTCCTCGCGAAGCTCTTTAAGGGCCTTCCGTCGGTGATCAGACCCGGGATAACGACCAAACAGATCGAGTCGTTCTGCGTGAGCTTTCTCGAGCGTAACAACGCCGAGATTGCGCAGCAGGGCTATCGCGGCTTTCCCGGGGCCGTCTGCATCTCGGTCAATAACGTCGCCGCCCACGGAATTCCCACCGATCAAGCCCTCGAGGTGGGAGACATCCTGACGGTCGATGTCAGCGCCGGTCTCCAGGACTGGAAAGGGGATGCCGCCTGGAGCTATGTGGTCTCCAAAGAGACGCCGGATCAGAGACGGCTCCTTCGCGCCGCCTGGGGCGCGACTCTCGCCGGGGTAGCAATGTGCCGACCCGGTCGCCGAATCGGAGACGTAGGCTTCGCCATTTCCCAGGTGGCAAAACGCCTTGGGTGCAACGTCGTCACCGAGTTCAGCGGCCATGGAATCGGGCGCAATCTCCACGAGCCGCCGACCATTCCTGCGACGGGCCAAGCGGGTACCGGAGAGGAGATCGTCGCCGGGATGGTCCTCAACATCGAGCCCGTTGTCACCCTCGGTTCCGGGAAGGTCCAACTCCTCGGCGACGGCTGGTCCTACGTTACAACCGACGGTACCCTCGCGGCCCAGTTCGAGCACACGGTCGCCGTGCATCACGATCGGAACGAGATTCTTACCATGCCGAGGGAGCACGGGCAGCTCCCGACCGATTTCCCTCCGTACTACCTCGCCGGAGCCGTAAGCTGAGATTGGCGGATTGACAGCAGGCGGACGCTGTCGATACGATAACCGCCTGGTAATGCGCACGCCATCTTAGCTCAGTCGGTCAGAGCACGTGATTTGTAATCTCGGGGTCGTCGGTTCGAATCCGACAGATGGCTTGACGCTCCGGGACCCTCATGATAGGTTTCCGGATGCATTTTGGGGAGTTTCCCGAGCGGTCAAAGGGGGCAGACTGTAAATCTGTTGGCATACGCCTTCGTAGGTTCGAATCCTACACTCCCCAAATATCCCCTTCCGTTCCCCAGGGACGATGACCGAAAACAGCTTCTACAAAGACGGGCTACGCTTTTCCTGCACACGCTGTTCCCTCTGTTGTCGCTTCGATTCCGGCTACGTTTTTCTGTCGGACACCGACCTGCGGCGCCTAAGCCGCTTTCTCGGCCTCTCGGAAGACGAGGTGAAAGAGCACTACTGCCGGAAGGTCGACACGACCCTTGTCCCCCGCCTTTCCTTGAAGGAACAGCCGAACTTCGATTGCATCTTCTGGCGCAACGGCGAATGCACTGTGTACGAGGGTAGACCGCTCCAGTGTCGCACATACCCCTTTTGGCCTCCGACGCTCTCTTCTCGAGCCAACTGGGACGCGGAGCGGCGTTACTGCCCCGGGATAAATGTCGGAGGGCTTCACACCGCGGAGAAGATCGATTCCCTCTTGGCGGAGCGCCGGGGGGAGCAGTTTCTCGAGGGGTAGGGGAATGATACTTCGTTTTTGGGGTGCCCGGGGCTCCTACCCGACACCGACCACGGGAGACGAAATCCGAAGCAGGATCGCCAGCGTCATCCAACGGGTGCGTCCTTCGGATATCGCCGACGCGAACTGCCGGGAGCGCTTCTTGGCTTCGTTGCCGCCGTGGCTCTTCGGAGGGGTGAGCGGGAACACGGCCTGCGTAGAGGTGCGACTGTCGAGTGGTGTTTCCCTCATCTTCGACGCCGGAAGTGGTATCGCTCGCCTGTCCAACTTTTTTGCCCGTCAACCAAAGAAGACGACCGAGTATCATATTCTTTACACCCACTTCCACTACGACCATATTCAGGGGCTTCCATTTTTCGCCCCGGCATACGACCCGGCCAACACGGTACACTTCTACAGCCCGGTCCCCGAGTTCCGGGAGACCCTCGAGAACCAGATGGTTCGACCGTACTTCCCAATTACCATGACCGGTCAAATGGGTGCCAATCTAAAGTTTCATGTCCTGACCGGGGACCAGATCGAGATCGGTGGTGCCCGGATTACCTGGCGGGCCTTGAACCATCCCTTCGGCGCCTTCGGCTATCGTGTCGAAGACGGAGGGAGGTCCCTCGTCCACGCAACGGACGTCGAGCTCGAGCGATCCGATTTTGACACTACCGAAGAAAACAGTAACTTCTTCCGGGGTGCGGATGTCTTAATACTAGACACGCAGTACACCCTTGGAGAGGCCTTGGACAAGTACAACTGGGGGCACAGCTCCTACAGCATCGGTGTGGAGTTCGCCACTGCGTGGCAGGTGGGAAGGATGTATATGTTTCACCACGAGCCGCAGTACGACGACAAGAAGCTCTACAAGAATCTCCAGGCAGCCCGTTGGTACGCCCAGCGACTCGGCAACGAATCTTTGGAGGTTTTCCTTGCCGAAGAGGGCCCCGAGATAACGGTCTAAGGAGCAAACCGGTGGCAATTTACCTGTCGGGAACCCAGCTCGCGCGTCTCTACGACTCGCTCCAGGGGTCCGACGAGTCCTTGCCCCGGGAGCTGCACCCGTTTCTCAACGCCCTCGAGCGGGAACTCTTCTCTCACCTCTCGGTAGAGGAAGGAGAAGAGTTCCAGCGGCAATCAAAGGGGGTCCCGGAGAGGATTTCTAGGCTACGTTACGTTCTCATAGAGGAGGAGAATGAATGAAGATCTCGACCGGCCTTATGGGCCTCATTGTGTTATCGGCTCTCGTCTTTGCCCCGGTGGTAGCGCACTCATACGACCCCCCGACCGGCGCCGACGACCGCTACGATCTCTATTCGCCCCTCTTCCTTGGAAGGGGTTTCTCCGTTACCTCCCTCGAATCGCCGACCGCCGATGCGATGAACCCGGCCTCCTCCGGGCTGACGCAACGGACGACCCTCGACGCGAGCTACATCGGTCTCTCCGCCTTCGGTGACACGGAAGACAACCGGGGCTGGCAGGGTCACGTCGGAAACATAGCGGCCTCGTTTCCGACTCGCGCAGGTGTATTAACCGGTGGGCTCCAGTTTCTCCATACCAACCTCGATCCCATCGACCTCGGTACGACCATGGGCGTTCGGGCGTCCTTTTCGAAGGATCTCTACCCCGATTTGCTCTTCGGTGTCGGCGTCAACGCCGACATCGGCGGCGATGCCTCCCGGGACTTCGGTGTAGCCGGAGACCTCGGTATTATGTACGTCCCCGGGGATCTTGGGGCTCTGAAGGATTTTCGCTGGGGCCTTTCGCTTCTCCGCATGGGTATTCCGTACAACCCGGTTGACGGCACCGGCGTGCCCTCCGCCTTTACCCCGGCTACGGGTATCTCCTTCGTGCCGTTTCGCCGGGACGGCGTGGATCTGGAGGTGAACTCCGCGGTATCTCTGCCGAGTTTCCAGAATTTTCGCCTCTCTCTCGGGACCGAGCTTACTATTCAGGACCGGGTTTCTCTCTTCGGGGGGTGGCGCGGTGATGTTCGAGAGCTCTTCAACGACGACGTCGAAAGCCGGAGTCTGCTGCCCTCTATCGGGCTTTCGGTCAAGTTCTCGACGGATCGCCCCCAGGACGACTCGATTATTTCGCAGCAGGGGTGGAACCAGAGCGAACTCCATACCAGGGTTGCCGCGGCGCCCCTTCACGACGGCGTTTGGGCCTTTGGTACCGGAATTAACGCCCCCTTGGGTGTCATCGACCGGAACCCTCCGGAGATTTCGATTGATTACGGGGAGACGGAGTTTATCTCTCCGAACAACGACGGCGTCCAGGATTCCCTGGAGTTTCCTATAGCCCTCGAGGACGAGCGCTACATTATGGGCTACCGCTTCTTGATCTACGACGCCGACGGCGAGCTGGTAAGGGAGATCCGAAACAAGGAGGACCGTCCCGAGAACCGCACCCTGGAGAATATTGTGCAGCGCCTTCTTTCGGTAGAGGAGGGCATTCCGATTCCCGAGACTTTTAGGTGGGATGGAAGCACCGACGCCGGAGCCGTTGCCCCCGACGGGCTCTACCGTTTTTCGATCGAAGCCTGGGACGACAACGGCAACGAAGGATCCGAGGGCCCCTTCGAGGTCGTTCTTGACAACACCCCACCCTCCGCCGAGATCGAGCGGCTCACCCAAGAGGATCGAATTTTCTCTCCCGACGGTGACGGCAGAAAGGACGCCCTTGTATTCGACCAATCCGGTTCGGTTGAGCTTCAGTGGACCGGCGTCTTTCTAGACAGCCAAGGCAACGTCTTGCGAGAGTTCGAGTGGCTCGATGTCGCGCCGGACACGGTGACATGGGACGGGCAGGATGGCGAGGGGCAAGTAGTCCCCGACGGCGTCTACCGCTATCGTCTTTCCAGCCGGGATCGCGCAGGGAACGATTTTGAAACGGTCCTCGAAAACATCATCGTAAACACCGTGCCGACACCGGTACGACTCTCGATCGATCGAAACCATTTCTCGCCTAACGCGGACGGTGTCGCGGATACGGTGGTACTTACCCTCGATGTTCCGGTTACCGCGGGGGTTGTCAATTGGACGGTCGACGTAGAGGATGGCAACGACCAATCGGTTCGTCGCTACTCCGGGCTCCGGACACCACCGGACAGCGTCACCTTCGACGGGCGAAACGACGGAGGCGACAGATTACCCGAGGGCTCCTACCGCGGACGTCTTACCGTCGAATACCAGAACGGTAGTCGGCCGGTCGAGGTATCTCCCTCCTTCGTCCTCGACGTAACACCTCCATCGGCGACGGTCCGTTCCGAGTTCAGTGTGTTCTCCCCCGACGGAGACGGTCGACGGGACCGGGTTCGACTCTCTCAAGAAGCGACCGAAGAGGAGCTTTGGATCGGCGAAGTCCGGGACAGCCTTGGAAACACCGTTCGCCGTTACGAATGGCGAGGGACCGTAGATCCCACCGTCACCTGGGACGGAAGACAGTCCGACGGCCGTCTGGCGCCGGATGGACAGTACTCCTACCGTTTGACGGCGACCGACCGAGCCGGTAACACCGGCCGCTCGGCTCCGACAGGTTTAGAGATCGACACCGGCGAAACCGAAGTCATAATATCCGCGGAGTTTGACGCCTTCTCACCGAACGCCGATGGAACCCGGGACCGGATTCGGGTCTACCCGCAGATTCTTCGGAACGAGGACGTCGTCGACTACGAGTTCCGTATTCGGAGCGCCGCCGGCGACGTGGTCCGTACAACCCGAGGAAATCAGCCGGTTCGGGAACCCTTCTCTTGGAACGGTGCCGACGAACAGGGGAGGACGGTACCCGACGGCCGTTATCGAGCGGACGTTACCGTCACCTACCGGAATGGTAACGTTGAAGAGGCTCAAACCGACTTCTTCGTTGTAGATACCGTGCCGCCGAGCGTCGACGCCCGGCTGTCAACCGATCTCTTTTCTCCGGATGGAGACGGTCGAAAGGACACGATTAGGGTTGTCCAAAGCTCCACCCCGGAGCCGCTCTGGGAGGCTCGGATAGTCGACGGTCAGAACCGAGTCCTGCAGACCTACTTCTGGAAGGGCGAAGTAGCCGACGTCCTCTGGGACGGGACCGACGAATCGGGTAACCGGGTGCCGGACGGACGCTATAGCTACGTCATCACCGCGACCGACGAAGCCGGCAACAGCACCGAGTGGCGCTCTCCGGCGATAACCCTCGACACGCGGCCGACGAACGTCTTCGTGACGGCGGACAAGACCGGCTTCTCCCCCAACGACGACGGCGTCGTCGACGAGATCGAGTTCTCGGTCTACACGAACGTCTTGGACGGGGTGGAAAGCTGGCGATTGTCGATGGTTCACGAAACCCAAGGAACCGTCCGTACCTTCGACGGGGATACCCTTTCGGCGACCAACACCGTGGTCTGGGACGGTATGAGCGAGAACGGTCGAAGCATAGAAGGTAGCTACACCGCAGAGTTCGTCGTCGAATACGCAAAGGGCAACAGACCCGTCGGCAGGACCACGCCCTTCGTGCTGGACGTTACGCCGCCTAACGTAACGATCGACCTTGAGCCGGTTCCCTTTTCTCCGGACAACGACGGCGTCGACGACGAGTTGAACATCTTTATCGACGTTACCGACGCGAGTCCGATACAAGGCTGGCAGATGGAGATCCTCGATCGTAACGACTCCTTCTTTACGGAGTTCTCCGGACGCGGCATGCCGGCAAATCGGCTCATCTGGGACGGCCGGGCGCAAAACGGCGAGCTCGTCATATCGGCCGAGGACTATCCCTACGAGTTCTCGATCTCCGACGCGGTGGGTAACGTTACACGGACTCGAGGCGTGATTCCGGTGGATATCCTGGTAATCCGGGACGGCGACCGCCTCAAGGTCCAAATCTCGAACATTACCTTCGAGCCGAACAGCCCGGAGCTAATCCTCGACCCGACCGACGAACGGGGAGCCAAGAACCGCGCAATTCTCCAACGCCTCGTGGAGGTCTTTACTAAGTACGACGACTACAACATCCGGGTCGAAGGGCACGCGGTTAACGTCACCGGCACCGAACGGGAAGAGCGGGAGGAGCTTCAGCCCCTCTCCGAGAGCCGGGCACAATCGGTTCGCGACGCGCTCGTAGAGGAGGGATTGAGCCCTCGACGCCTCAGCGTTCTCGGACGTGGCGGTACCGAGCCCATCGTCCCGCACACAAACCTCGAGGAGCGCTGGAAGAACCGTCGGGTCGAGTTCATTCTTATCCGTTGACCTATTCGCGGTGAGAATACCCGACGGAGTCATAGAGGAGGTATCTCGAAAAGCCGATATCGTCGAGGTGGTAGGAAACTACGTAAGCCTCAAGAAGCGGGGAGGGCGCTATTGGGGGTTGAGTCCCTTTACCCAGGAGAAGACGCCCTCTTTTTCGGTAAGCCCGGAAAAGGGTCTCTACTACTGCTTTAGCAGCAACAAGGGTGGTTCCATCTTCAACTTTATCATGGAGATGGAACGCCTAACCTTTCCGGAAGCCGTCGAGTTTCTCGGAAAGCGCTACGGCGTCGAAGTGTCCACCGAGGGTACACCGGAGGACGAGGGTACCAAGAGTGCCCGGGAGGTTCTCAGCGGCATCGCCCGAAGCTTTCACTACTTTCTTACGGAAAAACCGGAAGGAGGACGGGCCCTCGGCTACCTAAAAGACCGAGGGCTGACGGACGAGGTCGTCAAGCGTTTTCAGCTCGGGTATGCCCCGGCGGACCCCTTCTGGTTGCGTCGATTCCTCGCCTCTAAAGGCTACACAAGTGACACCCTCGGAAAGACCGGTCTGTTTACCCAGGCGAACCCTCAAAGGGCGCTCTTTGCAGACAGGCTAATCTTTCCGATCCGGTCCAATTCCGGGGACGTCGTGGCCTTTGGCGGTCGACGTCTAAAGGAAGATGGCCCGAAGTACCTCAACAGCCCGGAGTCCTCCCTCTTTAAGAAGCGGTCGCTTCTCTACGGGCTCTTCGAGGGAAACCAGGTGCTTCGGAAAGAGAGGCGGGCTTTCCTCGTCGAGGGCTACACCGACGTCCTCGCCTTTCACGTAGCGGGAATAGAGAACGTCGTCGCCCCCCTCGGCACGGCATTTACCGAGGATCAGGCCCGGGTGATTAGACGGCTCTGCGACGAGGTAGTCATCGTTTTCGACGCCGACGAGGCCGGTGCAAAGGCCCTGGCTCGGGGGGCAGGCGTCGCCGAATCGGCGGGCCTGACGGTTCGGACGGTCAAGTTGGCGCCGGGGCAGGATCCGGCGGATATTTTGCATTCCGGCGGTGTACGGGAACTACAAAATGTACTATCTTTCGACCTCGACGTGTTTCAAACGCTTCTTGATACGATGATCGACAAGGTCGATGCGGAGACTCCGAAGGGTAAGGAATTTGTATTAACGGAACTCTTACCCTATATTAACAGTATAAACTCAGCAGTTCGTAGGGAGTCCACATTATCGGCGCTTGCCGAACGGCTAAACGTGCAGCTTTCATCGATTATTCGAGACGTCGAGGTAGCACAAGCCCGGGACAAGGGTAGATCTACCCCGAAATCGGAAGAGGGGAACGAGCAACTGCCCTTGGATCTCCGGGCAATGGTCGCGGCGGCGGCGAACTTAGAGCATTTCGGTTTTCTTCGACAATGGATCACGTCGGAAGATCTTGAATCCCCGGAAGCCCGGGAGCTCTACGCAGTCCTCGAGGACGGTTACCGCCGGGGAACAACCCGCCTAGAGGTTGTCCTCTCGCGGCTCGATGACGAGAGTCTTAGGACGGTAGTCGCGGCTCGCGCCTCCGGCGACGAGTTCACCGGAGATCCCGAACGGGTTATCCGGGACGCTGTCTACCGCCTCCGGAGCCAAACCTTGGGTCGAAGGCGAAAACGTGTAGAGAGCGCGGTGAAATCGGGTAGTTTTGCCGATGATCAGAAGGCTCTCGATGAGCTACTTCAAGAAAAGATGTTCTTGGACGCCGAACTGGAAAAGTTAAGGGTGCGTGTTAATGACGGAACTACAGAATGATCCCGCAATTCTTCGCCTCATCGATTACGCTCGAAACAAGTCGAGCGTAAGCTATGATGAGGTAAACGATTTTTTGCCGGATTCGATAGTCAATTCGGAGAAGATTGAGGAAGTCATCTCGATTCTTGCTAAACACAACGTCACCCTCGAGGAAGAGGACGTCTCCTCCTCGGATCAGGAAGAGGTCGAAGCTCCCAAGAAGGAGCGTAAACGTCGAATCGTCGTCAACGACAAAGACGGTTCCGTCGACGACCCGATTCGCCTCTATCTACGGGAAATCGGGAAGGAAAACCTCCTTACGGCGGAGCAGGAAGTCGAGCTCTCCAAGCAAATGGAGGACGGCGAGAACATCATCAAAGAGGTCGTTCGTAGCTCCGGTATCCTCATTCCGCAATTTGTAGAGCTTGGACAGCGGGCCTTTTCCAAACGAGATCCCCGGGAAATGAATCTTTCGAAGAAAGAAATTTCCGAGTTCCTCGCCGATCGTCGGCGGCTCAACGCCCTTTATCGGGAAGTCTTGAAAGATATCCTCCCTCGGCTACGGCAATACAACGAAGAGAAGAGCAAAATCGTCGCTAAAGGCGAGAGCTTCTTCGAGGACGACGGTCTTGGGAAGCAGCGGGAAAAACTCCTCAAAGAGCTTCGTCAGGTCGAGCTTCACCCGGAAGAGATTCTAAGCTTTTCGGAGCGGTTTCTTTCGGCGAGCCGGAAGATCGGACGCTACCAACAAGAGCAAGCACGTATCGAAAAGCGCCTCCGGGTCGGGAGTCTTCGTCAACTTCGTTCCCTCGGGCGGGGACTGGCCATTGGCAACCAGCGCACCAAGATAGAGACCGAGCTCGGGCTAACTGCGGACCAGATAAAAGAAAAAATTCGGCAGATTCAGATAACCGATAAGCGACTCCGGTCTCTCGAGGTGGAGTTTGAAAACACCATCGACGAGATCCTCCACATGTCGGAAGAAATAAGCCGGGGCAAGATTATGATGCAAACGGCCAAGGACCGGCTTATCAAGGCCAACCTTCGGCTGGTGGTAAGCATCGCAAAGAAATACACGAACCGAGGCCTCCACTTCTTTGACTTGGTCCAAGAGGGCAACATCGGCCTGATAAAAGCGGTAGAGAAGTTCGAGTATCGCAAGGGATACAAGTTTTCGACCTACGCCACCTGGTGGATACGTCAAGCCATTACCCGATCCATTTCCGATCAGGCCCGGACGATTCGTGTTCCGGTGCACATGATCGAACAGATAAACAAGGTGGTTCGAGAATCGCGACAGCTCATGCAGATGCTCGGGCGGGAACCGAACGACGAAGAGATCGCGGATCGTCTCGGGTGGACCGTAGGGAGAGTAAAATCGGTCAAGAACGTCGCCCGGGAGCCGATCTCCTTGGAAACACCGATCGGCGAAGAGGAAGACTCCCTTCTCGGCGATTTCATCGAAGACAAGGACGTGGAGAACCCGGCGCACCAGACCGCTTTTACTCTTTTGCAAGAGCAGCTAAGAAGCGTCCTCTCGACCCTTCCCGCACGGGAGCAAGAAGTGCTAAAAATGCGCTTCGGCCTCGAGGACGGCTACTCTTTGACCCTTGAAGAAGTAGGGCTCTACTTTAACGTTACGCGAGAACGTATACGGCAGATTGAAGCAAAGGCACTCCGGCGGCTCCGGCATCCGAAACGCAGCCGGCGCCTCAAGGATTATCTGGACAACCAATAACGGAGAATGCAGGTGGTACAGGAAATAATCGAGAAGCTTAAAGGCCTTCAGGAAGTCCTTTCGAAGCGGTTCGAAATCGAAGCGGAGATCAAGAATCTCCCGAAGTCTCTCTCGACCAAGACCGAACTGGTAAACCGAATGAAGCGGTCGTATATCGAGAAGAACGAAGAATACGAGGCAACGCGGCAACGCATCGCGGACCTCCGGGAGCGGATGCTCCAGGCTGAGCGCGAGCGGGAGCGGTACGAGCAACAGATGGACCTCATCAAGACCCAACGGGAATATGAGGCCCTCGACAAAGAGATCCGGGAGGCCTCGGAGCGGGAGCAGACGTTGCGGAAGGATCTCCAGCGGGAAGAGCGCGTTCTCCAGGACATGTCCGAAGGTCTCGAGCGAGAAGAGAGCCTCATAAAACAGCAAGAAGAAGAACTCCAAGAAGAACAGAAGAAGATAAAGAGCGAGACCGAGGCCAAAGAAAAGCAACTCAAAGAGCTAAAGAAGGACGAAGGCGGCCTTACCCCGGGCCTCGACGAAGAGCTCCTCTTTAAGTTTGAACGCATCCTCCGAAGCAAGGAAGGGGAGGGCATTGTTCCTCTCCGAAAGGGCGTGTGTACCGGCTGCCAGATGATTCTTCCCAATCAGTTTGTCAACGACGTCCGTGCCGGAGAAGCGATTCTGTTCTGTCCCTATTGTAGCAAGATCGTTTTCCACGCCGACGCCGACGAGGACGCCCTCGTAGCCGACGAGGAGAGCGAGTCCCTCGCGGACGTCGTCGAGTCCTTTATCCAGGAGGACGACGAAGGCTTAGACCTCGACAGCATCCTCGACGAAGAGCCCCTCGAAATGAACGAGGGGGATGACGAGGAGGACGTCGAAGAAGAGGACGAGATCCACCCGGACGACGAGGGAGAAGAAGAGGAAGAGGAAGAGTTCGACGACGAGGACGAAGAAGAGCCCGCGGGAGACTTCTCCGAAGACGATGACGAAGAAGACGACATCGAAGAAGACGACGACGATGATGAGGACTTCGATGAAGACGAAGAGGAAGAGGAAGAAGAGGATTAGATAACGACGTGCAGGTCGGGTTGCCGCTTGGGAGTATCCCTCCGAAGAGGAAAGTCCGGGCTCCACAGAGCAGGGCACCGGGTAACACCCGGCCCGGGTTAGGGCTTCTACGAAGCCTTGGTCCGGCGAGATAGTGCCACAGAAAACATACCGCCTCCGACCGATGTCTCTGATGTCGTTTTGAGGTAAGGGTGAAAAGGTGGGGTAAGAGCCCACCGGAAGGCGAGCAATCGCTTTCGCAGGGTAAACCTTGTCCGGAGCAAGACCAAGCAGCGGTTTCGGGTTGCTCGCTCAAGACCGCGGGTAGGTCGCTCAGATAGATGGCAACCAGCCTTTTAGGCTACAGAACCCGGCTTACAGACCTGTACGTCTTTATGGCCCCGGTGGTTTCACCGGGGCTTTTTTCGTCATTGACCTAACGGTGCCAACTCGTGTTAAATGTGCCGAGTACGTATGTCGCGACTCAGTACCCGCACCGGCTTGTCCATACGCGGTTCCAGAGGAACCCCCCCGGGACCATTATTGCTTCTTCTAGGGGGGATTCTCTTGGTCGGAGCCCTCCTACTCTTTTACTTCCGGAGCGGCACTCCAGGCGTCTCCTCCGGGGACTCGGAGATATCCCTCCGGGAAGCGTGGGAAGCCGGACAGTACGAAGAGGTCCTCGAAGTTAGCGAGGAGATCTTTTCGACCGCTCCCCTCGACCCTCAGGGTTTGGTCTTCGCCGGATTTGCTCATTTTTATCAGGGGGTCAACGAAGTCGATCAGAATATGCGGGAGAACGATCTCGCGAATGCGACCAGGCATCTTAGACGAGCGCTGCTCTTGGATCGGCCACCTGCCTACGGCGAGGTGAGCTATGTTTTGGCCAAGACATACTTTCATCGAGGCTCGTTTTATCACGACCTGGTTGTGGAATACATGGAACAGGCTATAGCGGCGGGCTATGTTGCCGAAGATTCATATGAGTACCTCTCTCTTGCGTACGAGACCCTAGGAGAGTACCGTGAGAGTATCGAGAGCCTCGAAAAGGCGCGGGAGCAACAACCGTCAGATCTGATTCTGCTGACCCTGGGGCAACTCTACCGGCGGGTCGGCGATTATGGAGAAGCCAAGCGGATGTTCTCCGCGGCTATTTCCTCTACCGAGGAGTCATTCCTCAAACAGGAGGCCAGATACGGACTCGGAGAGCTTCTTCTCGAAGAAGGGAGTCTCGATGAGGCAGAGAATCAGTATCTCGCCATCCTGGCGGACAACGAGCGCGCCGCCGACGCGCACTATCGGCTTGGCTTGGTCTACCAGGCCAAAAACGATGAGGAGCGGGCCCGCTTCGAATGGAGGCAGGCCATCTCCATCGATCCTAATCATGAAGAGGCGCTCAGGTCCCTCCGGGGACAGTAGCTTTTATCTTACGCTGAAAGGAATACGGCACTATGTTTGGAGCCTTTTCGAACGATATCGGAGTTGATCTTGGAACCTGCAACACACTCATCTACATCCGCGGCCGGGGGATCGTAATAAGCGAGCCCTCGGTCGTTGCGGTAGAGCGGGGAACCAAGAAGGTCGTCGCCGTCGGCGAAGAAGCGAAGCGGATGCTCTGGAAGACCCCCGGCGACATTATCGCGATCCGTCCCCTCCGGGACGGAGTCATCGCTGACTTAGAAACGACCGAGCGGATGATCCGCTACTTTATCTCCAAGGTGTTGAGCCGTCGCTGGTTCGTCAAACCACGAATGGTAATCGGGGTTCCCTCCTGCATTACCGAAGTCGAGCGACGGGCTGTCGAAGAGAGCGCCTACAAGGCCGGTGCACGGGAGGTTAAAGTAATCGAGGAGTCTCTCGCTGCGGCCATCGGGGCCAACATCCCCATCTTCGAGCCGGCGGGCCATATGGTCGTCGACATCGGAGGCGGAACAAGCGAGATCTCGGTAATCTCCCTCGGCGGTATGGTGGTAACCAACGCGATTCGTCTCGGTGGTGACGAGTTCGACGAAGCGATCATGAAGCACGTGCGGACGGTACACAACCTGATCATCGGCGAGGGCACCGCCGAGCACCTCAAGACAAAGATCGGAAACGCCTCACCGGATAAGAAAATCGAAAAGATGGAGATTAAGGGCACCGATGCGATTACGGGGTTGCCCCGTCGTCTAGAGATCGACAGCGTCGAGGTCCGGGAAGCTCTCCAAGAACCGATTACTGCCGTTGTCGAGGAAATAAAGCGCACCCTCGGGCAGACGCCGCCGGAGCTTGCCGCGGACATCGTAGAACGCGGCATCGTAATGACCGGTGGGGGGTCCCTTTTGAAAGGTCTCGATACGCTCATCGCCAACGAAACCGGCGTCCCCTGCTTCAAAGCCGAGGATCCGTTAAACTGTGTTGCCCTTGGCGCCGGAATGTACTTCGAGTTCGAGAAGGGGATGTCAAGGAGCTCCCGGGGAGTCTATAACAAGCTATAGTCTGTGGATCTCAGGGGAACCGTATCCAAACATCGCCCATCCGCTCTCCTGGCCCTCTTGGTGGTCGTCTGCGTTGTCTTGCTTATAGTCAGCACCAGGCGCGAGACCGAGAGTCCCGGGGTCCTTCACTCCCTCCTTTCTGCGGGGCAGGAGCTGACCTTCCGGACTCAGCGTACCATCGTCTCGACGATTACCTCGGTTCGGGAGCTCGGCGAGCTCCGGCAAGACTACCTCGATCTCGTAGAGCAGCTGAGGAGTTTCGAGGCCGGGGCGGCGGATATCGCCGAGCTCGAGCGGGAAAACGCCCGTCTCCGAGAGCAGCTTGGCTACGCAGAATCGCTCCCCGGGGCGACAATCCCGGCTCAGATAGTCGGCAAGGATCCGAGCAATCACTTTTCCACGATCACTCTAAACAAGGGAGCATCCGCAGGGATCCAACGAGACATGGCCGTTATCGCGATCCAGAACGGCCGCCAGGGACTCGTCGGAAAGGTAGTCGAAGTCGGTTCGAACTACGCCCAGGTGATGCCTCTCTTCGATTCCAGCCTTTTTGTCGCCGCCAGGTTGCAGGAATCGCGGTACGAAGGCCTTGTCCAAGGTGGCGGGGCGGCGGGGCGACGAATCGTGATGCGCTTTGTCGCGGCTACCGCCCGGAGTGCCGTCGGCTACGGTGACGTGGTGGTAACGTCAGGTATGAACTCCTTCTATCCCCGGGGCATTGTCGTCGGAACAGTTCAGGAGGTTCTGGCTCGGCCCTACGAATCGTCCCTGGAACTTCTGGTTGACCCTGCGGTAGACTTTGGACGTCTGGAGTATGTCTTTGTGGTCGGTTCGGACTACGAGCGGTGATGAAGACAATCGTCTCGGGAGGCGTCCTTGCTCTTCTCACCGTCGTAGCGCAGACGAACCTTCTCAGAGTGCTCGAGATTCGGAACGTTCAGCCGGATCTTGTCCTGATTATGGTGGTCTTCCTGGCCCACTACCACGGGCCCCTCGTCGGCGAGAGCGTCGGGTTTGTCGCCGGGATTACCGAGGACCTCCTGAGCTTGGCTCCTCCGGGGTATAACGCCCTTGTCCGTACTCTGGTGGGTTTCGTTACGGGGCTTACCCATAATCGCATGCTCCTCGATCCGATTTTTATGCCGATTCTATTGATGGTTGGAGCGGCCATTCTTAAAATGATGCTCGTTTTCTTCTTGTCGGTGCTCTTCGCCTTCGAGGGCGGCATCGACCCCTTAATCTCCGGCCGAGCCGTTATCGAGGTTGTCTACACCGCGGGATTGGGGCCGATCGTGTTCGCGGTACTGAAGTTGATACCGGTCCTCCGACCGGAGCAGGGTATATGAGCGGTTTTTCAGGGTTCGACGGCGGTTTTTCCCGACTACGCCTCCTTCTGATTTCAGCAATGGTGGTTCTGTCGGTGCTGGTTTACTCGGGACACCTCTTCTCTCTCCAACTCGTCGACGGCTACGTTTACTCGCTTCGGGCGGAGCATATAAAGCGACGTAGTAGCGCGATCCCCGCGCAGCGGGGGCAGATCTACGATCGCCACTACGATGTACCCCTCGTTGCCAATGCCGACTCCTTTGCCCTCGTGGTAACCCCCGGAGAGATTCCGGAAGGGCAGCATCAAGAGGTTTTTACTCGTGTCGCCGGAATCCTCTCCATAGACGTAGAGACCTTGAACGAGAAGGTGCCCCCGAATCTCTATCGCTCCTTTCAGGAGATCGAAGTCGTTTCAGGTCTCGCGTTCTCGCAATTGGCGTACCTGGCCGAGCGGTCGGACCGGCTTCCGGGGGTTCACTGGTACAGCAAACCGATACGCAACTACACTCAAGGGCCCGCCGGGGCCCACGTTCTCGGCTACGTCGGAGACATTACCCCGGAAGAGCTTCAAGTCCTCTTTAATCGGGGATACACCGCCCATTCGGTCGTCGGAAAGAGCGGTATCGAGCAGCAGTACGACCAGATCCTCCAGGGACGCCCGGGTAGGCGATTTCGTACCGTCGACGCAGCAGGACGGCGGATGAGCGAAGAGACCGAGGAGATACCTCCGGAACCTGGAAACAATGTAGTCTTGACCTTGGATCGCAAAATCCAACAACTCGCCGTCGACGCCCTGGGAGACCGTATTGGCTCGGTGGTAGTCATGAAACCGAGCACCGGGGAGATACTCGCTATGGCGTCCTACCCCCATTTCGATCCGAATCGCTTCTACGGCCGCGGGGGATCGGAAGCCTTTCGGCAGGTCAGTCTTTCGCCGAACTCGCCGTTCTTGAACCGAAGTATCCAGAGTAGCTATCCCCCGGCGTCTACGTGGAAGATTCTGATGACCACGGCGGTTGTCGAGGAGGAAGCCTTCGACCTATCGGAAACGGTCAATGCCACGGGTACCTACCGTCTCGGTAACCGAGTCTTCAACGATTGGCGTCCCCAAGGTTTCGGCCCGATCAACCTCTACGAAGCCCTCGCGATGTCGTCCAACGTGTTCTTCTGGACGATGGGAATAGAGTATCTGGGCGCCGGTACCATTTCCGACTACGCCCACCGTTTCGGCTTTGGCGCTACCACGGGGGTGGATCTTCCGGGAGAGGTTCCTGGACTCGTGCCCACTCCGGCCTGGAAACAGCAGACCTACAACAGCCCCTGGGTCGGTGGCGACACCGCGAACTTCTCGATAGGGCAGGGTTTTCTCTCGGTAACCCCCCTGCAGATCGCGAACATGGTGTCTCTGATTGTAAACGAGGGCACGGTCTACGTTCCCCAGCTGCTCCGGGAGGTACGTGATCAATCAACCGGCGAGGTTATTCGCGAATCCGAGCCGGAAGTGCTCTTCGAGATGTCGGCTTCCCGAGAGACCTTTCGCCGCGTTCAAGAGGCAATGCGAGGGGTTATTACCGACGGAACTGCGGAAGTCGTAATCACGACGCCGGCCGTCGAAGTAGCCGGAAAGACCGGCACCGGAGAAGTAGGGTCCGAGGAAGCCTGGCACTCCTGGTTCGTCGCATACGCCCCCTACGAAACGGCCAACCCGGATGAGCGAGTCGTAGTAGTAGTTTTGGTCGACGCCGGCAACGAATGGGAATGGTGGGCGCCTAAGGCTGCCAATATCATCCTGCATGGAATATTTACCGATCAGGATTTCGAGGGCAGTGTGCGATCGCTCCGCCGGGGACCGCGTCCTCTCTGGTACATGTAATGCGGTCGAAATCGCTCTTCGCCTTTGACGTCTATCTTCTGGCAAGCACCCTGAGCCTCATCGTCATCGGCGTCCTCTTTATCTATTCGAGCGGGATTACCTCTACCGGAGAGCTCTTTTCGACGGAGTATCTCCGGCAGATCATCTGGGCGTCCTCCGGGCTGGCGCTTCTTCTGGGCCTCTCTTTTCTCGACTACGCCAAATTGAGGGGCGTCAGTCCCTACATATACGCCTTGGTTCTTCTGATCCTTCTTCTGACACTGCTATTCGGAAGGGTCGTCAACGGTGCCAGGTCCTGGATCGGTATCGGGAACTTGGGTATTCAACCATCGGAGTTTGCGAAACTTGCGACAATTCTGTTACTCGCCCGTTTTCTGGCCGAACGCAGAAATTCGATAGACCGCTTGCCGGTCTTCCTCGTCGGTTTTTCTATCACCCTGGTTCCGGTTGTGCTCGTCATTGCACAGCCCGATCTCGGAACGGCTCTGGTTTTTCCTCCGATCTACCTGCTTATGGCGTTCGCCGCCGGGGCAAAGATTCGCCATGTCCTCTTCGTAATCGTTTTGGCCTTCCTCACCTTTGTCCTTGCGGGACTGCCTGCATGGGAGAGCTACATCCGCCGGCAGAGCGTTCCAGTCGTCCGTGTCGTATCTGACCCGCGGATAACCGCGTTGGTGCTTGTGAGCATCGCCAGCGTAGCGCTCCTGGCCCTCGTCGGCTACTTCCTGATGAAGCGACGATACTTCTATTGGATTCTCTACGCTTCCTCTCTCGCCGGCTCGGCTCTTGTGGCCGCCGTCGGGGCGGCCCGCATTCTCCGTCAATATCAGATTATGCGGTTGATTGTCTTCCTCGATCCCTACGTCGACCCCCGGGGAGCCGGGTGGAACATCATTCAGTCGGTAACCGCCGTCGGCTCCGGGGGACCATTCGGAAAGGGCTTTCTCAAAGGAACGCAGAGTCACTACCAGTACCTTCCACAGCAGAGCACCGACTTTATCTTCTCGATTCTTGCTGAAGAGTGGGGCTTTCTTGGATCGCTTCTGGTGTTTGGGCTTTTTCTTCTCCTGATGCTCCGGGGCATACACATAGCGGCGACGGCAAAAGACGGTTTTGCCTCCTTGGTCGCCACCGGAATTGTCGGGTTGATATTCTTTCATTTTCTCGTAAACGTCGGAATGGCGATGGGGATTATGCCGATTACCGGAATCCCGCTGCTCTTTCTCTCCCATGGCGGCTCCTCTCTCTGGACCGGTATGATGAGCGTCGGAATTCTGATGAGCATCTACCTCCATAGGTTTCGGTACACGTGATCTCCCTCTCGGATCTCCATCCCCTCCTCATGCGCGTCCAGCATCCCGGGAGGTACGTCGGCGGCGAGTTTGGTTCCCAAAAACAACCCGACTCCGGCGCCTTTCGTGTCGCCCTCTGTTTTCCGGATCTCTACGAGATCGGCATGTCGAACTACGCGCTTCGCCTTCTCTACAAGATGGCCAACGATACACCCGGGGTCTTCTGCGAACGTGTCTTTGCTCCGGATCCCGATTTCAAAGAGGCCCTCCGGGAAACGGCAATGCCGCTCTTTACCCTCGAGACCCGGACACCGCTGAACGAGGTCGACCTTATCGCCGTTACCATCGGGTACGAGCTCGCAGCGACAACCCTTGTCGGGCTCCTGGAGAGTGGCGGGGTCAATCCGGTAGCCGAGAAGCGCCACGCCCCAGGCGGCCCCGGCGGGCCTTTGATTATCGGTGGGGGGCCCGGAACCGCGAATCCGGCGCCCTGGTCCTTTCTCTTCGACGGCCTCTTCTTGGGGGAGGCGGAGGGGGTCTTTCCGCAGATTCTTGCCTCCCTCGCGGAGATCAAGCGCCGGGGAGGACGGGGGCGTTCAGCAACCCGAGACGCGCAGATGGCCGTCCTAAGGGACAACGACCACGTCTGGGTCGCCGGAAAGCCACAGCGGGCCAGGAGAGCCGTCTGGCGGGGTTTTGGCGATCAAGCTGTGCTTGCCGGTACGCCGATACCGAGCCAACGCGTCGTCCATGACCACGGCGTCGTCGAGATCATGCGAGGCTGTCCCCAGGGGTGTCGGTTCTGCAGCGCCGGCGTCTATTACCGACCGTACCGGATGAAGGACCGGGATGTGATAGATGCCGAGGTGTCCTACCTGGTCGACGTACTCGGCTACCGAGAGATTACGCTTTCCTCGTTGAGCTCCGGCGACTACCGAGATATCTTTGGCCTCTTTCGCTTTCTCAACCAAAAGTACGGAAGCCGTGGAGTTTCGTTTTCCCTTCCTTCCCTCCGGGTCAATTCCCTAACGCTTCCGTTGCTCGGAGAGATATCTCGAGTGCGACGCAGCGGTCTGACCTTCGCCGTAGAAACCCCTACCGAATCGGGACAGTTGAGTATCAATAAGCTGGTCCCCTTGGAGAGAACCCGGGAGGTCTTGAAGGAGGCCGTGGGCCGTGGGTGGAGGATGGCGAAGTTCTACTTTATGATCGGCCTTCCGGGCGAAGGCCAGAACACGCCGGAGGAGATCGCCGAGCATCTAAGCGCCATTCGCTCCTCGACGAAGGTACGGATGAACGTGACGGTAACCACCTTCGTGCCGAAACCGCACACCCCCTTTCAATGGGCGCGGCAGTTACCGCCGTCGGAAGCCGACGCCCAATTGCGCCGAACAAAGCAGCTCCTCACCGATCTCGGGATAAAGATGGGCTACCCCGATCCTTTTACCTCGGCTCTCGAGGGCGTCATAAGCAGGGGCGACGCAAGGGTAGGGGAGTTGATTCTCTCGGCGGCTCGTCGGGGCTGCTATCTCGACCCCTGGGACGAGCACTTCCGAAAAGACGCATGGAACACTACCCTCGAAGAAGCCGGGTGGGACGTCCTCGGCGAAACCCTCGGTGAACGGGACCCCGACGCCCCACTGCCCTGGGACGACGTCTCCGTCGGAGTTGCGCCTTCCATTCTCAAGCGGGAGTATCGGCGTTCCCTCGAGGGAAAGCTGACCGAGCATTGCGCTCCGGAATGCCGGGAACCCTGCGGGGTCTGTAACCGGGATACCCGGCCCCGGGTTCTCCCGAAGGGGGCTCCGGCTCCGGAGCCCGCTGCGCCGCCCGAAGTCCCGTCGTCCGAGAAAACCGCGCCCCGGGACCAGGTTCGCAAGCCCACGGCAACTCTGCTTCTCTCTTTCCGAAAGGTTGGTCCCGCGGCCTATCTTGCCCATCTGAGCACCATGGCCCTCTTCGAACGCGCTTTCCAGCGGGGAAAGGTGCCGGTTGCGTTCACCGAAGGGTTTAACCCCAAGCCCCGGCTCCAGTTCGCCCAGCCGCTGTCGGTGGGAATCTCCTCGGAACAGGAGCTGGCGCTGGTGCTCCTCGCCGGGCCGGAGGGGGAAAACGCCGCAGCCGAGGAGATCGCCTACACGCTAAACGCCGGACTTCCCGAAGGCTTTGAGATTACTAGGGCGGCCCTCTACCCGGCGCCGTCGCTTCGGCTCTCGCTGATGCGCCTCTACTGGGGAGGAGTTTTTCGTATCTCCGGGTTCGGTGAAACGCCGGCCCGGCTCCAGCGGTTTTTGGAACAGAAGCCCCCGTGGGCTCTTTGGTGGAAAACCGAAAAGACCGTCGGGGAGTCTTCGGAGAGCCTCTCTCTTTGCTTCTCCCAGGACCGCGCCGAAGGACGAGGGCTCAAGAAGACGCTGATGGCCATCCTCGAAGAGGACTACAAGCAGTTACGGGTTCATCGCCTGACCAGCCTGGCCAGGGGAACCGGGGGGGAGCCGGTCGACTACTTCTCCGCCTTGGCGGCCTCCCAGAGCTTCTCCAGCTGATCCGGAGTCAACCCATCGAGGGTGGTCCCGGAACCGGCTGAGGAGGCCTCCATCGACTTGAACCGGCGGTAAAACTTTTCGTTGGCGCCGTTGAGAGCCACCGACGGATCGACACCGAGGTGGCGGGCAAGGTTGACGACCGTAAACAATAGGTCGCCGACCTCCTCTTCCCGAGCCCGCGAGTCGCCGTTCTCCGTGCCTTCGCCGATTTCTCGAAGCTCCTGGAGCTCCTCTTCTACCTTATCGTAGACCTGCGCGGTCTCCGGCCAATCGAACCCTACCCGATGCGCTCGCTTCTGCATACGTCTGGCGCGCTCGAGAGGAGGGTAGTGGTTCGAAATGTCGTCAAGAAGCCCCTTCTTTCGCTCCGGCTTTTCTTCCTGCTTTATCTCCTCCCACTGCTTTACCACCTCTTGGCTGGTTGTCGCGGCGCTTTCGCCGAATACGTGGGGGTGTCGCCGAATCAGCTTCGCCGTTAGGGATTCCAGAACGTTCTGGAGTGTTAAGCGCTTGCTTTCTTCGTAGGCCAGTACGATAAGCAGGACGATAAGAACCGTGTCCCCGAGCTCTTCCTCGACCTCTGTCGTGCAATCACGGTTGATGGCCTCGACAGTCTCGTAGCTTTCTTCGATTAGAAACGATTTTAAGGTTTCAGGAGTCTGGGCCCGATCCCACGGGCAGCCCTCCGGCCCCCTCAGGGTGCGCAAGACCTCTACGAGAGCTCCGAAGGATTCCATGTCTACATTCGTGGATTCAGACATCACAGAGCCTGTATACCAAGAATTGCAGAAGGGGACCAGAGGGAACCGGAAAAGCAGCTGGGGATAACGTAAGTCGACAGAATATCCCTTATCGGAAGTGAAGGGGAAACGCTTCGGGGTATCAAGAAGCCTGTTGATGGACGGTTTACTTGCGACCCTGCGAGCTGATGCTTCCGAAGAAGACCAAAAAGAGCGTCGCGACGATAATCGGCGGGAAGATGTTCACCGAATCGTTGAGGTTCGACAGTCGATCAATAAGGTCTTCGAAGACGAACGCGAAGACCCCACCGGCAAAGGCGCCGATGAGCCCGACGATTAAAGCGCCCCAGAAGCTCCCGAGGTACTGCTTCTTGAAAACGAAAAAGAATAGCAGCGCCATTCCAAAACCAATTACCGCGTAGGTCAATCCTATGCCTAGGTAGTATGCAATCATTTATAATCCCTTGTCCTAACGAACGTCCTTACTAAGGTGACAATTCTACGTATCCGAGGAAAACAGCCTCTGAGTACAGTTGCCGAAAGGTGCCGCCCTCGATGCCGTATCCCAGGGCGTAGAGCGCAACTCCGAGGGCGGCCGTCTCGAGGTCGTCTTCGACGTCTTCGTCGTCTTCCTCGTAGTCTCCAAAGAAACTCTTGAAGGTGCCGGTAGCTACCCCCGGGGTGTTTCGACGCAGGGCAATAGTAGTCAAAGAGCCGTCGTTCCAGCTCGCCGTGGCGTCTGCCTCGGACCCGGAATCGAGAAAGTCCAACGTGATCGTGTATTGGAGCCCCTTGTTTGTCACCAAGACCGTCGGAATGGCTTCCGGCGCCTGGTTCCGAATAACCCGACGGTAGCCCCGGTTCGTCAGTCGGCCGACTCCCGTCGGTACCGGCTCCGCAAGAATGGACGACTGATCCTCTTGCCAAGGATTAGTAACCGCGTCGTCGTAGAGCTTGTAGTAGAGCTCGTAGCCGAGAAAATCGTCGCTCTGGTTTGCAAGGCTATCATTATGGAAAAACGTAATAACGGCGACGCTTGGTGGATTCGGCCGAGTTATCTGGTCCTCCAGGGGCCCTTCGACGAAGGTAATCGATTCGATGCCGCAACCGGCCAGGCTCAGGACGGCCGACAGAAGGATAGCCGCCGCCGTTAGGAGGGAGCTGCGGATGTCGACCCTTCCTTCCCGTCGATTACGTCGACGAGCTCGTAGATCAGTACCGGCCGGTTCTTTCCTTTCACACGAATGTTGTCCAGCTCCCGGGCTACCACCCGGTCCTTAACCAAACCGTAGGTGTATTCGCTCATGATGATGTTGGTCCCGTACATCTTGTTGGTCCCCTCGAGGCGGGCGCCGAGGTTTACATTATCCCCCATCAAGGTGTAGTTCATCCGGCCGAGGGAGCCCATGTTCCCGACGGTCATGACCCCGGAGTTTACGCCGATGCCGATGTTGATGCGCCGCTCCTCGGGCCATTCGGCGTTTAGTTTATCGAGGGCTTCCATCTGTTTGACGGCGCACTGACACGCTAAGAAGGCGTGATCCGCCTGGGGCAGCGGCGCCCCCCAGAAACACATGATCTCGTCGCCGACGTACTTATCGAGGGTTCCCTGGAAATCCAAGATGATGTCGGTCATTGAGGTAAGGTATACGTTCAGGTGGTTGACGAGCTCCTGGGGCGTCATCGCCTCGGAGAGCGTGGTAAACCCCCGGATATCCGAAAAGAAGACCGTAAGCTCCTTGTCGACGCCTCCGAGCTCCGGGGGATTCGCGAGTATCTGGTCGACGACCCGGGGGCTTACGTACTTTCCAAACATCTCCCGAATTCGGCGCTTATCCTTTTCCTCGGTCATTATTCGGTAGAGGACGACACTCAAGTAGGAGAAGAGCATGCCGAGGGCCGGTGCGGTAAAATTGACGACGAAGGATCGGGCGTCAAAAATAATGGTGGTCGTAAAGAAGAAGACCAGAAGGAGTACGAAGGTCGCGACAAAGGAGTAGAGCGTAGAAAAGCGGGAAGCCAAGAAGGCGACAAGAAGCGAGAGAACTACGAGCACTACTGCGTCGAGCCAGTAGGGGGCGTACTCGATAAAGCGGTCCATTAGAATGGTATTCAGAGCGTTGGCGTGGATCTCCACCCCGTACATAAGACCGTAGGGAGTTGTCTTTTCGTCTTCCGCCATCCCCTGGGCGAAGGCCCCAACCATAATAATTTTGTTCTCGACGGCCCGGGTTCTCGGCCATGTTAACGGATCGGGCCCCGGCACCCGGGCCGCGTACCCGGCGTAGGAACGCACAGGAAAGGTCTGGTGGCCGTCCCGGGCGGCACTCGACCGAACGCCCATAAAATTGATCAACATGTTCCCTTGGTCGTCGATGGGGATAACGATTTCGTCTCGATAGGGAAGCCACTCCCCTCTTTCGACGTCGAACATTTCGGGCGAGGGAATCCGAATGTGCTCTCCGATAACTACTTCGAGCTCTTCGAGGGGCACGTTGAAGTAATCCGCCGCGAGAGCAAGAGTAACTGCCGGCATAAACTCATCTTGATAGTGCCGTACAACGTAGAACGAGTCGTCGGGCTCTCCGTCGTTGTCGCTGTCGACAATCCGCTCCGGGGCCCGCTCTTCCATCTCTCGGGTCACCTCGAGAAGCGATTCGGCCGTCAGTGGGGTACGAATCGTATGCTCTCTTCCCTGACGGTCGAACCAGGCGAGGCGCTCGAATCGGTCTGAGTCGACGTCGAAACCCGGCTCCAGGTCATCGAGGCGGTAGGCGGCGATTAGTTCGCTGGATCGGGCGATAAGAGCCTGCCGTCGGTAGACTTCGTCGAAATCCTGGTAGAAGTTCGCGTGGCCATAACCACCGACAACCTCGGCGAAGGGCTGAAGCGGCGGTTGGAGCCCGAGATGGTAGGGAAGCGTCCACCATTCACCCTCTACGTCGGTTATGCGTCCCGCCGCTTCGTAGAGGCGCTCGTGGCGCTGAAAGAGCTCTTCTTCGGATCCCGGCGGCGGAGCGCCTTGCTCCAGGATAGTCTCGAGAAAAACTCGCTCGTTCTGGAGCATCGCCTCCCGCAAGAGGGCGTCGTTGAAGGCGCCTTCCGAGGGTTCGATAAAGAAGATATCGAGGAGGAGGGCACGCTCCCGTTGTGTTTGGTCGGTAATCCGGGCAAAGGAGTTGACCAGGTCGGCATGGCGATACCGGGGAAAGGGCCACTGGCCGAACTGGTTGAGGGTCGCAAAATCGATCCCAACGATCAAGATATCTTCCGAAATGTTGGGGTTCCGCTCCACCTGTTGCACCCCTTCCTGGATGTCCTCTCCCCGGAAGGTGGTCTTGAGGTTGAAGTGGGTATCGAGCATCTTCAGCTCGAGACGGTCAATAATCGCCGTCCCGGCGTCTAGTGCCAGAATCGTGCCGGCGACAAGGAGGCCGAGCACGATGCCGAATCTCTTGGTCTGGACACGCAAAGCCCGGCTCCTGTTGACTAGTTTATACGCCCCTCGGCGGACAGCAGGATTATACGGTTCCGAGCGAGACTTGTCCAATTGCTACCGGGGTGGCTCTCAACCAACTGCTGATAGTGCTCTCGAGCGGAACCGAAGTCCTCTTGTTCCTCGGCTAACCGTCCGAGGGAGAACACGGCCTGGGGCACGAGGGGAGACGGAGATTCGGCAAAGCGGTCGACGACCTCTTGAAGGTTCTCCACGGCGGAATCGAGGTCTCCCGCTTCTTCAAAAGCAACCCCGGCGTTGTAGAGACTGACCGAGGCCAGATGACTCCGGGGAAAGGAGTCCGCAGTTTCTCGGTACCGCTCCCCTGCACTCACCCAGTCGCCCAACTCCCAATAGATCTCGCCCTGGAGAAATCGCGCCCGATTCGCGGCGTATTTACGCGGATAGCGGCGTATAATCTCCTCGATATCGGATTCCAGCTCGATTCGTATCCCTTCGGCTCCCCCGTCTTCATCCGCTTCCCGGGCATCGACCCAGGCTTCGAAGCTCGCTTCGGCCTCCTCGATCCGGGCTAGGGCCTCTTCGGCTCGACGTTGCTGAATTTCGAGATACGCAAAGGTCGCCACCAAAACGACGACGAAAAGGGCCAAGCCCAAAAGAAGCGGTTTGCGGTAGCGGCTCAATGCCTCGGTCAGTCTGTCTTTCAAAGAAGCGCGCTCTTTTTCTGCCATGTTTACCTGCCTATTCCTAGTTCTTTTATCAGTCTCGATAGATACGTACGTTGAATCCCCAGTGTACGCGCTGTGGCGGTTTGGTTCCAGCCATGATGAGCCAGACTATTCTCGATAAGTGTGCGCTTGAACATCGTTATGGCGTCCCGAAGCGACTTCCCACGGTAGCGGTCGCCGTCGTTCTCGCCGCCGCCGGCGAGCATCAGGTCTTCGCGTTGGATGTACCTACCCCTAGCCACCACGACGGCCCGCTCCACGACATTCTCCAATTCCCGGACGTTTCCCGGCCAGGAATAGGTCAAAATCCGTTCCGTCGCCTCGTCGGAGAAGCCTTCGATACTCGACTCGCGTCCACGATTGTGGCGTTGGAGAAAATGCCGCGCGAGGAGCGGTATATCGTCGGGTCGCTCCCGGAGCGCCGGCACTCGGAGAGGAAGGACGTTCAGACGAAAATAGAGGTCCCGACGAAAACGGCCGGATTCGACCGCCTCCCGAAGGTTGCTGTTGGTCGCCGCGATAATCCGAACGTCGACCTGGGTAGACTCGCCGGAGCCGAGGCGTTCGAAGGATTGCTCCTGTAGAATCCTTAGCATCTTTGCCTGGACCGATAGGGGCAACTCTCCAACCTCGTCCAGAAATATCGTTCCCCCGTCGGCAAGCTCAAAACGCCCTCGACGATCTCTCACGGCGTCGGTGTAGGCACCCCGGACATGCCCGAAGAGCTCGCTTTCTAGAAGTTGCTCCGGCAGAGCTGCGCAGTTGACTCGAACGAGGGGGCCTTCTCGGCGAAGACTGTGCCCGTGAATAAACTCGGCGAAAAGCTCCTTCCCTACCCCGCTCTCCCCGAGGATTAGAACAGACGAGTCGGTCCCGGCGATCCGGGTCGCCATCGACAGCGATTCGGTCATCGCGTGGCTTCGATAGACCAGGGGCCGCCCGCCGGACACTTGTGCCTCAAGACTATCGACGCGTTTGCGAACCTTGTCGAGGGACCGTGCGTGTTGGATGGCAAGGGCGGCTTGATTCGCAAACACTTCCAACCACTGGAGGTCCTCGACGGAAAACTTGCCACCGTCGGTTTTGTTGATCACTTCGATGACACCGATACATCGCTCCCCGAGCCTCAGGGGAACGGCCATCAGTCGCCGTGTTTCGAAGTCGACCTTTTTTCCAATCTCTCGGTAGAACCGTTCGTCTGCTTCCGGATCGTTAACAATGACACCCACATTGTTCGAGAACACCCAGCCGGCTATACCTTCGCTGATGTCCAGCGAAAGGCGTTGGACCTCGGGACCCCGGGGGCCAAGGGCTATCTCGAAGTAGAGGCGCTGGTTCTTTTCGTCGAGAAGTAAGAGGCTTGACGCCTCGGCGTCGGTCAGTCGCGTAGCAGCCTCGACAATCCGCTCCAGCAGAAGGTGGGGGTCGGAATAGTCCGCGTTTATCGAGCTGTTTAGCTGAATAAAGACACCGAACTTCTCGGCGTCGATGGGAGCGGTGAACATGCCTCGTCGGGCGGCCGGGGCGCCGTTGGGCGCCTAGCTCTTTTCCTTCTCCTTGAGAAGCTCGCCGAGGGTAAGCGTACCCTCCGCAGAGTCGTCGTGGATGTACTTCTGCAGCTCTTCCTGACGCTCTTTGCGTTCGACTTCTCGAACCGAGAGACCGAGGCGTTGCTTCCCAGGGTTTACCTCGGTAATGATGGCCTGGAGCCGGTCACCGACGTTGACGTTCTCAACGGCTTTCTCGTAAGACTCGGTCCGTGGATCCACGAGGTTCGCCTTATGGATGAGTCCCTCGATCCCGCCTTGAACCCTAACGAATACCCCAAAGTCGGTGATATTCGTAACCTCGCCCTCGACGACGGTCCGATCGGCGTAGGCCCGTT
>CAZLDK010000002.1:0-5032 GCA_964558285.1 uncultured Spirochaetaceae bacterium | reverse complement strand
AAGGAGACCCAGGGGTCGTCGGAGAGCTGCTTGATGCCCCCCCGAATGTTGTGGGTATCGGGGTCGATCGCGGTGATGACGAAGTCCACCTCCTCGCCCTCGGTCAAGACGGCGCTGGGGTTTTTCGGACGCTTCGTCCAGGATAGATCGTCGGCGTGAATAAAGGCGTCGACACCCTCTTCCAGCTCTACGAAGGCGCCGGAGTTGGTAATCTTCTTGACGGGGCGTCGGAGAGTCATTCCGATAGGGTACGACGCGGCGAGCTCGCTCCAGGGATTCGGTTGAACCTGCTTTACGCCGAGGGAGACCCGGCCCTGGGTAACGTCGTAGTCGAGGATCATCACGTCTACATCGTCGCCGACGTCTATGACCTCCCGAGGATGGTTAACGTGCTTAACCCAAGAGAGCTCCGAGATGTGGGCGAGTCCTTCGATGCCCTCCTCGAGCTCGATGAAGGCGCCGAAATCCGCAAGTTTGGTTACCTTGCCGGTAACGACCTGGTCGACCCCGTATTTCTCTTCGAAGCGGTTCCAGGGGTCTTCGGTCATATGTCGGAGCGAGAGGTTAATCTTCTTCTCCTCGGTATCAAGCCTGATAACCCGGAGCTGAATAACCTCCCCCTTCTGAACGTAGTCCCGTGGACGGGTCGCGTGTCCCCAGCTCATATCGTTAAGGTGCAGAAGTCCGTCAAACCCGCCTAGGTCGATAAACGCCCCGAAGGAGGTAAAGGACTTCACGGTCCCCTCGACGACGTCGCCGATCTCGGTATTGGCAAAGAACTCTTCGCGGTTCTTTTCGACTTGTTCTTCGAGCCAGCCCCGGCGAGAAACGACGATATTGACTCTGTTGTCGCTATAGAGCCGTTCGATGTGGAACTTGCTCTTTACTCCAACATACTCTTCGGGTTCCTCGACCCTGTGAACATCCATCTTGGAAATCGGATTGAAGGCCCTCAAGCCCCCAAACAGACGAACTTCGAATCCACCCTTTATCGACTTAGCGACCGTTCCTTCAACAGGCTCGTGCTCCTGAAAAGCGTCTTTGAGCTGTTTCCAGGAAACACGCTCGTCCGCCTTTCGCTTGGACACATTGATTCCGCCCTGGACGGTCTCCTTGTTCAGGAGGACAACGCTCACGGTGTCACCAATTGTTGGTGGCTCATCAAATTCGTCGAGACGAATACGCCCTTCGGACTTATAGCCGATGTCTACAAAGGCATATTCGGTTCCCACCTGAACAACCGTTCCCTCGACGAGTTGCCCTGACTGCAAATCGTCAAGTGGCTTGAGGAACTCTTCTTGTAGCTCCTCTTGTAATAGCTGTTGTTCAGGTGTTTTGGGACCTGACGCGTCTCGATCGCTCATAATTACAAGAAACTCCCAGTGATATTAATTTGTACGGATACTAGCAATAACTGTCTCACAAACATCCTCTATGGTCAAGTCCGAGGTATCCAAATAGATCGAATCGGGGTCCTGCTGGAGACTCCCGACCACTTTCTCGCGATCCTGACGGTCTCTCTCCTCGGTCCTCTGCATTACCTCTGCCAGGCTGCCTTCGGCTCCCGCCGCCATTCTTCGCCGGGCTCGGGTCTCCAATGAGGCGTCCAAGTAGAACTTGTACTCGGCATCGGGGAAGACAACGGTAGTCATGTCGCGCCCCTCGACGACCGCGTCGCGTCCGGCGACGCTCTTGCGCACAATGGCGTTGACGAAGTTTCGCACGTCGGGTATGGCAGAGTGGCGAGACACCCAATTGTCCACCTCTTCGCTCCGTAACTCGTCGCCCACCTTGGTGCCGTTCACTGTCAGTGCATCGGGAGAATAGTCCATCTCGATTTCGGCCAAGGCGCGTCGGACTCCCTCGGTATTCGAGGGGTCCTTCCTTCGGGAGAGAACATAGTAGGACACAGCGCGATACAGGCTACCGGAGTTTACGAAAAAGAAACCGAGTCGGTCGGCGACCTCCCGGGCTATCGTGCTCTTGCCGCTCCCCGCGGGGCCGTCGATTGCGACGACCATTACCGCTCTCCTCCGAGGACGGAGACCTCTTCCTTCGACAGGAAACGGTAGCCTCCTGGAGGGGTTTGGCCCAGGGTAACCCCTCCTATTCGGATCCGGTGCAGCCGCTTTATCCCGACCCTCTGTGCCTCGAAGACCCGCCGAATCTCTCGGTTCTTCCCCTCTTCCAGGACCAGGTTAACCCGCCGGGAGTTCTTGTAGGTATAGCGCTTTAGCACGTACCGAACACCCTCTATGACAATACCTTTCCTGTACTCTTGGAGAAGCTCCTCCGGAACGGGAACCTTCGCCTCCAGCACGTACTCCTTCTCGACTCGATTCGAGGGGTGCATTACCCGCTTGGAGAAGTATCCGTCGTTCGTCACTAAAATGAGGCCGCTCGAGAGAAAGTCCAGACGTCCCACGGTAAAGAGCCGCTCCGGAAAATCGGGTTGAACCAGAGAAATCGCCAAGGGCCGGTTCTCCGGGTCGCTGCTGGTACACAGATAGCGCTTCGGTTTATTCAAGGCAATGTAGAGCTTCCTTTGCGCGGGCTCCACCCGTCTACCGGCAAACCGGACAGTGTCACCGCGATTCACCAAGAAGCCCTGGCTCGTAACGATCTCTCCGTTTACGTCGACCTCTCCCTCTGCGATTAGCGCTTCGCTCCGCCGCCGTGAGGCGACACCCGCCCGGGCGAGGTAGACGTGGAGACGCATCGGGTACTCTTCGCTCGTTCTACTCATCTTGTGCGAAACGCTCCTCTTCCACGTCCTCGAGTTTCGGTAGATCGGAGATACTCGAAAGCCGAAAGGCACGAAGGAACTCTCGGGAGGTTCCGTACTGCGTCGGTCGCCCCGGTGCCTCCTTCTTTCCTGTCTCTTTAATCAAGCCTCGGTCGAGCAGTAGGCGAATCATACCGTCTGCGGCGACGCCCCGAAGGCTTTCGATTTCCCCTCGGGTTACCGGTTGAGAGTAGGCGATGATGGAGAGCGTTTCGAGAGCCGCTTTGGACAGGCGGGTATCGTGACGTTTTCCGTACCTGTCCCGCAGGGTCTTCGACAGCGCCTCCTTCGGAGCCAGGAGAAGCCCGTCGGCAATGCGCCGAACTTCGAGTCCGCACTCCGGGGCGGCGTAGCGATCGACGAGGGCAGAGAGGGCTTGGCGGACCACTTCGGCACCGAGGCCGGTAACCCGGGAGATCGTCTTTTCGTCGACAGGCTCGGTCTCCATCAGGAGCACCGCCTCGACCAAGGCCTGTTCCGTTTCAAGCGCCATGCGCGGACCGCCTTATCCTGATGTCTCCGAAGAGTCGGTTCTGTTGTATCGAAATTCTCCTCGTTTTCGTCAATTCAAGAAGCGCGAGAAAGGCGCAGACCAACTCCAAAACGGAGTCTCCCCGCTTAATGAGCTCCGCAAAGTCGAACTCCTCTCGGTCCTCGAGGTACTCCTCGATGAGCGCCACTTTTTCGTTTATCGAAACCTCTTCGTAGAGCTCGATGAGCCTCTCGGCACCAAGGTTCGACATAATGGCCGCGAAATGCTCGAAGAGCGCCCAGGGATCGAGGTCCTGCCAGGTGTCCTCGCTCTCGGGGAACGGGAGGCTGCGCTGCTTCGCGGGCCGCAGAAGCTCCAACTGCGCCTCCTCCTGCCGTTCTTCCATCAGCTCGGTGAGCTTCCGGTACCGCTGGTACTCGATCAGCCGTTCCACCAACTCCTTCCGGGGATCGTCGAACTCTTCGTCGTCGGCATCTTCCATCGGTAGGAGCATTCGACTCTTGATGTAGAGCAAGGTCGCGGCCATCACGTAAAAATCCGTGATGTTCTCCAGATCGACGCGGACGGCATACGCCATATACGCCAAGTACTGCTCGGTGATCGTTCCGATGGGGATGTCGTAGATGTTTATCTCGTTCTTTCTAATCAGAAAGAGGAGGAGGTCCAGGGGGCCTTCGAAAGAAGGCACCCGTACCACAGGTCCTTGGGTATCCTCACTACTCATTGGTCGGTTGTGGGTGAGTATACGACTGCCGCGTGGTCGCAGTAAACACCTTCCCCCCGGGACGGCTCCGGATACCGCGGTGAGTTGTCGCCCCTCTCGGGGATTTCGTATTCCCGGCGCTATCTCCGAAGGAGCTCCCAAGACGAGGCGAGCACTCTAACACGCGTTAGAAGAGTTCCTCTTCCTCGCCGGACGGTTTGGCCTTCGTTTTTGCAGGGGCCTCGCCGGCCGCGGGCTCAGCTCCGCCGGCCGCGGGCTCAGCTCCGGTTTCGGCTTCCGCAGCAGCTGCCTCTGCGGCCTTGGCCCCGCGAGCGGCCGGCGGCGGAAAGAGCTCTTTGCGAATCTTCTCTTCGATCTCCTTCGCAATGTCCTGATGCTCTTCGAGAAACTGTCGAGCGTTGTCCCTGCCTTGCCCAACACGCTCCTCACCGTAGGAGTACCAGCTACCGCTCTTCTTTATGAGGTCCAGCTTCAGGGCGCCGTCGAGGAGACTGCCCCAGTAAGAGATACCCTTTCCGAAGATAATCTCCATCTCGACCTTCTTGAACGGCGGGGCAACTTTGTTCTTGACTACCTTTACCCGAACTCGGTTTCCGATTGCCTCGTCGGCCCCCTTCGTAATCGTCTCGATACGTCGGACCTCGAGGCGAACGGAGGAATAGAACTTGAGGGCCTTGCCTCCGGTCGTAGTCTCCGGATTGCCGAACATCACCCCGATCTTCATTCGGATCTGATTGATAAAGACGAGGCAGGTCCCGGACTTGGAAATAGTTGCGGTTAGCTTTCTTAAGGCCTGACTCATCAGGCGAGCCTGAAGTCCCATATGAGAGTCACCCATATCCCCTTCGATTTCCGCCTGAGGCGTCAGGGCCGCCACGGAGTCGACAACGATTATGTCGACGGCGGCAGACCGTACGAGGGACTCGGCTATCTCGAGCGCTTGCTCACCGGTATCCGGTTGCGAAACCCAAAGCTCGTCGATGTTCACCCCAAGGTTCCCGGCGTAGACCGGATCCAGGGCGTGTTCGGC
>CAZLDK010000001.1:0-46669 GCA_964558285.1 uncultured Spirochaetaceae bacterium | reverse complement strand
GGAAGCCTACGCCTGGTAGGGCCCGGGGATGCCGGGAACCCGACGCCGAGCGCTGGTCGCTCAATCCGGCGGACCCTCGCCGGTTATCAACGCCTCCCTCCTCGGAGTCTTCGATGGGTGCAAGAGCTATCCGGAGCATATCGGCGAGGTCCTCGCGGCCCGACACGGGGTCGAGGGTATCCTCAAAGAAGAGCTAATCTCCCTCGATGCGGAGAGGGCGGAGGAACGAGAGCTCCTGGCGATTACCCCCGCCGCCGGGGCCATCGGCACCTGCCGTTACAAGCTCGACGAGGCGCAAGAAGAGGACTTTGCCCGAATCGTCGACGTCTGCGCCGCCCATGAGGTCGGCTATTTCTTCTACATCGGGGGGAACGACTCGATGGATACCGCGTCGAAGGTCGCGTCCCGCGCCGCCGCTCGCGGAATCGACCTGGTCTGCACCGGTGTCCCGAAGACCATCGACAACGATGTCGGGGATATCGAGTTGGATCTCGTCGACCACACGCCGGGATACGGAAGCGCGGCCCGGTACTGGGCGATGATTACCCAGATCGTCGAAGAAGAAAACCGAGGGATGTACCCCTCGGAGCCCGTCGCGGTGCTCCAGGCGATGGGGCGAACCGCCGGCTTTATTCCCGCCGCCGCGCGTCTGGCGGACCCTTACCGAGCGATGCCGCTTCACCTCTACCTGACCGAGTCTCATCACACCCTGGAGTCGCTCCACCATCACGTCAACGAAACGCTTGCGCGCCGGGGGCGCTGCATCGTCGTCGTCAGCGAAGGTTTCGACGTCGGCGGTGTCGGGGAGGCGCGGGACGGATTTGGGCACGTCGAGTACGGCGCAAGCCGGAACACCGTCGCGCAAATCGTAGTCAGCTACCTGAACGAACGCGGGCTCGCGGTCCCGGGAAACGCGACCTTCTCGATTCCCGGCGTGTTGCAGCGGGCAAGCTCGATCTTCGCGTCGACGATCGACCAGGAAGAGGCCCGGGGAGTGGGGCGCCACGCCGTCGACGTAGCGATAACCGAAGGCTCCGGCTACATGGCGACGATCCGCCGCCGGGGTGGAGGGCTCCGGGCCGGATACGGAGTCGCCGGGGCCCAAGCCGGCGGTCCCGAAGCCCTCTACCAGCCCTTCTTCGACCAGGTACCCCTCGAGACGGTAGCAGCCTCGGCGCGTCATCTTCCGAAGACGTGGCTATCGAAAGACCAAACCGACGTGACCGACGATTTTGTCGCCTACGCCGCGCCGCTCATCGGAACCCGGTGGCCGGGGGTAGCAGTTGAAAACGCCGGACCCGGTTCCGACGCCTCAGTCGGCAACCCGGTGTCCGGCCTCCAGCGCTTCGCCCGGCTGGAAGCGGTACCGATTCCCAAAAAGCTCCCGGACTACGTGCCCATAAAGCACCGATAAAACGACGGCGTGTTACACTTAGGGCATGGACGGTGCATCTCCCCTCATCGTCGTCGGCCACAAGAATCCGGATACGGATTCCATCTGCTCCGCCGTGGCGTACGCGCGGTACAAGGAGCAGGCCGGCACGCCGGCCCTGCCGTATCGGGCGGGAACGGTAAACGCCCAAACCCGTTACGTGCTCGAGCGGTTCGAGTGCCCGGCGCCGCCGCTTCTGACTACTCTCTACCCTGCCCTCCGCGACATCATGATTCCCAAAGAGAGCCTCTACATCGCTCGCCCCGAGGCACCTCTCTCTGAGGCGGCGCGCATCATTCTGGACAACGATTTCTCCTTCCTCCCGGTTGCCGACGCGGAAGACCGGTGCCTCGGAAAGATCACCGTGTTGCGGATCTGCCGGCTCTTGGACGAGCTTCCCAGAATGGCCGCCGGGTCCCCGGTCGAGGCGGCAATCTCCGAAGCGATGGCCCAGCCGATCTCGAAGTATCTCGAGAAACCGGAAGCGCTCTTTCGGGCAACCGACTTGGTTCGGGACGTCGAGCGGCGAATCAACGAGTTCAACGTGGGCGGCTTCGTCGTGACCGACGAAGAGGATAGAATCGCCGGGGTCGTCGCCCGGGTCAACTTTCTCAACAAGACTCGCTTCCGGGTCGTCCTCGTCGACCACAACGAGGTTTCCCAATCGGTAGACGGTATCGAGGATGCCGAGGTCGTGGAGATTATCGACCACCACCGAATCGGCTCGAGAAGCACCGCCATGCCCATCACCTTCATCAACCGAGTCGTCGGGTCGACGGCAACGATAGTGGCGGACACCTACCGCAGGTCCGACATGCTACCGGACCGTCAGACGGCGGCGCTGTTGTTGTCCGCCGTCCTCTCGGATACCGTTATTCTAAAGTCTCCGACCACGACCTCGATAGATCGAGCGGCTACCGAGTGGCTCGCCGACATAGCCGGACTGAACGTCGAGGTCTACGGCGAAGAGATGTTCCAGGCGGGAAGCGAGATCGCCGCCCTGACACCCCGGCAGATCGTCGAACAGGACCAAAAACGGTACACCGAGGTGGGCCGGCGTTTCGCCGTAAGCCAAATCGAGATGGTCGGTTTCAAGGCTTTCGACGAGCGACAGGAAGAAGTCGCATCCGCGGTAGCCGAAAGTCGGTTGGAAGGGGGCCTCGACTTTGCCTGCCTGATGGTAACCGACATAACCGAAGAGACTACCCGGCTGGTATTCGACGGCCCCAGGCGCATCGCCGAAGCGATACACTATCCCTCCGTCGCTCCGGGAGTGTGTGAGATGACCGGCGTGGTATCTCGAAAGAAACAGGTCCTTCCGTATCTCATCGATCTTCTAAAGAGCCTGTGAGACAGACTGCAGGACCGGGTGTTACTTAAGCACTCTCAATTCTTCCAGTAGCCGTTCGACGTCGTCGGAGCTGTTGTACACATGCGTCGACACGCGGATTCTTCCGACGCCGCCGTACCCGCCCCAGACCAGAATGCCTCGAGCCGCGAGGGACTCCGTTATCTCGCCGATATTCTCGGCCATGAAGCAGACGTTCCCGGCACGCTCGGAGGCGGCCCGAGGCGTCATCATCTCGAAGCCCAGGCCGTGGAGGCCCTCCCAGAGGCGTCCGCTCAAGGCAAGAACGTGGTCCTCTATCTTGGGAATGCCGATTTCGAGGATTCGGTCGAGGGCGTTTTCCAAGAGATAGACGCCGACAAAGCCGATGTTCCCCATCTCGAACATCGCCGCCCCGGGGCGTAAGGTCACCTCGGTTGGGTTTCGCCAATCCGGTAGCGAGGTTCCGGAATGCCACCCGAGAAAGGGCGGCTCGAAGCCGGAAAGGCGCTTTTGGTTCCAGTAGAGGACCGCGACCCCGTGGGTCGATAGAAGCCACTTGTAACAGCTCGCGACGACGACATCCGCATAGGAGGCTTCGACAGGAACGGCCCCGGCGGCGTGGGTCGCGTCGACAACGAGCAAAGCCCGGGTTCCTTCGAGAAGCTCGGATAGCCGCCTAATCGAGATCCGTTGACCGGTAAAATAGCTCACGCTGCTAATGGCCACGACTCGGGTCCGGTCGTCGACGGCGGCACGGATGTCGCCTGGCTCGATGTACCACTCCTTGTGCGGAACAACACGAATCGCGACGCCCTGCTCCTTCAAGCGCGTCCAGGGAAGCACCTCGGTGGGAAACTCGACGTCGCAGACCACGACGTTGTCGCCGGCAGTCCATTTTAGCCCGTGGGTCAGGATGTTGATGGCCTCGGAGCTATTCGACACGAAACCGATGTCGCGGGCATCGACCCCGAAGAGCTCCGCGACCTTGCCACGGCACCGCGTCGCCGTCGCGTCTTCTTCCTTGCGCCCGGCCTCCCCCTTCGACTTGTCGGAAAAAAAGCGATCGACGACGTCGCGACTCGAGGCGAGCATCGGGCCCTCCCCTCCGGCGGCGAGGTGAACCGTGTTCTCCAGACCGATAAACTCAGACGGATGGATTAGGGCGCTCCGATGGTCGTGTTGCATATAGCCGTTTACTACCACGGCCTCGGTTTACTAGCAACCATGTTTACGCTGGACATTCGCCCGGCGAATGAGTATTTTCGTAAAAAATAAATACGGCGCCGTACCCAAGTGGTAAGGGGGAGGTCTGCAAAACCTTTATGCACCGGTTCGAATCCGGTCGGCGCCTTTGTGTCCAGCTAGGCTGGACCATCCGATCAAGCCGGTCTTTGCGTAGCAAAGTCCGGTCGGCGCCTCTATGCCTTCGTTGAGAAGGCCGTAGTTGCAAGCCGGTCTCTGCGTAGCAGAGTCCGGTCGGGGGGCGGTCTATCGGCCGGACTCGACGTGCCGGTCGAACAGCATTCGGAGGTCGGCCCTAGAGAGGGCGCCGCTGTGCTCCTCAACGAGGTTACCCTCCCCATCGATAAACAGAAGTGTGGCGCGTCGAGCCGAAGTGTGCTCGGCGGCAAAGGCGAGGCCTTCGTCGGTCGCCACATCCGCTACCCGAATGAAAAGCTCCCTATCCGAATAGTTCCCGCTTATGCTCTCCACGTTTCCCCTGAGCTCGGTACAGACAGGACAGGTAATGTCATGGACCTGCACCACCGCCGGCGTTCCGGTACCGACGACTGATAGGTCCCGTACTTTTTCCTCCCGCATATTCAAGGCGAAGAGACCGCCACCCCCGATTGCCAATACGGCGGCTGCGATCAAGCTCCCCCGGAGAATGCGATGCCGCTTCCGGCGTTTCGCTCGCTCCGCCTTCTCCTCTCGCTGCTTCTCTCGATTGGTGGGAGATCCTTTGAGGCTGCTTTTCTTGGAACGTGCTCTGGACATGGGCCGTAAACCTCACTATTTCTGTAAGCTACCCCTAAGGTAATCCAGGCGTTCCGGGAGGCCAAGCTGTTTTGGGGGAGTTACTACTGCTTAGGAGGGTTCTTTCCGCCGGGCCGCCGCCCTTCTAGGTATTCCCGATACCAGTAGAGGGCGCTCACCATAATGGCGTGGTTGAGGAACTCTTTCCGTTCCCCGGAAAGAATCTCCGACACGGGGATCAGCTCGGCGTCGACGATCTCGTTCTGATCGAGGGACTGAGCCGACCGCGCCTCGATGCCTTCGGCGAGAAAGGTAAAGGCCTCGTTGTTCATAAACGCGGGGTTCGGGTTCACGGCCCCCAAAAGGAGGGCGTCGGTAGCGGTGTAGCCGGTCTCCTCCTCGAGCTCCCGCAACGCCGCGACCTTAGGGTCCTCCCCGGGGTCCACCACGCCACCGGGAAACTCGAGGGAAACGAAGCCCCCACCCTGACGGTACTGCCGGACCATCACCAGACACTCGACACCGTCGTCTCGGGTAATCGGGGCGATGAGGTTGGCCCAATTCGGGCTGTCGAGGTAGACGAAGCTATGCCGCCGGCCGTCGGAGGCCTCCCGATCGGCTTCCATCACCTTGAATATGTGAGCGTCGTAGATCTGCTTTACGCCGTGCTCTTTCCAGTGGAGATGTTGATCTTGCTCTGACATGGAATGCAGCTAGTCGACGACCCGGAGAGGGTACTCTTCCGAAATGTAGCTTCCAGAGAAATCGTTTATGTCTCGAATCCAATCGAGAAACTTCGACGCTTCGGATTTATCGCTGTAGGGGCCGACGCGCAGGCGGTAGAAATCTCGCCCTTCGACACTCTTGGACGTTATCCGGCCGCTGAGACGCTCCTCCTCGAGGCGAAGCTTCGCCTGCTCCACGGTATCACGACTCGGGGACGAGATCACCTGAATCCAGTACTCGGTAACCCTGACGCGGCGAGGCTCGGTTACCGTCGGCGCGGCCCGAACGGCCTGGGGCCGGGCAGGAGCCTCCACGGGGGCCGGACGTGCTTCGGGTGTTTCGGTTACTCTTGGCGTCTCAGACGGTACGTCCCGATCCGGGGCCGAATCGACTGCGTCCCCCGGGGCCGGCACCGGCAGATCCTCGGAGACCGTCTCTTCTTCGTCACCATAGATGATGATGAGGGGCTCTTCCTCGTCGGGATCCGGAGGGCTGAACTCGGGGGTCTCTGCATCGGGTGCCCGAAGGTATTCGATCGGGTCGAACTCTTCCTCTTCTCCTCGGGCCGCTGCGAGCATCCCAGCTTCATCGGTCCGGGGATACAATAAGAAGAGACCGACGCCCAGGACGAGGGCTACGAAAAAAGCAATGCTGGCGATTACTATCAGACTTCGGTACCGTTCCACCGTCTCCCACCTATCTATCGAGAAGGCCGATTGATTGGAGCCGCCCCTCGAGACGTTCCCGTGCCCCTTCGTTCTTTACAATATGAATATCGACACTTTCGGAGTAAGAATGAGGGCCCAGGTGCCGTTGCGTCCAAAATCGCCGGAGTATATCCACGGTCGAAAGCCCATCCCGCTTCCGGGCCCGGAGAAAGCGCCGGTACCACGACGCCTCGACCCAGACTACGACATCGCAGAGGGTGTGGAGCCCCATGTAAAAGATGAGGGCGGCGTTGATGATGATCTTTGCCTCGGCTGCGGTTGTCCGGGCCGAGGCGGCGGTCCGGGTCGCGATTTCCTCGGCAAGAAGACGTTTCATCTCGGGGTGGACGATGGCCTCCAAGGCCTTACGCGCTTTCTCGTCGGAAAAGACAATCCTGCCGAGGGCCTTCCGGTCGACCCGGGACTCGGGAGTAAGAACGCCTGGGCCGAACCTGCGCACCACCTCGTCTCGCCGGCTTTCCAGGGCCCGGTGACCCAAGGCGTCGACCGAGATCTCCTCGTAGCCGGCATCTTTCAGCATGTTGGCAAGGGTGTCTTTCCCGGCGCAGCACTTGCCCCCGACCCCGACGATCATTCGTGGAGACTTCCCCAGTTCTCCCCGGTCTCTACGTTTACCTTCAAGGGTACCGAAAGCTCCACGGCGCTCACCATCTCCTCCCGGAGGAGCGTCTCGACGGCGGAGAGCTCCTCCGGTGGCGCTTCGACGATGAGCTCGTCGTGGACCTGGAGAAGGAGCTGCGCCGAGAGCCCCTCGTCCGCCAAACGGCTGGAGACCTTGAGCATCGCCCGCTTTACGATGTCGGCGGCGGTGCCTTGAATCGGGGTATTGACGGCGATTCGCTGGGCTTGCATCCGCACCGGCCGGTTCCGGCTACCGATGTCCGGTAGGGCCCGGCGGCGCCCCAAGAGGGTGGTGACGTATCCATCCTTCTCGGCGGCTTCGACGGTCTGATCGAGAAAGCGGCGGACGCCGGAATAGGTCTCGAAGTAGCGCTCTATAAAGGCGTCGGCCTCAGCCCTGGGAAGCCCGAGGTCCCGGGAGAGGCGGAAAGCCGACATGCCGTACATCACCCCGAAGTTGATGGTCTTTGCCATCCTCCGCTGTTCGGAGCTGATCTCCCCGGGGTCAACTCCGAAGATGAGAGCGCCGGTGGCTCGATGAACGTCCTCCCCGGCGGCGAAGGCGCCGGAGAGGGCTTCGTCACCCGAGAGCGCCGCGAGGACCACCAACTCGATCTGGGAGTAGTCGGCGCTGACGAAACGCCATCCCTCCCGGGGAATAAAGGCCTGACGGATCTTCCGTCCGGCCTCGTCCCGGATGGGGATGTTCTGGAGGTTAGGGTCTCGGCTCGATAGTCGCCCGGTGGCGGTACCGGTCTGGTTAAAGGTGGTATGGAGCCGCCCGGTATCCGGGTGGACAAGCTTGGGAAGAGCGTCGACGTAGGTGGATTTGAGCTTGGCGAGGGTTCGGTGTCGGAGGATCAGCTCCGGGACCGGATCCTCCCGGGCGAGCTCCTGGAGGACCGCGACGTCGGTGGAAAAACCGGTTTTGGTCTTCCGCACAGGCTTGAGCTTTCGCTCGGTAAAGAGCACTTCCTGGAGCTGTTGGGTGGAAGCGAGGTTGAATTCGTGGCCCACGAGGTCGTAGACCTGTCGCTCCAGCTCCCCGAGCTCTTCGGCGAGGTGGGTCCCGTACTCGTAGAGGCTCCCTTCGTCGAGGGAGATTCCGACGAGCTCCATCTGCGCGAGCACAGGAATTAGCGGCACCTCGAGATCGGAAAGAAGAGAATCCAAGCCCTCCTCGATAAGCCGGGGCATCAGGAGGTTGTGGAGCCGGAGGGCTATATCCGCGTCTTCCGCGGCGTAGACCGCCGCCTTGTCGAGGGGCACGTCGGCAAAGGAGGGCGGTTCGGCCCCGGCCTTCTTGTCGAAGAGATCGTCAAAGTGGATGGTCGTATAGCCGAGTAGACGCTCGGCAAGGGCGTCGAGGCCGTAGCCGCCCCCTCCGGCGTCCAAGAGCCAGGCTTCGAGCATGGTGTCGAACCGGATATTCGTAAAGGGGATGCCCATCCTGTGGACAACCTTGTAGTCGTACTTCAGGTTCTGCCCGACGATCGAGACCTCCGGGTCGCCTAGTAGCTCGGTAAGGGCGTCCCGGACCGCCTCTTCGGGGAGGACGGCCCCCTCGGGTCCGAATAGGGGGGCGTAGTAGCCGGCTCCCTCGGCAAAGGAAAAGGAAAAGCCGACGAGGGTGGCGGTTATCGCGTCTAGGGAGTCGGTCTCTACGTCGAAGGCAACGAGTCTCGACTTCCGGGCCTCGGTAATAGCGGCGGCGAGAGCATCCGGTGTATCGAGCAGTTTGTAGCGCCCTGGGGCCGAACCTGGGGCCGAGTCCGGGGACGCTTCCCGTGGTGGCGCCGGCGGCGGGTCCGAGTCCGAGTCGGGGGACGAGTCCGCGGCGGCGGCCCCTCCTGCAGGGTCCGCCTGGGGAAGCGCCGTGAGCTCTCCGATAAGCGACTTCATCCCCTCGTTCTCGAGAAGGGGCACCGCGGCCTCCGTCGGAAGAGCACCCAGGGCAAGCCCATCCCCCTCGAGATCCACCGGTGCGTCGAAACGAAGGGTAACGAGGTCGCGGCTCAGGTAGGCGTTCTCCTTATCCTGAGCTAGCTTCTCCCGCCGGCTCTTGGAGGAGATCTCATCGAGGCTCCCGTAGATGCCGTCGAGGCTGTCGAATTGGGAAAGAAGGCCCACGGCGGTCTTTGGACCGACCCCTTTGACCCCGGGGATGTTGTCCGAGGAATCCCCGGTAAGGGCAAGGTAGTCCCGAATCTGATCCGGCCGGACCCCCCATTTTTCCTCGACTTCTCCGGGGCCGAGGATCTCGAAGCTGCCCGAGTCGGGACGCATTATCCGTACTCCGGTTCCCACGAGCTGGAGAAGGTCCTTGTCCCCGGTTATCAGATAGGCCGTGCCCCCCTCGACGGCGCAGCGCCGCGCCAAGGTCGCCATCACGTCGTCGGCCTCGAACCCTTCGGCACGGATCATAGGTATTTTGAGGGCCCCGAGTATCGCCTCGATCTTGGGTATCTGGGCGGTTAGGTCCCGGGGGGTCTCTTCCCGGGTGGCCTTGTACTCCGGGTACTCCTCGTGACGGAAGGTCGGGCCGATTGAGTCGAGGACCACGGCGAAGTGCTCGGGCCGATAGTCCCGGAAGAGACTAAAGAGGCTTCGAAGGAATCCGAAGACCGCCGAGGAGTTCTCCCCCGCAGGGTTTCTCAAGGGATTCCGGATAAAGGCGAAGTAGGAACGATAGACGAGACTGTAGCCGTCGAGAAGGTAGAGGTCCATGGACCTACAGCATGGTGATGTCAGGCGGTTAGATCAATAAGCGGTAGCGTGGAATCCCTGCTCTCGGCGGCAAAAACGGCCCGGACGTCGGGCATTCTGAGACGGTGGACCTCGGCCCGGAGCTCCCGGACATGCTGGGTCAAGAGGCGGCGGTTCTCGAAGTTACGTTGGAGAACCTGACCTTTCAGTCGCGCCAGGGAGCCCTGAAGACCCCCAATTTCTTTGGCTTCGATGGCGCCAACCTTCTCGTAGAGAGAGGCAAGCGGGTCGATGACCCTTTGAACACGGAGGATATCTCGGAGAACGCTCCTCTCGAGCTCCACCGAGCGCTCGAGTTGCTCGGCGTCGGACTCCATAATCGCCTTCTCTTGCTCTTCGAGGACGACGAGGTAAGAGTAGAAGGAATCGCGCTGCTCCTCGAGAGCACCGCGAAGTTTCTTAAGCGTCGTGACCCGTTCGGCGTAGCTTAGCTCGTTCATCTCTGTGCCTCCATAGAGCCTCAGAAGGAGATGTTGACGCCCCGGGCGGCGGTCCCGCTGGTGTTTCCCACTTTCGACGAAATCTGTGCCCAGGCTTCCCGAAGATCGCCGAGAAACGCCCGCACCTGCCCGAGGCGCTCGGTATCCTTTTCGATGTTGGCCTGAGTCAGCTGGTTGTTGAAGAACATGTAGAGGCTAAAGAGGTTCTGCGCCATCTCTCCACCCTGCTCGAAATCCAGAGAGACGGTAAGCTCGGTGAGTATGTCTTGCGCCTTTCCGATTGCGGCGTTGACCTTGTCCAGCTCTCTTGTTCCCGCTTCCAGGCGCCCCTTCGCAAAGTCGAGCTGCTTGATGGCTTCGTCGTAGAGCATCACGATTATTTGACCTTGATTGGCGGTCTTTACCGTCGTCTGTTTGTAGGCATTTACGTAGTTTCCGTTCATGGTTTCGTTCCCTCCCTGTTTTTACTGAACTCTTTCGAGCAACGTCGACACCGGAACCACCGAGTAGCCCCGTTCGATCAATCGGTTTATCAACACATCGAGGCGCTGAAAGAGGTAGTCGTCTCGGCCGCCGTAGGGCCTGTCCGCCAAGGGACGGCCGATAGTCATCGATACGATAGAGCCCGGCTGCTTCTCTTCGAGAACCCGTTCGACGATCTGAGACGCCGGCTCGTAGAGCCGAGATATCCCCCTCTCGTCCAAGCGGGGAACCCAATCCAAACTGTCGATGTCACGACCGATGTAGACGTAGTCGAGCTCCATCGATGCCTCGAGAATCAGCGGGCTCACGAAATAGTAAGGTGCGTGCCAGATCAGCGACAGTTCCTGTCCCGTCGCCTCGAAGTACTCGTCCTCGTTACGCGCTAAGCCCTGCTGTATAAACTCCTTGGTAATCTGATACCGGGAGTCGGTCATATTGAAGTGGGTGTAAAAGAGCGAACCGACCTCGTGCCCCGACTCTGCGATCTCGCGAACCGCATCCGGATGCTGCCGGATAAAGTCACCGTTGACGAAAAAAGTCGTCTCTACGCCGTACTCGGCCAGGACGTTCAGTATTTCCGTCAAGCCCTCTACCGAGGAGACGGCGTTAAAGGCGAAGGCCACCTCCCGCCGTCGAATACGACTTCCGTGGTTAAAGTTTACCAGGTCTATCGGCTCGTCGTCCTCGGGAAAGGCCTCGTACTGCCGCGCCGGCGGGAGAAAGAGGCGTGTCGTGTCGACCCCCTGGATGTTCCGAACCATCACGATATTACGGTAGATTCCGGAATTGAGGGTTTCCAAGTAGACCCGGTAGCGATTAGAGGAAACCCGGGGCTCCGGGAGCACGAAAGAGCTTCGCTCCTGCCAGACGCCGTCCCGGTAGCCAAAGTACTCTTGGTTCTCCGAAGCCACAATCTGAACCGCCTGGTTCTCCGTCGAGGTGCCGCCGACAGGCTCGGGAAGAAACCCGAAGCTCTCGGCCTGGCTGAGAAACAGAGTCTCCGGTTGGCGGTTTCCCGTCAGAGAGACGCGCTGTCCCCGATAGCCGCCGGCGATGACCAACTGATCGCTTCCGATCCAGGCTGCGGTCCGAGCCTCCCGGAGGGGAAACCGACGTATTGTCCTCCAGGACCGGTAGTCGCGAACCGTGACTTCGTCGGCCCCGACGAGGGCCAAGGCTCTTCCGTCGGGAGACAGAGCGATCTCGCGGATCTCAGCGTCCTCTTCTTGGCGGAAGGCTAGGTCGTTGGGATCCGAGGTGTCGAGGCGATAGACGCGGGTCTCCTGAGCTCCCCGGCGGATACTGCCTGTCAGGAGTGTAACATCCCCGGCGTTATTCCACTCGACCTGCCGGACCCGGGTGTTCCGCGGCAATAGCAGGTAGGGCAACTCGATCGAGCCCCCAGTCGAGATGTAGTCTTCGTTCTGTAAGAGGTAGAGAAAGAGGTTACGGCCGCCCTTACTCAGGAGAATCTGGTTCCCGTCGGGAGATATCCAGAAGCGGTCAAAGTTGGGGTCGAAGGCAAAGGGCAGCTTTCCGGCTATAGATCCAAAACTCAAGAGCTCTTGATAGAGGGACCGGGCGAAAAACTCGACGCCGAGCACCCGGTAGACCAAAAAGCCGGAGATGTAGAAGAGCTCTCCTGCCCGACTCCACCGAGCGCTATCGATGCGCCCTTCGGCCAAACGTCGAAACCCCTCGTCGAGGAGCCGACCGTCTTCGAGCTGCTGAATCGAAAAGTAGTAGATGCTACCGCCCTTGGAATAGACAAAGAACTGCGAATCCGGCGACCACCGGACGGGTGGATCGCTCAAGGAGAACTCCACCGAGGTGCTCACCGTGAATTCGGTGTCTTCCCGAAGGTCCCCGAGTATCAGGCGTCCGTAGCCCGGAGAGGTACTCCGGATATAGACGATGTAGCGACCGTCGGGAGAGGAACGTATCGGCGTGATTTTTCCCGCTTCTACCTGACGGCCGGTAACGAACCCGGGGAACTGAGAAATCGGATCGAAACGGCGGAGAGTCTCGTCGGAACGAAAGACGCCGAAATGGTTCTGGAGCTGTAACTGGCCCGTCTGGTTCAGGTAGGTAAGAGATTCGGGATAGTGGGTTAGCTGCTCGAGACTCCGTTCTTCCACGTCGGCACGGAAGAGGGCGCTGTAACCCGGCTCGCCGGGCACCTCGAGGGTTGCCGTGAATAGCAGCTGGTTCTCCGACGAGAGATCGAGGGCGGAAAACTCTACTTCGGCAAAACCGTGTGCCGCCGCAAGAAGGACAACCAGCAGCAAAGAGGCGCGTCTTAACACGATTCGTGCTCCTTCTTTCTTAGCATCGGCATTATCCAAGAACCCTTAAGCGATATGTGTTGATCTTTGATGAGCTTTAGAGAAGCTCGGCTGCCAACTCGGCGAGCCTGCTCCGTTCGCTTTTGGAGAGCGTAACATGACCGAATATCTCCTGCCCTTTGAACGTTTCTATCAGAAACGACAGGCCGTTCGAGCTGGCGTCGAGATACGGGCTGTCGATCTGGTACGGATCTCCCGTAAGAACTACCTTCGACGCCTCTCCCGCTCGGGAAACGATGGTCTTTATCTCGTGGGGGGACAGGTTCTGGGCCTCGTCGATGATAATGAACTGCCCCGGAAGCGAACGCCCTCGGATGTAGGTGAGGGCTTCGAGCTCGATGACCCGGGTGTTGAGTAGCTGTTCCACGTTCTTGACATTCTGCCGCTTGTAGACCGACAGCAGGTACTCCAGGTTGTCGAAGAGGGGTTGCATCCAGTGGGAGAGTTTCTCGTTCTTTGCCCCCGGAAGGTATCCGATATCCTTTCCCATGGGAATGACCGGTCTACTCACCAGGACACGGCTGTACTTCCGGTCCTCCATGGTCATCTTGAGCCCCGCGGCGATCGCCAGGAGAGTCTTCCCGGTACCGGCCTTACCCACTAGACTCACCAGGTTGATCGATTCGTCGAGGAGCAGCTCCATCGCCATCCGCTGCTCATCGTTGAGCGCCCGGACCCCGGCGATTGAAGGCATCTTATAGTCGACGTAGTGAAGATCTCCGGTCTCGTGATGGTACCGCGTCAGGACGGTGTCCTCGTGATGACGATCCCGAAACAGCACGAAATGGTTCGGGTGCAGCTGCTCCGACCAGGGCAGGACGTGCCCCTGTCGAAGGGTCCGGAGGTTATCTTCACCACCGTCGAGCTCGGTAAACCCCGAATAGAGCTTGTCGATGTTTATCTTCTGCTTTTCGTAGTCGACGGCTTTGATGCCCAGGGCAGTGGCTTTGACCCTGGCGTTGATGTCCTTCGAGACAAAAAAGACCCGACGCCCCTCCGCCATCATGCTGTAGGCGGTCAAGATAATCTTGTTATCCGCCTTGTCCTCCAGGAGCGCCTGATCCGCCGGCTCCGGCCGGGTCAGACTAACCCGAAGGGTAATGTTGTTTTCGATTCTGACGCCTTGACTCAGGTTACCCAGCCGCCCGGCTTCGTCGAGAAAGCGGATCGCGTGACGGGCGTTTCGACCCCGCTCGTCGCTGTAGGTCTTGAGACGATCGAGCTCCTCGAGCACCCAGAGCGGAACGACTACCTCGTTGTCGCGAAAGCTCAAGATGGCGTCGGGGCGGTGTATGAGAACGTTTGTGTCTATGACGAAGATTTTGTCGGTGTTAGGCACTGCCTCTCTCACTATATCTCTTGGCGCGACGACTTCCAAGCTTTCGGTGGTGGATTGTCGCAGTTCCGGCAGTAAAGTATGGTGTGACCGTGGACTCCCCATCACTCTTCCATCGTGCGGAGACTCTTTCCGACCGTCTGATCGCCTTCCGGCACGATCTCCACCGGTTCCCCGAGCTCTCCTTCGAGGAAGAGCGCACTGCGGGAAGGATAGAAGAGTTCCTCGCCGAGGAGGAGATTCCCTCTCGGCGCCTTGGAAAGACCGGGGTTGTCGCGGACCTCCCCGGATTGGACGGCATGGAGCCCTGCGTCGCCCTCCGGGCCGACATCGACGCCCTGCCAATCCGGGAGCTTACCGGGCTTCCCTTCGAGAGTCAGAATCCCGGCGTAATGCACGCCTGCGGCCACGATATCCACACGAGCTGTCTCCTCGGCGCAGCCCTCCTCCTCTCACCGAAGATCGACCCGTCAGCGGCACGCCGCGGCGGTATCCGGCTTATCTTCCAGCCCGGTGAGGAGCAGATACCCGGCGGGGCAGCAACCCTCATCGCGGAGGACGTTCTCGAGAATCCCCGGCCGAAGGCAATTCTCGGGCAGCACATCGACACGAGCCTTTCGGTTGGGAACTTCGGATTTCGCGCCGGGCGCTTCATGGCTTCGGTCGACGACCTTTCGATTGTGGTCCACGGCAGAGGGGGCCATGCGGCCCATCCGGACCGCCTCGCGGACCCGGTTATCGCTACCGGAGCCCTTCTGGTGGCCCTGCAGCACCTGGCGGGCAGAGTATCCCCCCCTTCGGTTCCCTCTGTCCTCTCCATCGGAAAGGTCCTCGCCGACGGCGGAACCAACATCGTGCCGGATAGCGTCTCTCTTCTGGGCACCTTTCGAACCCTTTCGGGAGAGTGGCGGGAGAGGGCACTCGGAGAAATAGCCCGGATAACACGCGAGGTAACCGCAGCCTACGGCTGTACCGCCGATGTGGAGATACAACGGGGATACCCTTCCCTGTCCAACGATCCGCCGCTTACCGACCGGGCCCGGCAGGTCTGCGCCGCTCTCCCCTGGGTAGACGGAACACCGGAGCCGCCGATAACCCTCGGCGGGGAAGACTTCGCGTACTACGCCGAGGTCGTGCCCGGCTGTTTCTACCAACTCGGGGTCTGGGAGCCTTCTCTCGGCGACGCGCCGGAGCCGCTTCACTCGCCCCGGCTCCGGGCATCGGACCGGGCAATCCCCCTCGGAGCGGCAACCATGGCGGCCCTGGCCCTTTCCGTACTGGAACAGCTGTCCGAAGCCGGGCTCGACAGTTGATCTTGCCTACCGTGATGGGTAGCTTCTAGGTTTGTGGATCGACAAACGGGCCCCCTAATAGTACAGAGTGACAAAACCGTTCTCCTTGACGTACACGACGAAGGGTACGAGGCGGGTCGCGACGGGATCGCTCCCTTCGCCGAGCTGGTCAAGAGTCCGGAGCACCTCCACACCTATCGCATTACACCGCTTTCGCTCTGGAACGCCGCGGCGGTCGGATTGACCGCCGACTACGTACTGGAGACCTTGCGGGGGCTCTCCCGGTATCCGGTCCCCGAAAGCATCGAATACGACATTCGAGAGACTATCGACCGGTTTGGAACCGTCCGTCTCCGACCGGAGGAAGAGGACGGTCTTCTCTCTTTGGAGGTCGACGACCCGGAGGTCCGACGAGAGCTGGCCAACCAGAAGGACCTCGCGAAACTCTTTCGAGGGGAGTGGGACCGGGGGTTTCGCATCGCCCTGGAGGATCGCGGAACGGTCAAACAGCGAATGATGGAGCACGGTTACCCCGTCAAGGACGAAGCCCCCTTGGTAAAGGGAGACCCGCTGGCCATACCGCTTAAGGAGACGCTCCCGAACGGTAGGCGCTTTGATATCCGCGACTACCAGGCCCAAGCGGCGGCAAGCTTTCTCGGCGACGGACGCCCGGGAAGCGGTTACGGCAGCGTCGTGCTGCCCTGCGGTGCCGGCAAGACCATCGTCGGGCTTTCGGTCATGTCCGCCCTGGCGACGAACACCCTCATCCTGACATCGAACGTCTCGGCGACGCACCAGTGGATCCGGGAGATTCTGGAAAAGACGGAGCTTACCGAGGAGGATATCGGAGAGTACTCCGGCGACGTAAAGGAGGTTCGTCCGATAACAATCGCGACCTACCAGATCCTCGTCTGGCGCCGGGACACCGACGGGCCCTTTCCCCATTTCGACCTCTTCCGGAGGCGGAACTGGGGACTTATTGTCTACGACGAGGTTCACTTGCTCCCGGCGCCGGTCTTCCGGATAACCGCTGAGATTCAAGCCCGGCGTCGCCTCGGCCTGACGGCTACCCTGGTCCGGGAGGACGGCCGGGAGGGGGATGTCTTTGCCCTTGTAGGGCCAAAACGCTACGATGCCCCCTGGAAGCAGCTCGAGCAGCAGGGGTGGATCGCCGAGGCGGTCTGTCAGGAGATTCGCCTCGACCTTCCGGAGAACATTCGGGGCCGCTACTCCGTCGCCAACCGCCGGGAAAAGTTCCGGATGGCGAGTGAGAATCCGGACAAGATTCAGATAACCCGCCAGTTGGTCGAAAAGCACGCCGAGAGGTCGATTCTCGTCATCGGGCAGTACCTCTCGCAACTCAAAACCATCTCCGAGGATCTGGGGATGCCGATTATTACCGGGCAGACCCCCAACAAGACCCGGGATGAACTGTACCAACGGTTCCGAGAGGGCGAGATTCGGGTCCTCGTCGTCTCCAAGGTGGCCAATTTTGCCATCGACCTGCCGGACGCCTCGGTGGCTATTCAGCTTTCCGGGACCTTTGGCTCCCGTCAGGAGGAAGCGCAGCGCCTCGGTCGTATCCTACGACCTAAGAATGGCCCCGCCTTCTTCTACACGATCGTGACCCGATACACCGTCGAAGAGGAGTTTGCAGCGAACCGCCAGAAGTTCCTGACCGAACAAGGCTATCGCTACAGCATTTCGTTATGGGAATCGAACCACACTTAGAGGCCTGGCGAAGCCGCCTCTTGCGCCTCTCCGACAGCGCCTTTCTCGACCTGATGCGCAACTATCTCGGCAAAGTCGAGACGCCTTACAACAAACACGATCTCATAAACCGCCTTACCCGCTACCTGAAAGGGGAGGAGGTACAGGAAGCGATTATCCGAGCGATAGACCGAGAGGATGCCCGGGCGATTACCGCTGTCGCCCTCCTGTCGCGACCGACCCTCGCCGACTTGAGCGACCTCTTTCCCGAATCCGTCTCCTTCCTGAGCCTCCACGAGCAGCTGCGCAATCTCGAAGACCGTCTTCTCCTCTTCCGAGACCTCGACACCGAGGTACTCTACCTGAACCCCATTCTTGAGCCTCGCCTCTCCGAGGAGGTCCTCGACCCCACGCTGCTCGTCGAGATTCGGGGAGCCTCGGGAGCGCCGACACTCCCCTGGATAACCGACGGTCTGCTTCTGGCTCTCGTCGCGGTTGCGGGAACCTCGGTAGGGCCGGCGGTTGTCAAAAGGAGTCTGACGAAGCGGGAGCTCGCCGACATAACCGGAGCGATTCCGGCCCTCGCAGAGGGCGACCCCGGTGAAATCGCCGCACTTATCCGAGGGCTCATCACGCTGAGCCTCCTGGAAGAAGAAGACGGCTCCCTTGTTCCGAATCTCCCGATTCTCCGGCGCTTCGGCGATCTCGAGCATGTGGAGCGACTCGCTCTTGTCGTAGCGGCCCTCGCAGGCCGGCCGGGTGAATCCGATGAGGCGGTCGCCGACGCCGTCGTCGCTATGATGGACGAGCTATCCCCGGATCGGGAATACAAGGAAAGCGCCCTTCGGGTGATTCACCACCTTCGGAGCCGGCGTCGGGTAAGCTGGGAGAGCATAGCGGAGCATCTGGTAACCGTCGGACTATTGACGCCTTCCCAGGGCAGGCCGGCGGAAGGCTGGTTCCGACCGTCGGCGGGGAACCCGGAAGCGGCGGAAAGCCCCTTGACGATCCAGGCGGGAAACGAGGTTACCCTCGCAAGGGGTATACGCTTCGGCGAGGGGCTCCCCATCGCCCTCTGCGGACTTCTCCGGCGACACGACGTGGTCGGAACCTACGAGATTACCCGAGAGTCGATCGCGATGGCCGACCAGCGGGGCTTTCCGATCCAAGAGCTCCCAGGGATTCTCACGGAGCTTGGGACCCAAGAGCTCCCTCAGAGTCTCGCCTTCAACCTCGATTCCTGGCTTTCTGAGCGGTCGAAGCTAAGCCTGACCTTCGCCGCCGTGTTGACCGTCGACCACGACCGCCGCGCCTTTCTCGACGGCAACGACGCCTTTAACGACTACGTTCTGAGCACCCCGGCTCCGGGGGTCTACCTCCTCGATCCCCGGCGGGAGCAGGAATGGCGACTTCTCCTTGCAGACCTCGGCTTCCCCCATCTCCCGAGGAACCGCTCCGGGGGCAATCGGTACGTCCGGTGGGCGAAGCCGCAGCCGTCGGCGGGCTCCTCCAAACTTCGTCCCCTCCTAGAGAGCTCCGATCGCACCAAACGAAAGAAGCGCGAAGAGAAGAGTACGACTGCGTCCTTAATGAAAGAGCTACGCTCCCGAAAGCTGGCTCCGGACGTGGAGAAGGAGATGGCACTTCGGATCGAGAAGAAGCTTATCCTCTTCTCCAAACAGCTTTCCTTCGACATCGGGAGCCGCGATCGACAGGAAGCCCGGGGCCTCGACTACGTCGGCAAGGTCCGGGTTATCGAGCAGGCCCTCCGGGAGGGTGACGAGACCCTCGAGGTCGTCGTCAAGAGCAGCAGCGGCGAGCCGGTACAGATGCGGCTGCGGCCGGAGGAGCTCGAAAAGCGGGGAAGTCGGCTCCTCCTCAAGGGATTGGGCTTCGACGGGGAACAGGTGTCGTTGCCGGTGGAGAAGATTTCGCTGGTGAGGCGCCTTCGCGGCTTCTTGATCTCACGATAGGCGACCGCCGGGGCACTCAAAACCGGGTGCGAAAGAGCTCCTGTTGCAGCTCCGCCTGTCGGCGGAACATCGCCATTCCCGATAGAATCGTGCACCCCGCTTCCTGCGCCCGGGTGAGAAACCGGGTCTTCTCGGGGGTGTACACCAGGTCGTAGACGACCTCGGAGCCCCGGAAGCGAAACCCCGGCAAGGGGTCCTCGTCGACCTTTGGCGTCATCCCGACGCTCGTCGTCTGGACGACGATGTCTCGGTACCCCTCCGAGCGGGAGATACCCGCGGCGTCTATTCCGGCGACGGCGACGGAGCCTCCGAGATCCCGGGCGATAGCCTCCGCTTTTGCGACGGTCCGATTCAAGATAAGCACCTCGGCGCCGCCTCCGCGAAGGGCGTAGACCGCACCCCGGGCCGCGCCTCCGGCACCCACTACCGTTGCCCGAAGCCCTCCTAAGGCCGCGCTTCCCCGAGCGTCCCGGAGGGTCTCCAAGAGCGGCTCGACGAACCCCGGGACGTCGGTGTTGGTGCCGTGCCACCCGTCGGGCTCTCGGAGAACCGTGTTGCAGGCCCCGGCCCCGGCGACCCCGGGCTCCTCCGAGGCTAAAAAGCGCCGTACCGGTTCTTTGTGCGGTATGGTCACCGAGAGACCCCGAAGGTTTAGAACCTCCGCGGTCTCGAAGAAGGCGTCGAGGTCGTCGGCGGGAAAGGGGAGGTAGAGGCCGTTTAACCCTGCGTCCCGGAAGGCCGCCGTATGGTAGACCGGCGAGCGGGAGTGAAGCACGGGGTTTCCGATAATCCCGAAAAGAGCCGTATCCTCGTCTATCTTCGGATAGAAGAACTGTTCGGCGAGCGCCCGGGGAGAGAGGTGACCCGGCGCTGCTTCGGCGGTTCCCGGCGCATCGAGGTCGGAGGTGTAGCTCAGAAAGCAGCCGAACCGCTTCCCCAGTATCCGGGTCGGAAAACCGAACTCTCCCATTCCCAGGACGATCCGGGGTCGCCCCAAGGTTCGGACCATTAGCTCTATGACTCGGTGAACGTCTCGGGAGCCGGAAACCCGGACCGCGAGCTTCGGTATCTCGTCCCCGTAGGTCGAGAGCCGTTCGAAGAGGCCGGCAAGGTCTACCGGTGTCCCGCGGGTGTCGTGGAAGGAACGGATGACACGGCCGGGGAACCCGGATACCAGTCGCCGCGCCTCGGCGTCTTCGATAAGGTCCTCTTCGATATCGACAAAGTCGAACCTCCTTTCAGCGTCTCTTCCCCGCCCTCCCCGGGTGAGCCACCCTCGCAGAAGAGCCAGGCGTTCGGTCTCGTCACCGTCGTACCGACCGCCGTCCCGACGCCGCCGAAGCGTGAGTATCGAAGGCACCCGGTGCCCGAGGGCGTCTTCTACCAGGGAGGGAAACTCTCCGACGCGGTGCTTCTCGGAGTCGTCGAGGAAGTCCGCCCGGAGCTCCACCGCCTCGACCCACCTCGCGTTCCGCCGGAGAGCGTCGACCGCACCTTGGAGGGTCCCGTGCGTGGTGCTCAAGCAGATCATCTAGTCGGGCTCCCCGCAAGGGCGTCCGCTCCGGTCAGGTAACGCTCGAACCGAAGAGCATCGACCGGTGGAGAGTAGTAGTAGCCCTGAATTTTGTCGCACCCGGCGTCGAAGAGGAAGGCTGCTTCCGCCTCCGTCTCCGCCCCCTCGGCCAGAGTCTCGATTCCCAAATTGCGAGCCATGGAGACGATTGCCCTGACAATGGCCTGGTTCCCACGGTTTTCGACGACATCGGTAACGAAGGAGCGATCGATCTTCAAGGTGTCGATCGGAAACTGTTTTAGGTAGCTTAAGGAGGAGTAACCTGTTCCGAAGTCGTCGATCGAGATCCGGATACCTCCCTCCCGGAGTCTTTCGAGCTTCTGAATCGAATCCTCAGGGTTCTGCATCGCTGCGCCTTCGGTAATCTCCAGTCGGAGGGCTTCCGGATCGACGCCGGTCGCCTCGACCATCGAGAAAATGCGGTCCACGACGTCGAGCTGTTTGAACTGGGCAGGGGAGAGGTTGACCGAGACATGGATATCCTTTCGATGTTCGTCGCGCCACTTCTTCAGATCCCGGCAGGCGTTATAGAGGGTCCACTGCCCAACGAACCGTATGTCACCGCTCTGTTCGGCGAGGGGGATGAAACGTCCCGGCGCGACATGCCCCATCTGCTCGTGGTGCCACCGGATAAGCGCTTCGGCGCCGGTAATGCGGGACTCCGAATCGACGAAGGGCTGGTAGACCATCCGAAAGCCGGGGAACCCCTCCTGGATCGAGGTCCTCAGATGCTGCGTTATGAGTTCCCGCTCCCGGAAGCGTGACCCGAGCTCGTCTTCGTAGAGAACGTAAGACTCACCCCTGCCCTCCGCCTCATCGAGAGCGACGAAGGCGTTGGCCACGAGGTCGTAGCGGGACATATCGCGCCGCAACTGCGTAGAGAGCCCGAGGTGGCAGCCGAACACGACATCCTGGGCCGGCGGCTCGTGGGGTCGGCCGATTTCCTCAACGAGACGGGAGGCGACGATTCGAAGGGCATCACCGTCTCCGGTGGCGGGCATCACCAGGAGAAACTCGTCGAATCGGTCGGACTGATAGATGTTATCCCCGATAACACTTCGAATCCGAAGTGCCGTCTTAAAGAGAAGCGCCCGGCTCCGGTCTCGAGTGTTCCGAATTCGTTCGTAATCCCTGTTCAGACGAAGCACCGCGATCGCGACGCGTCGATGCTTTCCCTCCGATTCCTGGAGTAGCCCTTCGAGGCGCCGCTCGAAGAGCTTCCGTATCGGTAGCCCGGTCTGAGGATCGTGTTGGACAAGATGCTCCAGGTCTCGACAGCGTTCCTCCGCCGCCTTCAATTTCGTCTGGAGATCCGTCCCGGCTGTCGTTGCCTGGTGGACGTTGGACACGGTGCCGCCCAGGCTATTCCAGTTAAAACTGCCAGTCAAGGCCGGGAGAGGGCAGACGGAGCCGGGTCGACAAGGCGGCGATAAGCTCTGGTTCCCCAGAGAGGCCGTTCGTCACAGTCAGCGACTCCGCCGTCGCCACTCCAAGCCACAACCTCGTAAAGGCGTTGACGCTGCACCGCAGCTCCGGGAGCCCGGTCTTGCTCCCGGAAACCGCCTGGGACCGGGCGCCGAGGCGAAGGGTATAGTCACCGCCACACCCTCGCCAGGACGAGTTGTCGTCGAGATACTTCTCCAGCGGGTCCGTCAACCGAAGAACGAACTCGATTTCGCCCGCCTCTGGAAGGCGCATCCGTTCCACAGCTTTTTCGACATTGAGGATTCGCGCCTGCCAGTAGGCCTCGGCGGTTACCCCGTGGGCTCGTTTACTCCCCGCTGTCTGGTCGAACCGCCGAAAGGGGCGATTGAGGCCAACCTGGAACTGAAGCCACATCGGCTCCCAGAGCTCCACGCTGTGGTACTGGTCGCCGAGGGTCGCCAGGAGACCGAGAAGCTCCCGGAGCTCCTCGATGTTCCGAAAGACCGTCCAGTAGACGACCAGTGGGCCCGCCTCCCCCTGAAACACGCACCAGATGTAGTGCGACGGAGAGCCTCCTGGTCCGTCCCGGTAGCCGAGACCAAAGGAGTTCTTGAAGTAGAGCATTTCGTGCTCGGTAATTCCACTTGGGCGAATGTTGCAGCCGCCGTGGCGTCGCATCCGTTGGAGCCGGGCCCGGTGGAGCTCCTCGGCGTCGTCGACCGTAAACCGGACGGGCCGCCGGGGCCTACCGGGAGTAAGACCCAGACGCTTCGAAAGCAAATCGCTGGGATCGAACCGGACCTTCCGCTCGTAGGAACCGGTGCCGAAACCGAGGGCGTCGTAGAAACCCTGCTCGAAGGCGCCGAGAGCGGCAAAGACGGCGCCGGAAGACTCCGCCTCCCGGAGGGCGTGGGTCAGCACCGATCGAGCCAAGCCTTGTCGCCGGCCGACGAGTCCCGTCGTCACGCTGGTAACAGCGCAGAACGGTATGTCTTCATCGAGGTACCGCATATCGCCGAGAACGGTAGAGACGGCGCACTCGACGTCCACCTCGACATCGTCCACCCAGACATCCGCCGAGGAAAGGAAGGCTTTGAGCGCCCTGCCCTCGCTCTGGTCCTCCATGAGCCACCCGGCTTCGTGCCAGATCCGCCGCACAGCCTCGAGATCGCGATCAAGGTCAAAGGGTCGTACTCCGTTCAAGACTCCAGCTCCTCCGTGCCTCCCGAGAGGCCAAGTAGATCGATTGCCCGGGCGCCGGACGGGACCGGCTCGGTGAAACAGGCTGATGGTCGCAGGATTACAAGACGCGGCAAACGCCCCGCAGGGAGGAGCCGCACCGAGGCCGAGGGTCCGGAGAGAGGAGCCGCCGTACGGTCGTACAAACCCTCGACGGCGTCTACGGCGATTTCCAGGACTACAAGGTCTCCCGGCAGCGGACGTTCACCGGAGAGAAAGAGGGAGAGAGCAGACTCCATGACATCGGCGTTCTCCGGCACGACGGCGGTCTCCCCAACGCCGGCCTCTTCGAGATGAGCAGCGAGTCGCCCCGCAGCCGCCCGAGCCCCCGGGGAAGCGAAGGAGTAGGCTATGCGAACCTGCAACGGCATCGTCGGGTCGCCGGCGTTGGGCCCGTCGCCTTCCACCCTTGACGACACCCGACCCCAGGGCAGAAGCAGAAGGCCGCCGCCGGGAACCGGCTCTCCCACCTCGTGGAGAAACTCTTCCACCACACCGGAGACCTCGGAATCTGCCGGGAGAAGGAGCACGAGCCCCCGATCCCCGGCACCGGTCGACGCCAAGAGGCCCTCGGTGGGGTCCGCCGCGGCAAGGACCGGAACCGTTACCCTGTTCCCCGGGATCGCCGTTTCTCCGGACCGCCGGAGGACGGGAAGCTCGTCCCTAGCCGTCTCGAGATCGAAAAGCATGTCTACGTTTCCTGCCGCAAGCGAGGCCACTCGCGGGTCCCCGAGGGGCAGGGGCGGCACCGCCAGAATCGACAGGGGGTCCGGGGGAATGGTCTCGAAGCTTACTTCGATCGTTGTATCGTCGAGGGCCCTCCAGACGGCGCCCCCGGCTTCGGTCTGCCCCTTAAGGGGCGACTGGACGCCGTCGAGTTGATAGATGCTCTCGACGGTACCGACCCAGTCTCCGGCGACCGCCGGTGTCCCGTCGGACCAGACCAGCTCTTCCCGGAGCCGTACCGTCAGCACCTCTTCGGCGACGTTCAGATCCGCCGATACTGCGGCGTCGGGCCGCCACCCACCGGTTGCCGGGTCGTGCCGAAAGAGAAACCGGGAACGCAATTCCATGAGCCCCAACCAGCGCTCGTTCTCTCGGGTGTCTACCGGTAGAAAGGAGGGCATCTCGGGCTCCCAGGGAGGCCTAACGAGATAGGCGTCGACAAACTCCCGGGAGAGGGGGGCGGGGCCGAGGCTAAGATCCCCGGGGCTAAGATCCCCGGGGCTGTCCCGCCCGGGGCCGCCGGGAGAACAGCGCAGGAATCCCGCGGCGGTCGCCGCCGGCAGATCGAGGACCCCGGGATAGATCTCCGGTGGCTGTCGCGACGCACCCTCCGGCCCCGGCTTGTCAGCGTCACCGCCGGCACCGCACCCGGTAAGGACCACCGCAAGAACCAGGAGCACAAAACGGGCTATCCCAAAGGATAGCCCGGTAGAGTCGTTTGCCGGTCGGTCGGTGGATCTCTGAATCACCTACCGAGTATACAACGGACGGGAGGTGTAGTGCGTGTGAAGGTACTGGTGCGACTTTTCCGACAACGGCTTTTCCAGGAAGTCCTGATAGAGCTTCTGCACCGCAGGGTTGTGGTGGGAGGCGCGCAGGGTCTGGTTCTCGTCGTCCTGGTAGAGACCCGCTGAGCGCCGTGCCCGAACCGTGTCGTCACCGCCGTAGGGCTGGCCGCCCCCGGCGATACAGCCGCCGCGGCAGGCCATAACCTCGATAAAGTGATACGGCGGCTCTTTCCCCGCCTCCTTCGCGGCTTTCACCTCGTCGAGGACCTTGGCGACGTTGGAGATCGAGTGGGCTACCGCGACCCGGACCTTGGTGCCTTCGATGTCGATCTCCGCTTGCTTGACCCCTTCGAGGCCCCGGACGGCTTCGAACTCGACCTTCGTCAGATCGCGCTTGGTCACCAGGTAATGCGCCGTCCGAAGCGCCGCTTCCATTACGCCGCCGGTCGCACCGAAAATGGTGCCGGCACCGGTGTAGATGCCGAGGGCCTCGTCGGCCTCTTCGTCGGGAAGGCTCAGGTAGTCGATGCCGGAGGACTTTATCATCCGGGCGAGCTCCCGGGTGGTAATCGAAACGTCGATGTCCTGGCAGCCGGAGGAGTACATGTCGTCTCCCCGGGCAATCTCGTACTTCTTCGAGGTACAGGGCATCACCGAGACATGGAAGATGTCGCAGGCCTCCTTCCCGATCTGCTTGGCGTAGTACGTCTTGGACATGGCCGCCAGCATCATCTGGGGCGACTTCGCCGTCGAGAAGTATGGAATCATCTCCGGGTAGAACTTCTCCATGTAGTCGACCCAGGAGGGACAGCAGGTCGTGATCAGGGGGATTTCTCCCTTCTTGTTGACGAAACGCTCCACGAACTCCGACCCCTCTTCCATGATTGTCAGGTCTGCACCGAAGTTAGTGTCGAAGACGGTGTCGAACCCGAGCCGCCGGAGGGCGGCGTAGAGCTTGCCGGTGGTGATGGTTCCCGGGTCGAGGCCGAAGGCTTCGCCGATGGCAACCCGGACCGCCGGGGCCACCTGGACCACCGTGTGGAGCTTCGGATCACGAATACCGTCCCAGACCTTCCGCGTTTCATCCTTCTCGAAGATCGCACCGACGGGGCAGTGGGCCGAGCATTGGCCGCACTTGATACAGGGGCTGTCGTCGAGGAGCACATCCCCGGCGGGAGCCATCCGCACCTGGTCGCCTCGGTCGAGGAACTCCAAGGCGAATACGTTCTGAACGTTTTGGCAGACGTTTACGCAGCGTCCGCACTTAATGCACTTCTCCGGGTTAAGGACGATGGAGGGGGTCGATGTGTCCTGGGGAATCTCCTGGACGTTCATCTCGAAGGGCATCTCCCGGATGCCGAACTCTGCGGCGAGGCTCTGGAGCTCGCAGGTACCGTTTCGGCCGCAGGTCAGGCAGCTGTTCGGGTGCGTCGAGAGAATCATCTCGATGACCGTGCGGCGTACCTGGTGGAGCTCCGGATCGTGGGTGATGACTTCCATCCCCTCTTCTACGGCGGTGGCGCAGGCCCGCATCATCTTCTTCGAACCGGCGGTCTTTACCACGCAGATTCCGCAGGCCGCCCAGGCCGGGAGATCGGGATGGTAACAAAGAATGGGAATGTTTATCTGCGCTTCGTTCGCGGCCTGATAGATGGAGGTACCTTTTTCTACCTCCATCGGCATGCCGTTGATCTTGCAGTTTATCGTGCTCATGTGTGTCTCCTACCTTACTGCTTTACGACCGCGTCGAACTTGCACGCGTTGTAGCATTCGCCGCACTTTATGCAGATCGACTGGTCGATAACGTGGGTCTGCTTCCGCTCCCCACTGATGCAATTGACCGGACAGCGTCGGGCGCAGAGGGTGCATCCGATACAGTTCTCCGGAAGGATGGTGTACTTAACCAGCTCCTTACAGACACCGGAGGGACAACTCTGTTCCTGAATATGCGAGAGGTACTCCTCCCGGAAGTACTTAAGGGAAGAGAGAACCGGGTTCGGCGCGGTCTGGCCGAGACCGCAGAGGGAGGCTCGTTGCATGCTGTAGCCGATCGCCTCGATCCGGTCGATGTCCTCCATCGTCCCCTTCCCCTTGGTTATACGGTCGAGGATGTTGTAGAGCTTCCGGCCTCCTACCCGACAGGGAGCGCACTTGCCGCAGGACTCTTCGACGGTAAAGTCCAGATAGAACTTGGCGACATCGACGATACAGTCATCTTCGTCCATGACGATCATGCCGCCGGAACCCATAATCGAACCGAGCTCCTGAAGGTGCTCGTAGTCGATCGGTGTATCGATGTAGTCGGCGGTAATGACGCCCCCGGAGGGACCGCCTGTCTGCACCGCCTTAAAGGCTTTGCCGTCGGGAATACCGCCGCCGATGCTGTAGATGATGTCCCGGAGGGGGGTCCCCATCGGCACTTCAATAAGCCCGGAGTTACTGATCTTCCCCGTCAGGGCAAAGACCTTGGTTCCCTTGGACTTCTCGGTGCCGATCTTGGCGAACCATTCACCGCCCCGGGAAAGAATGACCGGAATGTTGGCCAGGGTCTCGACGTTGTTGATAACCGTCGGCTGACCCCAGAGGCCCTTTACCGACGGAAAGGGAGGCCGTGGCTTCGGCATGCCCCGTTCCCCCTCGATGGAGGCGAGAAGCGCCGTCTCTTCCCCGCAGACAAAGGCCCCGGCTCCGAGCCGGAGCTCAATATGAAAGGAGAAGTCGGTGCCGAGGATGTTGTCCCCTAGGAGCCCCGCGTCGGTGGCCTGCTTTATGGCAACCTCGAGGCGATGGATCGCCAAGGGGTACTCGGCTCGGACGTAGATGTAGCCTTGGTTGGCGCCGATGGTCTTACCGGCGATGGTCATCGCTTCGAGAACCGAATGCGGGTCCCCTTCGAGGACGCTTCGGTCCATGTAGGCCCCGGGATCCCCTTCGTCTGCGTTACAGACGACGTATTTCTGGTCGCTCTCGACTTGCCGGGTAAAGTTCCACTTCATCCAGGTCGGAAAACCGGCGCCACCTCGGCCCCGGAGCCCCGATGTCTTGAGCTCTTCGATCGTCTCTTCGGCGCTAAACTCGAAGAGGACCCGCTCGAGGGCGACGTAGCCGTCCCGGGCGATGTATTCGTCCATGTTCTCCGGGTTGATGAACCCGCAGTTTCTCAAGACGACCCGGAACTGCTTCTGGTAGAAGCTCATCTCGTCTATCCGGGCAAACTCTTTGCTGTCGGCTTCGTGGTAGAGGAGTCGCTTGACCGGGCGGCCCTTAACAACCTGCTCGGAGATAATCTCCTTCGCGTCTTCGGGCTTCACCTCGACGTAGAAGGACTCTTCCGGGAGCACCTTGACGATGGGACCTTTCTCACAAAAACCGAAGCAGCCGGTCTTTACGATCTGAACGTCCTTGTCGACGCCTTGAGTCTCTGCCTCTCGAATAAGGTTCTTGAAGATGTCGTCTGCGGAGCTGGAGACACAGCCGGTCCCGCCGCAGACCAAAATGTACTGCTTAAACGCCATGTATAACTCCTACTTCTCGCCGGTGCCTTCGACGATGTCCGCCGCGGGTCGGTCAAAGATGTGATCACTCAGCAGCTCTTTCGAGAGGATGTGCTTCCGAACAATCTTCCGGGCGACCTCGGGGCTCACCTTTCCGTAGATGACGTTCGGCATCTCCTGCATATGCACTTCGACGGTGGGTTCTGCGTGGTCGAGCCCCAAACTCCCGGTCTGTCGCACCGCGACGTTCGTAAGACCGTGGGTTTCCAGCTCGTCTAGAAAGGCCGCGAGGGTTTCCTTGGCGCCGGCGGCGATCCCGCTGGTCCCCATTCCGACAACGACCTGAACCGTCTTGTTGTCCGCGTCCCTCATATCGAGTTCTTGGCGCTTTTCTGCGCGCATCTTCTTTAGCTCGGCAAGGGTCATTCGTCCCACATCACACCTCCAGTGCAAAAAGTGATGATTCCTCTCCCCGGAGAAACTCCTTCAGGAGCCCGAGGGAGGCCACGCTATCGAGGTCACCGAGAGCCTCTTTGAGCTCCGACCGGCGAACCGTATAGTCGCGGTTCTTTTCCCGAACAAGCGTTCGGGAAAAAACGAGTTCGTAATCTCCGGGGTAGCACATCAGCGAGAAGGCTAGGCCCGGCACGTCTCCGACCGGCGGGCAGTCGAAATGCTCGACCGGAACGACGAATCGCACCGAAGTACCCTTTCCGGGCTCCGAGGCGATATCGAGCCGCCCCTCGGTCTGGTCGATCAACTGGTGCAGAAAAGAGAGGCCCAATCCAACCGACCGGCTTGGATGTTTTCCCGGGGCGGTTACGAAGGGGTCCCGGGCGGCCTCGAGCTCCGCCACGTCCATTCCCCGCCCTTCGTCCTCGATCGCGGCACCAAACTCGGCGTCGCTCTCGTGGATGCGTACTTCGGTCACCGGCGACCCGGCTTCGAGGGAGTTCAAGGCGATGTCATGGACGAAATCGCAGAGCGTCGCGTGCACCGCTACTTTCCCCGGTACTTCGCGAGGATCTCCGGTAGCTTCTCTTTTTTCAGCTTTCCGTAGACGTCCCCGTTGACGGTAACCACCGGGGCAAGGCCGCAACAACCGACGCACCGGACCGACTCCATCGAGAACTCGTCGTCCTCGGTGGTTCCGCCGACGCCGATGCCGATAAGGTTCTCGATCTCTTGAATAAGGTCGTTGCCACCCTTCAGGTAGCACGCGGTCCCCATGCAGACCGACACCCGATTCTTTCCCGGCTTCGTCAGCTTAAAAAAGTGATAGAACGTCAGGACGCCGTAGATCTTTGCCAGAGGTGTCCCGATGAGCTTCGACAGTTCGAGAGCGACCTCTCTGGGGACGAAACCGTAGTGCTCCTGGACCCGGTGAAGGATCATGATGAGATTCCCAGGCTTGTCGCGCCATTCTTCGACGAAGGAGACAATCTCCTCCGGCAGGCCTACTTCTTGCGCAATAACGCCGGCCATAATAACCCCCAAGACTTGTTAGTGAGCGATTTTGGCTAATGTACCATGATACCGCCCCATTAACAAGCCCCAAGGCACATCTATTGGATCAATCACTCTTATTTCACTAAGGAATGATGTTTGGGTTGACTAACTTCACAATAATACGCATTGTTCTATTAGTTTTGTGAAACAGGGTGCATATGATTTGGTCTAAGCCGCTTATCTCTCGTCTAACTCGCTACCTCAGAGTTCTCCGGCAATTGCGGTCCCTCGGGTTCGCCAAGGTGTTCTCCAACAATCTCGGAGACGCTGTCGGCGTAAGCGCCGCGGTGGTTCGCAAGGACTTTTCCGCGATAAGTATCGGCGGCAACAAACGGGGCGGCTACGAGATAGACTACCTGATCGCCGAGATAACCCAGATTCTCGGTAAGAAGGAGCCCCAGGAGGCGATCCTCGTCGGCTGCGGCAGGATGGGAACAGCCATTCTTCAGAACAAGGCCTTAGAAAAAGAGGATCTCCGGATCGTCGCCGGCTTTGACGTAGAGAAGGAGAAGGTTGATCATACGGCTCCGGTCCCGATCTACCACATCTCGGAGCTCAAGAAGATAGTACGGGCCCAAAAGGTCGAGGTCGCGGTTCTGACGGTCCCCGACGAGAACGCTCAGGAGGTCTTCGACCGCCTCGTGGAAGCGGGGGTCCGGGGGTTTTTGAACTTTACCTCGGTCCCCCTCAAGTGCCCGGACCCTAAGCTCGCAGAGGGATGCGTCGTCCATCACGTAAACATCGGGTTGGAGCTGGAGATTCTCTTCTATCTGGTACGGGCGGCGCAAGAGGGCACCCTAACCTAATGCCCGGCTCGACCATTCCCATCAACGCCGACGATTCTCCGTCGTACGTCGTCGAGCTTATCTACCGCCTTCGGGTCCGGGACGTCATGACGAGCTCCGTGGAAACGGCGGAGCGTCGTGCCCCGCTTCGGGACCTCCAGAAGACGATGAAAGAAAAATCGATTACCGGCATACCCATCGCCGAGGGCAAACGGCTTTTCGGAATGATCAGCATGGACGACATTATTCGGGCGATGGAAGGGGGGTACATAGACGACCCCGCGGAAGACCACATGACCCGAAACCTCATCGTCCTGGAAGACGACATGCCGATCAGCTTCGCGATCTCCTACATCGAGAAATACCGTTTCGGGCGGTTTCCTATTCTCAACAAGCACAAAGAACTCGTCGGGATTCTGACGAGCAGGGATGTCATAACCGCCCTCTTGGTGGAAATCAACAAGCAGGTTGAGCGCCTCGAAGAACAGACCAGGACGGAGGCAGTCGGTGCCGCCCCAGGGGATGTGCACCTCGAGTTCACCACATGGAAGTTCGACTTCGAGAACGCCGGCAAGCCGTCGGCGGAGATAAAACGGATCCTGAAAGAGCGGGGGTGCAACGCCAAGACGATCCGACGGATCGCCGTAGCGACCTACGAGCTCGAAATGAACCAGGTCGTCCATTCTCAAGGAGGCCGCATCGTTTTTTCCCTCGAAGGGAAGACTGCCCGGGTTACAGCGAAAGACACCGGCCCGGGAATTCCCGACGTGGAGGAAGCGATGGTCGAGGGCTTCTCGACGGCCACCGACTGGGTGCGCTCCCTCGGTTTCGGCGCCGGCATGGGCCTCCCGAACGCTCGAAGAGTATCAGATGAGTTCTCGATAGAAAGCAGCCCCGAAGGAACGGTGGTTCGTGTCGCCGTGTACCTTCACTGCCATGATGAAGGAGAAGAGACGTGAAGATTAGCGAACTTACCGACCTCCTCGGCTACCAGCTTGTGCAGGATAGCTTTGACGATCGCGAGATAGCCGATGGATATACCTCCGACCTTTTAAGCGACGTGATGGCGAACGCGCCGGACGGTGCGGCATTAATCACCATCCAGGCCCACAAGAACACGGTCGCCGTGGCGTCCATGACCAATCTCGGGGCCCTCGTCATCTGCAATAGCCGTCCCCTCCCGGAAGAGATGATCGAGGCGGCCCGTAAGGAGCAGATAGCGGTTTTTACGACGGAGAAGAATCAGTTTCAGGTGTCCGGGGAAATCTACACCGCCCTTGCACCCTCCGGATAGGTACCGGACGAGGTGATGGACGGCTTCCGCGCCGATCTCCATATCCACTCCTGTCTGAGCCCCTGCGGTGACTGGGACAACTCCCCGGCGGCAATCGCTCGTCGCGGCCGAGAGGTCGGCCTGGACATGCTCGCCTTAACCGACCACAACACCGCGCTAAACTGCCCGGCCTTCGAGGCGGCGTGCCGCCGGGAGGGCATCGCCTCCTGCTACGGCCTGGAGATAACCACCCGGGAGGAGGTCCATGTACTGGCCCTCTTCGGCACGGTTTCCGAAGCCTTGGCGATGGGTCGTTTCGTCGCCGAGAACTTTCCTCGGGTAGAAAACGACCCGAAGCGATTCGGTGACCAGGTCGTCGTCGACGAAGACGACTATGTCGTGGAAGAGGTGGAGTTCTTTCTGTTGAGCGCCTCGTTTCTTAGTATCGACGAGATTGTCGATAAGACCCTCGACCTCGGGGGCCTGTCGATTCCGGCTCACATCAACCGAACCGCGTTCAGCCTCGGCTCCCAGCTAGGATTCGTGCCGGACCTTCCCTTCAGCGCCGTGGAGTCGACTCGGCTTCCGGCGACGCCCCCTCCGGGAAGACTCCCCGTTATTTCCGATTCCGATGCCCACTACCTTCCCGACATCGGAAACCGCTACACTCTCTACGAAGGAAACGAGCCATCATTCGAAGCCATTCGCGCCGCGCTCAAAAAGAACGCAGTTACCCCCAGTCTCGCCCGCGCCTGAAATCCGTCGCGCTCCTCGGCACCGTTTTTCTCTTTGCCGTCATCGGTGCGCTTCCTGCCGAGACCGACACCGAGTCGCCGGGATGGGCCCGCTTCTTTCGCATCGAGAACACGCCGAAAGGCCGATCGGTAGTCGTCGGGAACAGCGGCCTCGGGGTCCCGGAGGATCTCTACGTCCTCGGCAGAGACATCTCACCACCCCTGCGCCGGGTCGTCATCCTCTCGAGTAGCTACGCACCGGCCTTCGAGGCTCTGGACTCCCTCGACGCCGTGGCGGCGGTTTCCCGGGGCCACTGGTTCTACTCCCGGCGGGTGCACCGCCGCCTCGAAGACGGAACCGTCGCGGCAGTAGGCAGCGGGGACACCGTCGACCTCGAAGCGGTCGTCGCCGCCGAAGCAGATCTGGTTATCGCCTACCCCGACGCCCTGCCCCCACCCGCTCGTCGCCGGCTTGAAAGGCGGTTCGGCATACCGGTCATCTACAGCAGGGACTACCTCGAGGAGCATCCCCTCGGGCGGGCCGAGTGGATTCTCCTTCTGGGGGTCCTTCTCGGGGAGGAAGACCGGGCCGAAGCCGTCTTCTCGGAGGTGAGTCGGGACTACCTCGAGGTAGCGGCACGGCTCTCCGGAGGCCCCGGGCCCAGCTCCGGCACCCTTCCCACGGTGCTACTGAACGCACCCCTAGGGGATGTCTGGCCGATTCCTCGGCGCGAGAGCCACGCGGTACGCTTTGTTCGGGACGCCGGGGGAACCCCCGTCCTCTCTCCCGAGGGTATCGGGGTCGCACTCCTCGACCCGGAGGTGATCCTCGAGGGAGGTACCGGGGCCCAGTATTGGTTCAACCCGGGGAGCGCGCTCTCCTTGGCGGATCTCCGACGGAACGTGCGGCTCGCGCCGGAGGTGGAGGCCTTCCGGACCGGAAGGGTCTACGGGCCTACCGGGCGCATCTCTCCGGAAGGAGCCTGGGACATCTTTGAGTCGGGCTACCTCTACCCCAACCGGGTCCTTCGGGACCTGGTTGCCATCTTGCATCCGGAGCTCCTCCCGGACTGGGAGCTCTACTACTACCGGCGGTTGGAGTAGGTACAGGTGCCGAGAAGCCTTTTGCCGTGGGCCGCCACGGTCACGGTCATTGCCCTCTTCGCTCTCGTCCTCTTCTCCGGCTCCGTGAGCATCCCGATCGGTGACGCTCTGGCGGGCCTCCTCGACGTCTCGGGCGAGACTACGGCCGGGCGGATCATCCTCCAGGGGCGTCTGCCCCGTGCTCTCACGGCGCTCTTGGCCGGGGGCGCCTTGGCCGTAGCCGGACTCGGAATGCAGACCCTCCTGGGAAACCCGTTGGCGGGTCCCTTCGTCCTCGGGGTAAACGCCGCCGCGACCGCCGGGGTTGCGATTCTTGCGCTCCTGGTCCCCGCGTTCGCGGTTTCTCCCTTCGGTGCAACCCTCGCCGCCTCCGCCGGCTCCGGAGTCGCCCTCGTACTGCTGCTTCTTCTCGCCGCTCGGGTCGGGAGCATCCTCAAGCTGACGATCTTCGGTGTGTTGATGGGTTACGGCTTCGCCGCCGTCGTCACCCTGGCACTGCAGCTTGCAGGACCCCGGGAGCTGTCGGCCTTCGTCTCCTGGACCTTCGGGAGCTTTGGACGCACCGACTACGGCGACATCGTCATCCTCGCCGTCATAACCGGCGCCGGGGTCCTCATCTCCGTGCTCAACGCGAAACGGCTCGACGCCCTCTACCTCGGCGCCGAGGAGGCGACTCTCCTCGGCGTGTCGCTACGGGGGCTCCGGGTAACCACATTTCTGGCGGCCGCCCTTCTGGCCGGGGGCGCTACCGCGTTCTGCGGTCCCCTGGCCTTTATCGGTATCGCGGCGCCGCACCTGGCCCGGTGGACGGCCCGGAGCTCGCGGCACCGGGTCCTTTTGGTCTACTGCCTCCTTTTCGGCGCCGGCCTGGCGCTTTCGGCGGAGGTCGTATCCTCCCTCCCCGGAAGGGACGGAAGGCTTCCCCTCAACGCGGTACTCTCGCTTCTAGGGATTCCGATAATCGCCTCCATTCTCTTCGGACTCGGGGACAGCGAGGGATGAAACCGCTTCTAAGCGTTTCCCACGCCGAAATCGCAGTGCCCCGGGGTCCCCTGCTCTTCTCCTGTGGAGCGTTGGAGGTTCTCCCCGGACGGTTCGTCTCTCTTCTGGGGCCAAACGGCGCCGGGAAGAGCACCCTCCTCCGCACCCTGACAGGCCTGGTACCTCCGCGAAGCGGTCGGATTCTCCTTGGGGATACCCCCGTCGAGAGCCTTCCGATCGCTCTCCGGGGACACCACCTCTCGGCTGTCTTTGCCGCCTCGTCCCTTTCCCCCGTGGTAACTGTCTACGACCTCGTCGCCCTCGGTCGACACCCCTACACCGGTCGCCGGGGAAAGCTCTCGGCCCTCGACCGCACCATCGTCGAAGAGGAGCTCTCCCGTCTGGAGCTCGGTGGTCTGCGTCACCGCCGACTCGGGCACCTGAGCGACGGCGAACGGCGCCGAGCCCACCTTGCCCGGGGGCTCGTCCAACGGGCGCCTCTGTTGGTGTTGGACGAAGCCCTGGCCTTTCTCGATGCCCGGTGGAAACGGCGAGTCCTCTCGGAGCTCAAGCGCCGGTGTCTCGAAGGAATGGCAGTGGTACTCGCTACCCAGGATATCGCCGAAACCATGGATACCGCCGATACGCTCTGGCTGATCGATCCATCGGAGGGAATGCTGAGAATAGGGGCGCCGGAGGACATGGCTATGGAGGGCGTCGTCACCCGGGCGTTTCTGCTGGATCCCCAGCCCTCCGAGAGGGAGGGAGCACCGCGCTTCTGGTTCCAGGTCGCAGGGGAGGAGGAGGAGGCAACCTGGACCCGCCGGGGTCTCTCTAGAGTCGGCGGCCGGGAAGCTGCCGCTGCCTCCCCAGGGTCCCCGGGGTCGACCGCCGGGGACCCCGGGGCCGACGCATCGGCGCCCCTCGTGGCGGTCTCGGTCTCCCGAAAGCGTAACCCGACGTCCGGAGGTAGCTACGAGTGGCGCTACGAGGTGCACCGCGGGGTGCGGGCCTGGGCTTCCGCTCCCAGGGAAGGCGGGGCCGAGGTCGCCGGGACGGTTAGAAGTATCGCGGACTTGGTGGAGGCGGTCAGAGTCCTTCGGCGTGGCCGATGACATCCCGGGGCTTGCTTCCGTTCTGGGGACCGACGATACCGAGGCGCTCCATCTCTTCGACCATCCGGGCCGCCCGGTTGTACCCCACCTTCAGACGCCGCTGTAGGTAGGACGCCGAGGCCTTTCGGCTCGCGACGACCACCTCGATCGCTTCCTCCATCAAGGGGTCTTCCAGTTCCCCCTGGAGCTCCGGGTCGTCTTCGTCGGTGTCGAATATCTCTTCGTCGATGTAGTCCGGTTCTCCGAGGGTCCGCACATGGGCGACGATGCGTTCGACCTCCTCCTCCGACAGAAAGGCCCCCTGGAGACGCAGCGGAAAGGGATCCGTGGCGGAGACGAATAGCATATCACCCTGCCCCAACAGCTTCTCAGCTCCGACGGTGTCGATGATTATGCGGGAGTCGACCTTGCTCGAGACCATAAAGGCGATTCGAGAGGGAATGTTCGCCTTGATAAGCCCGGTAATGACGTCCGTCGACGGACGTTGGGTAGCGAGAACGAGATGTATTCCTACCGCCCGGGACATCGCCGCGAGGCGCGCCAGGGTCGTCTCGAGCTCTTTTCCCGAGGTCGCCATCAGGTCCGCGAACTCGTCGACCACGACCACAAGGTAGGGTAAGGGTTCGGTGGCTATTCGCTCTCGGACTATCTTGGCGTTGTAGGAACGGACATCCCGGACACCGAGAGCGTCCAGCAGGTTGTAGCGTCGCTCCATCTCGTAGATGCAGTACTGTATGGCCTGGAAGGCTCGCTTCGGGTCGGTTATTACCGGGGTCAAAAGATGGGGTATGTCGTTGTAAAACTTTAGCTCCACGATCTTCGGGTCGATCAGGATCATCTTGACCTGTTCCGGGGTACACCGGTAGAGGATCGAGCAGATAATCGAGTTGACGCAGACGGACTTTCCCGATCCGGTCGCTCCGGCGATCAAAAGGTGGGGCATCTTTGTCAGGTCGACCATCCGACTGTCGCCGGGAATCTCTTTTCCCAGCGCGAGGGGAATCCCGGCGGTCGAGGCGGTAAAGCCCTTTTCCCGGACGAGCTCCCCGAAGGCCACGATGTGTCGGGTCTTATTCGGTATCTCGATACCGACGGCGTGTTTTCCGGGGATCGGGGCCACGATCCGGACCGACGAAGCGGCGAGTCGCAGGGCGATGTTGTCCGCCAAGTTCGTAATCTTTGCGAGCTTGACCCCCGGGGCCGGAAGAATCTCGAACATCGTGATGACGGGACCCTTGCGAATACCGGTAACCTCCGCTTGTATCTGAAACTCTTCGAGGGTTACCCGGAGTACCTCGGCGGCGTGTCGTGTCTCGTCGTCAATCTCCCAGTACGGCGCGGCACCGTAGTCGCTCAGAATTCCGTCTACCGGTACGTTGTAGCCCCGGCGCCGGGGAGAGTTCCTGCGGGTCCGGGGCTCCGGGAGCTGTTCCGAGAGCTCGGCGGTCTCCGGTAGGTCGTTCTCGACGTCGCTGGAGAAGCGCCCGCTGCGGAACCGAACGACCAGCGGCTCCTCCGTCTCGGAGGTGTCCTCCCTCGGCATAAAATCGAGCTCGAAGGGGGAGCTTGAGTCGGGTTCTTCGAGCTGCTCTTCAAGCTCCTCTTCAAGCTGGTCGAGGTCGGCGTCCTCGGTGGAAGGCCGGGTCGCTACCGCGAGGTAGCGGTCGGTGCCGACGCTGTCGGCATCGATTCGGTCGGCCTCGGCGTTGTCTGTATCGGCTCGGCCACTGCTCTCTTGCTCCCTTGCCGAAACCGGCGCGGCAACCGGAGCCGGAAGCGCCAGAGCGAAAGCCGGACGTCGTCGAGTAACCAGAAGGGGCACAACAGCTGCTACAAGCCCAAGGGTTGCCGAGAGGATTCCTCCCCCGATCCTCGAGAAGTGCCGGGCGACCCATTCGAGGAGGGGAGACGCCACCAGGTCAGCACCGTTCGGGCCCGCTGCGAAAAGTCGAAGCGCCACCGCGGAGAAGAGAAAGGTCAGAATCAACAGCTGAAGGTACCCAAACCTCCGCCAAGGAAAGGGCTTCCGGGTCGAGTGAAGAGCGGCGACCAGAAAGTAAGCCGGGACGAAGAGGGAAGCCAGGTGAAAGGTCTTCGCCAAGAAGCGACCTGGAATCGAAAGAACGGCCAGCACGAAGGAAGGAGTGGCGGGCCGGAAAGCTGCAAATCCAATCGAGAGCAGAATGAGTATCCCGAAAACAAGGAGAACGATCGGCAGGGATGATGTCTTTTCCGAGGTAGTAGTCATCGTTACTACCTGTATCGGCGGAAGAGGAGCGCCTCTGAAACCTAGCCGAGCAACAGAATGACGGCGGTGCCGAGGGGCACCAGGTAGATGGCAAAGAGGTACAGCCGGCCGGATCGAATTATTCGCAGGAGGAGGGAGAGCGCCAGAAAACCGGAGAGAAGGGCGACGAGAAAACCTACCGAAAGGGGAAGAAGGCCCACCGACCGTCCGAGGTCCCCGAGATCCCGAAGCGTCAAAACCAGGGCGCCGAGAATGGCGGGAATCGATATCAAGAAGGCGAACTCCCCGGCGTCGCCCCGGGAGAGCCCTGCGTGTCGCGCGACGGAAATGGTAATGCCCGACCGGGAAACCCCGGGAAACACCCCGAGGCCCTGGGCAAGGCCGACGATGACCGCTTGGTGCGGCCCCATCTCGGAAATGAGCCCTCCCTCCGGCGCCGTAAGCGTACTCAGCAGTACGATCGCGGTAAAGAGAAAGAAGGCCCCTACCAAACGCGGCCGGGCCCCGGCGTCGAGCTCCGCCACGGGCAGGGCGACTATCACCGTTACGACGGTCGCCAACAGGATCCAGACGACCAGTCGGAGCTGCTCGGCATCCGTCTCCTTCCGGGGCCGACGAGCAGCGAGGCGTACAAGGGCGGCGACAATCGCGCCGATACGGTCTCGGAACACGTAGACCACCACTATCAGGGTGGCGATGTGGAGAAGAACGTCGAAAAGAACGGGGACCCCTTCCAAACCGAAGAGAATCTTCCCGACTGCAAGGTGGCCCGAGCTCGAGACCGGCAAGAACTCCGTGAGCCCCTGCACCAGTCCGAGAACCGCTGCCTGAAGGATCGTCATGAGTCTCCCCCGAGGGCCTCTATCTCCGGGAAGATGCTACTGAGGGTGTCTCGAGGGCTACGCCCGTCGTAGAGCAGCGCGTACCCCGCCGCCGTAACCGCAATCTTCCGAAGGTAGTGTCTGGTCTCGTAGTACGGAATCGCCTCGTGAAAGAGAAGGACCGAGGGCTGATCGGTCGCGGCAAGCCATCGACGCAGCCGTCCCTGACCACCGTTGTACGCCATAATCGCGTAGGCCGGTTCGTCGAAGCGATCGAAGAGACGGGAGAGGTAGGAAGCGCCGAGACGAAGATTGGTCTCGGGATTGGTAAGGTCGGGAGCCTTTATTCCCTCCCGGTCGGCCACTTCGGCGGCGGTGGCCGGCATCAACTGGGCCAGCCCGACTGCCCCGGCGTACGATTCTATAGCCGGTGAGAAGTAGCTCTCCTCTCGGACCAGGGCGTACCAAAACCAGATCGGCAGCCCGTAATCCCGGGAAACGCTCTCGAGAAGGGGTGCGAAGGCCCGGGGGTACCGCAATTCCTGGAGATCCTCGGCAGCCGGCGGCGCACCCTCCCGTCGAAGCCGCTCGGCGATACGCATCGACTCGTAGTAGCGCCCCTCTCGGGCAAGGTGCCGGGCTACCATCGCGGCATCTTCCCCGGCAACCGAGTCCCAACGCGCCTGCAAGGCGTCGAAGGCACCCTCGACGAGGCCGTAGTCGAGATAGCCGGCGATGTAGGCCCGGGTCGTCGAGGGAGGCGTATCCTCGGAGGCGGTCCGGGGCGCCTCCGGATGCGTTACTATCTCCTGCCGACCGTCGCCTCCAAGTAGGAGTGCCGCCATCAACCGATAGTAGGAATCCGCTGTCTGGGCCCGAGCCGCCTCGAGGCGGCTACGCGCTTCGAGGCTCCGGCCCTCGGGACCCTGGGAGAGAATTACCCCTAGACGGGCAGCGGCGGCCTCGTACCGGTTGGCCCGGGCAACCTCGTAGAGGCGCCCGAGGTCCGACCAACTCTGCCGTCGAAGAAGCTCGGTCGTAAGCTCCTCGATGGCGCGCCGGAGAAACCACGAATCCGGCTCCGGCCCGGCGTATGTTTCCAAAAGCTTCAGAGCGTCTCCGGGGTTTCTCTCGGTCAGCGTAGCGACCCGGGTTCCGAGAAGGCTATTCCTCTGCCGGAGAGGCGCCTCGGTTACCAGTAGCGAGAACTGCTCCATCGCCGCCCGGTAATCCCCGGAGCGATCGGCCGTTTCGATGAGGCCCCGTCGAAGTGCCGAAAGATTACCCACTCCTCCCGCCGCCGAGAGGGCCTCGATCCCTTCGGAGAGAAAGGCCGAGAGGGTTCCCACATCGCCCCGGTCTGAAAGCATTCGAGTCAGGTAGTCTTCTACCGCGGTGGCCTCGCCGAAGAAACCGAGACGGTTCTCTTCTTCCAAGGAGTACACCAAGGTCTCGATCAGCGCCCGGTCTTCTACCGCGGCGGCCATGCGAAACTCGATCCAGAATCTCTCCTCGGGTCCGAACACGGTCTCAAGAAGACCTCGGTGCTGCAGGTATCGGTAGATACGGATGTGGTGAGACGAGGCGCGGTACTCTCGGAAGAGTCGGAGAATGGGCTCACCGAAGCTGCGGTCGTCCAGGCGATGCCGGGAGACTGCGTCCCAGAGAAGCAGATCCTGCCGGGGGTTCGGAAAGGAGGATCCCGGGTCGACATCGTCGAGAGGGAGCTCCGAGAAGGCCTCCCGGAAGTCCTCGAAACGCTCCTGCTCGTAGAGGGCTTCGAGATAATAGAAGGCAAGCTCGCCCCAGCCGGGATAGTCACGAAGCAGGGATTCGGATAGCTCCCCCTGCCGTCGGTACATTCCTCGGCCTCTATAGTAGGCCAGAAGACGGACTGCGGCTTCCCGACGCCAGGGGTCCTCTTCGAGACGGATGGAGGCTTCCAAGAAGCGCCGGCGGCTTTCGGGCAATTCCAGGTCCGAATAGACTTCCGAGAGGTAGAACAGAGCACCGTCGCCGAGGCGTTTCGCGTGGGAGACCTCGAGGTCGTCGAAATCGAGGTGCTGCAACAGCTCGTAGTTGCCGTTGCGAAGACGCTCGGCCAGAAGCTCCGTCTCCATCCCCCAGACCTGCCCCCGGGCACACCCGGTAGTCGCAACGAGGAGAAGGAGGCAGACCTTGAGGGCTATCGTAGGCTTGATCGCCTCAACCAAACGGGGACCCCAAGGAGAAGATAGCTTCTGAGAAAACCATCCGGCCGGAAAAGCTGCGCCTCGAGGGTGGGAAGCTCCGGGCCCCTCAAGGCACGGAAGATAAAGTAGGTAAGCAGGGCGAGGGCGGCGAGAGAGAGAAGGATGAACCCCGCAAAGAGCAGTCCGTGCAGCTTTCGACGCCCCGGCGCCTCTACCCCGGAGGTCTCGGCGAAAGAGTCATCGAGGGACTCGGCAACATTCGAATTAAAGCCGCCCCCGAAGGAATCTTGTTCCGCAGGCTCTTCTTCGAAGGACTCTTCGTCGAAGGACTCTTCTTCGAATGACGCTTCTTCGAAGGGGCTCGCGTCATCATTGGAAATCTCTTCACCGCCGAACTCTTCGGGTGCATCCGCGGTCTCCGAAAAGCTAAAGTCGAAATCGTCGTCGATAACCGGCTCTTCGAGGGCGAAATCGGGGAGGTCACTCCCGCCGGCGTCGAGGGATGAAAGGCTCACCGACAGACTCTGATACTCCCCGCTGGAGGAGTCGGTGGCGGTCGCGTTTAGATTCCCGGCGTCGTCGATGCCCAGGAGCAGGTTTACCTCTGGAGCACCCTTCGGAGCGGGTGAGATATTCTCGACTACTAAGCTTCCGATGTATTCGGGACCCTCGAGCCTTTCTCCGGTACCCTGAAAGAGATCGATCTGGACGCTCTCTTGGTCATCCCGCACCGTTGTCAACACGAGCCGCCGCTTCCCTTGAAAGGAGCGGTCCAACACCGGCACGAAACTGCCGTCGGCTATCCTTATTCCAATAGTGGCATCTTCCACTGGCACTTCCCTCGCAGAATCAGCGTAGTGCCTTCCCCCCTTTGTGTCAACGGAGGCAGTTCACAAATTAGGCATTATTGACTTTGCTGCAATACGGCGTGATAATAGCGCATGTCCCTCGGTCCGATACCCGCCATCGCGCTGTTGGTTCTCGGCGTTGCCGTTCTTGCCGGCTTTGTTTTTCTCTTATCCCGGGGAAAGGACAAAGAGAAAAAGAACCGCTCCCAATCGAGTAAGTCCCGGGAGCAGCTCAAAAAAGAGGCCAACCGAGCCCTTGCCCAGAACCCGAAGGACCACGGGGCCCTCAGGATCCTCGCGGACGCCTACTTCGACGAGAAATCCTGGGAGAAAGCGCTCCGGACCTACGGAGTTCTCGCCAACCTCTGTGCGACCAATCCGGAGATAGACGAGTACACGGTCAACCTTCGGTACGGCCTCGCGGCCATCCAACTTAACCAGCTCGAAGAGGCCTACAAGGCGCTTGCGGTATCCCGGTCGAAGAGCACCGAAGGCTTCGAGCTGAATTACAACCTCGGCTTTCTGGAGTTCAAGCGAAAGAACTTCGAAAAGGCGATGGCCTACCTCCGTGCGGCGAGGGAGTTGGCCCCGGAGCACCTCCCGACGATGAAGTACCTCGCCCACTCCCTCTACCGAGTCAAGAAGTTCAGCGACGCCTTGGCACTCCTGCGACGCTACATCGACGCCCAACCAGACGACAAAGAGGCCGTCTTCGTAGTGGCGCAAGCCTACTACGAGCTAGGACAGAACGACCAAGCGACCAAGATCTTCTCCCATCTCCGGGCAGACCCTGTCTTCGGTCCCCGTTCCACCCTCATGTCCGGGTCGATTCATCTCAAGAATCATCAGTACGAAAAAGCGCAAACCGACTTGGAGCTGGGTCTTCGACACGAGAACGTGCCGCCGGACATCGCGGTGGAGCTTCGATACCGACTGGCCGCTGCCTACGCTAAGACGCAACAGATCGCGAAGGCGCTCCCCCTCCTGGAGCAGATCCAGCAGGCTCGACCGAACTACAAGGACGTCAACCAACAGCTCCATCGCTTCCGGGAGCTCAATACCAACAAGAACCTTCAGGTCTTTCTTATCTCGCCCCCGTCGGAATTCGTCTCCCTCTGTCGCCGGGTTACCATGAACTTTTTCAAGGGCTCCCGGGTCAAGATCGTCGACATCTCCGTCGGGAAGAACGAGTACGCCGACGTCCTCGCCGAGATCGAGACCAACCAATGGGTCGACACCATTCTCTTCCGGTATATCCGCACAACCGGCCAAGTCGGAGAGCTCCTCCTCCGGGATTTTCACGGACGGGTCAAGGACCTTAAGGCTGGTCGAGGGTTCTGCATCAGCGCCGGAGAGTTCTCCGAAGGCGCCCACCAGTTCGTCGAGGCCCGGCTGATCGACCTAATCGACAAGAACGAGTTGGTCAAAGTGCTCAATCGGGCGACCTAACCCGGACCGGAGAGCACGACGACGTGTCGCGGCGCGTCGAGAAAGGGAACCGCGACCGACTCGATCAAAGCCGAGGCGAAGAGCCCGCCGGCCGCCGCGGCCCATGCTTCAGCCGACTCTCTCGTGCCCGCGTAGACGACTACCCGACCTCCGGGATCGAGAAGCCGTGCCGCCCGACGGAGGCCTTCTTCACCGCCGGGGGAAAGGGCCCGGGTTACCACCAGGGGAAATCGGTCGTCGACGGCAGTCGCGTCCCCGGTTACCACCGGGCAACACTCCAGACGAAGGCGGGCAATAGCGGCTCGGAGAAAGGTGGTAGCGCGCTCCGAGCGGTCGAGGAGCGTCACGCGGAGACCGCCGGCGACACAAAGGGGAACTCCGGGAAAGCCGGCGCCGGTCCCGAGGTCGAGAAGGGCCGGGACCGAGTGGCCCCAAGAGGCCGCTTCCAGCTCCCGGCGGATAGTCGCGATCGGTGCCACGCTATCGAGAACGTGCCGAAGGACCAGATCCTCCGGCGTCCCCCGGATCAGGCTGTACCGGCGGTTCCAGAGCGCGAGCTCGGCGAGAAAATCGAGGAGGGTCGACACGGTCTTATCCGAAGAATCGAGATCCAGCCGGAGAAGCCCCTCGCGGAGGGTCGGCTCAAGGGCGTCGAAGCGCCGGCGGTCGTCCTGCGGCACCATCTATCCCCGGCGCTTGGAGAGGGCTACCATCAACACTGCGGTGTCGGCGTTTCGAATGCCGGAGATCCGGGAGGCCTGGCCGACGGATGCGGGGCGAATCTCCTTCAGCTTCTCCTTCGCCTCGTTGGAGAGGCCGAGAACTGCGTCGTAGTCGAGATTATTCGGTATCCGCAGCTCGTCGAGCTTCTCGTACTGTCGCACCCGGCGCTCCTGCCGGGCTATGTACCCTTCGTACTTTGCCGTCAACTCGACGGACCGGAGCCACTCTTCCGGCGCCGGCTCCGCGAGGTCCGGGGCGACACGAAGAAGGTCCACCAGGGTGACACCGGGGTTTTTCAGGATCTGGAGGAAGGTCCGGCCGTGAAACTCCGCCGGTGCCCGGTCGAGGGCCGCGGATAGCTCTTCTATCTGCCGCCTATCGGGGCGACCCTCTGCCAGGGCCCCGGATAGCGACTCGGTCCAGGCGCTCTTCGCGGCGAAGCGCCGATACTTCCCCTCGTCGTGGAGACCGACCTCGTAGCCCTTCTCGAAGAGGCGGACGTCTGCGTTGTCGTGCCGAAGGGAGAGCCGATGCTCCGCCCTGGAGGTAAACATACGGTAGGGCTCCTCGGCGCCCTTGGTAACGAGGTCGTCGATCAGGACCCCGATGTAGGCCTCCGCCCGGGAGAGGATGAGCGGCGACCGGCCCTGAATCGACAACGCCGCGTTTATCCCCGCGACCAGCCCCTGCCCGGCGGCCTCCTCGTACCCCGAGGTCCCGTTTATCTGGCCCGCGAGGTAGAGCCCGGCCACCTTCTTCGTCTCGAGGCTCGGGTAAAGCTGGAGGGGGTTCACGTAGTCGTACTCGACGGCGTAGCCCGGCCGCAGAATAATCGCCTCCTCGAGACCAGGGATGGAGTGAATATACTCCTCCTGCACATCCTCCGGCAGGGACGATGAAATGCCGTTCAGGTAGTACTCGTCGGTCCCGAGCCCCTCGGGCTCGACGAAGACCTGGTGTCGCTCCCGCTCCGGGAACTTGACCACCTTGTCTTCGATCGACGGGCAGTACCGAGGTCCCCTTCCAACGATGGCCCCGGCAAAGAGGGGCGATCGGTCGAGATTTCGGGAGATGATAGCGTGGGTCTCGGCGGTGGTGTAGGTGACGTGGCAGTCGACACTCGGCCGCGGCGGCGGGGCGTCGAAGAAGGAGAAAGCCACGGTCTCGCCGTCGCCCGGTTGCGGCTCCATCGCACCGAAGTCGATGCTCCGGCCGAGGACCCGGGCCGGGGTACCGGTCTTAAGGCGGCCGACCTCGATGCCGAATCGTCGGAGCGCCCGGTCCACCCCAATGGACGGGGGCTCACCGAGGCGCCCCCCGGGGCTCTGGAAGCTGCCGATGTGGAGGAGGCCGTTGAGGAAGGTTCCCGTCGTCAGGACGATGGCCCGGCACTCCACCCGGCGTCCCCGCTCGGTCATCGCTGCCGCTGCCTTGCCCGTCGAGGAGTCAAGCTCGATGTCGACCACCATGTCCTGGAGGAGACGCAATCCCCCCTGACCTTCGAGGGCCTGCTTCGCGGCGACCTGGTAGCCGAGCTTATCCGCCTGGGCCCGGGGAGCCTGGACCGCCGGCCCCCGGGAGCGGTTGAGAGTCCGATACTGAATCTGGGTAGCATCGATAAGCCGAGCCATCTCTCCACCGAGGGCGTCGATCTCCCGCACCATGTTTCCCTTGGCCAGCCCCCCGACGGCGGGGTTACAGGACATCTTTCCGATGGCGTCGAGATTCTGTGTAATAAGGAGGGTCGAGGCGCCCATCCGGGCGGCGGCAAGGGCCGCCTCGATTCCGGCGTGGCCGCCGCCGACGACGAGGATGTCGCAGTCGGAGCTCAGGCTAGTGGTTCCCACAGTTTGAGTATTATCAGACGCCCCCGGGTCTCGGTCAACGGGACCGGTGGTCGACGGCGGTCACTTACCGAGGCAGAAGCTCGAAAACATGCGGTCCAAAAGATCCGAGCTGCTGATTTCGCCGGTTATCTGTCCCAGGGCCGCCAAAGAGGCCTGGAGGTCCTCGGCGACAAGGTCTATCGTTATGTCCTTCGCCAGAGCCCGGTGGGCTTCCTCGAGGGCGTAGGCAGCCTCCTCGAGAAGCGCCTTTTGCCGCGGCGAATCCAGGACAGCGTCACCGGTCTCCTCGGTATCCCCGAGGGCCTGAAACACGGCGGTCTCCAACTCCGGAAGGCCCGAACGCGTTACGGCGCTCAACGGAATCCCCGGGTAGCGACCTAGGGCATCGGATTCCGGCTCCGACAGCAAATCCGCCTTGTTGTATACCGTGATCTCCGGAGCCCGACCTGCCGGCGCCCTAGACTCTGCTTCCGCTTCCGACACTTCCCGGGCATCGAAGACGCGGATAACCAGGTCGGCCCGGTCGACGAGCCTCCCTGAGAGCTCGATACCACGTTGCTCTATGCCGGGGCGTCCCTTCCGGTCGGACGATGGCTCCGACAGTTGTCGGATTCCCGCCGTATCGAAGAGTCGAAC